>CAZSTO010000001.1:0-33440 GCA_964610005.1 uncultured Candidatus Saccharibacteria bacterium
AAGATAATGGTGTATTTATTATACCTTATCAATATTGGGATACACTATATTCAAGATATGCTATATCAGATAAAAAAGATTTATGAGAATTTACACTCTATAATAAATTAAAAGATATAGTTAATACATTAGATTTGAATTGATATTATAAATTATATCAAGATATTTCTTGAAAATATAATAATAGATTTAAACAAACTAGAATACTTAAATTCTTATGACAAACTAGATTTAATATAAGAATACAAGAAAAACTAGAAGATATTATTTATTAATATTTTATATTTGACAAATCCTTTCTTATAGATATATTCTCTATACGAAAGGATTTTATTTTATTTATTAACTATTAACTTATGGATAAAACATATATTCCAAATGAATTACAATTTAAACTTAATTCAGATTTAACTAAACATCTTGAAGATTCTATAAATAAAGATTATGAGATCGATTTCAATCACAAGGCTTATTTATTTAAGACCATAAGAAATACAATCATAGATCATTATAGAAAAAAACATACACAATCTTTAGATGATTTATTGGATGCGGGGTATGAATATTCTTCTGATGAAGACATTACTCATAACACTGCAACTGATATTGATTACAAAAAGATATTGGAGACTATAAAGACTTTAGATTCAGATTCTCAAGAGTTAATATTCATGAGGTTTATAGAGGGTTTAAGTATACCTGATATAGCTGAAGTTACTGGTCAAAAAGAAAATACTGTGTCAGTTAAAGTTCATCGTGTATTAGATAAAATAAGACAAAAATATGAAAGACAGACTTAACGACAATCAAATAGAATCTGTTCTAAGTTCATTAAAGATTAATGAATCAGAGTCTTTGTCATTCATGGAAAAACAAAATGTCTTAAACTCTATTTTTGAAAGGTCTGAAAGTGGTATTAAAAAGGAATCTATTAAAACACCTTTTTATTCTTATACAGATTATTTTGTTCAATATTTAAAATATTCAATCCCTGTTATATTATTGGCTGTCATAGGTACTCAATTATTTGATGTATTCACACATAAATCTCAATTAGCAATATCTGATATAAATCATGCCAGAGAAACTCTAGATGACTTAAAAAGAGATAATTCTATAAAAGCTAATCTATCTAAGAACAGAGAAGATATACAACAACTTAAACAGACTCTAGCTTTGAATGATACTACAAAGAAACAAATATTAGTAAATCAAGTTTCAAATAGATCTAAAGAGATTAGAAATCAAGTTGCAGCTTTAGTGAGTGAGAATAAGTTAACTGAAGCAAGAAAAATAGCTCTAGATTTAGAGACAGCTTTAAAAGCAGATGAATTGTATACAGTATCAACCAGTGTTGAACAGGAGGTATTTGAAGCTATAGATTTAAGGGTTGGTATAGAGAAAAAAGAGTCAGATGCGATATCTTCCAGTACAGAAGCAGATGTGTTAAAGCGCATCTCAGATTCTAAAAAAGAGATTGAAAGTTTTGAGGACAATGCTTCTACTACAGATATGATAGTTGATGCTAAAAAAGCACTAGATAATGCAGATAAATATGCAAAAGATAAAGATTTATCAAACGCTATTATATCACTACAATTGTATGACCGTATAGTTGCGGAATTGAAGTTGATTCTGATACCATAATTATATGGCATTCTTTAAAGATTTTTTAACAAAACAATTATTAAAAAAACAATTAAAAGGAGTTTCTCCTGAAGAACAAGAAAAGATCATGACTCTAATAAACAGAGATCCTGAGTTTTTTCATCGTATAGGAGATGAGATACAAACAGAGATTAAAAAAGGTAAGGGGCAAATGGAGGCTACTATGCATGTTATGAAGAGTCATAAAGATCATCTCGCAAAGCTGATAAGTGATTCTGGATTAGATTTAAATAATATAAAGAGATAATTTTTTAATATTATTGTATAATAGATAATATGCTTAAATTTAATAAAGTAACAAAACTTTATCACACTGGTGATACAGCTCTGAAGGATATAGACTTACACATTAAACCAAAAGAATTTGTTTCTATAGTAGGACATTCTGGTGCTGGTAAAACTACATTATTAAAACTTATTTTAGGTGAGGAACAACCTACATATGGATCTGTGACTTTTGAGGATATGGATATACATACTCTGAGAAAAAATCACATAAATCATTATAGAAGAAGAGTGGGAACTGTGTTTCAGGATTTTAGATTATTACCTGATAAAACAGCTTATGAAAATGTGGCTTTTGCTATGGAGGCCGCCGGTAGAACAGATGAGGAAATATTAAATGATGTACCTCATGCACTTGATTTGGTGGGCTTAAAGCATAAGATGCATAATTTTCCCGATGAACTTTCTGGAGGAGAGAAACAGAGGGTTGCTATTGCTCGTGCTATTGTCAATCAACCTGATATGATTATTGCTGATGAGCCTACAGGTAATCTTGATCCTGTAAATACTTATGAAATTATACAATTACTTAGGAAGATTAATGATTTAGGAACAACTATCATATTAACCACTCATAATGTCGGAGTTATAGATAATCTTTCTCGTCGTGTTGTAACCATGAAAGATGGGCAAGTTGCGATGGACAGTCATGAAGGTAAATATATATTATAATATTCATATAACTTTAAAACATTAAATAATCAAATGATACTTACAAAATTAAAAAGAACAATAAAATCAGGGGCTATAAGTTTTTGGCGTAATGGATCAGTTTCATTGGCCTCAGTTTTGATACTAACAGTTACATTAACTGTTATATCTATGGTTTTATTTTCTGGGGTGGTATTATCTTCAACTCTAGAGACTATTAAAAATAAGGTTGATATAGATATTTATTTTGTTAATGGGGCAACTGAGGAATCAATATTGTCATTTGCAAATGAAGTAAAGCAAAATCAGGATATAGCCGAAGTCAAATATATTTCCAAAGATCAGGCATATCAGACTTTTAGAGAAAGACATAAAGATGAGGCCTCAACTATACAAGCTTTAGATGAGATAGGGGAAAATCCTCTTCCTGCAAGTATTAATATAAAGGCAAAAGATCCGAATAAATATGAAGGTATAGTGACTTATTTGAAGGACAAACAAAAAGAACCATCTGCTAATAATATAATTGATAAGATTAATTATACAGAAAAGAATCAACAGGCTATAGCTTCTCTAAATAGAATAATTAATGCATCAAACAAATTAGGTGTTTTGATAGCTATATTCTTTGCTATAGTTTCTATTTTGATAACATTTAATACTATCAGATTGGCTATATATATATTCCGTGAAGAGATATCTGTGATGAGATTGGTTGGCGCCAGTGAGATATACATTAGAGCGCCATTTGTTACTGTAGGTATATTATATGGTGTGGTTTCGGCCATTGTGACAACGATAATATTATTACCTATAACTCATTATGCAGGTAATTGGACTGAAAAACTTGGCACAGGAGTAAATCTGTTTACATATTATCAGGATAACCTAGGTTTTATTATCTTTTCTTTGGTTTTGGCAGGATCAGCTTTAGGTTCTGTATCAGCTTTCTTTGCCATCAAAAAATATCTAAAAGTCTAAGACTGTAAAATAAAAATCCCGGTCCTTAAAAGGTCCGGGTTTTTTGATACCTTTGACGGTATAGGGTTTACCAACCGTTTTCTGGTTTGGGTATCTCTTGCCCATAGAATCCGTCATCACCGTCCTGTGTCTTTGTGGAGGTACTAACAAAATGGACTCTGATCTCAAGAGGTACACATCCCTGGAGTAGAATGATCATGGTTAACACGAGGGCGGAGTATAAGAGGCTTTTCATACATATATAACTATACAACATATAATAGATACATCAAGTATAAATAAATCACAGAAAATAAAAAATAGACATATCACTATGGGCTAAATCATGTCATAATATTTCTATGCAAGAGACTATTCAAAAAATATTTGCGACATATAAAGGTGTGTTGGCCGCCGATGAATCAGGAAAATCAATTAATAAAAGATTTGAAGATTTAAATATTCCACAGACAATAGAAAATCATTTGGCCTTTAGAAAAATATTATTGGAGACATCTAACTTAAATAAATATATAAGTGGCGTTATCTTTCATGATGAGACTTTTAAGCAAGAGATTGTACCTGGAAAAACTTTTGTTCAATATTGTTCTGAACAGGGTATTGTTTCTGGTATAAAAGTTGATGAAGGGTTAACTGATATACCAAATTTTCCCGGTGAAAAAATTACCTTGGGTATAGATGATTTGCGTCCTCGTTTGAAAGAGTATTATGATCTAGGTGCTAGATTCTGTAAGTGGCGTTCTGTGATAGATGTAAAGCACACTACGGATGAGATATTAGATGTTAATATTAAGAATTTAGCCTTATATGCATCTTTAGCTGAAGAAGCGGGCATAGTGCCAATAATAGAGCCTGAAGTCTTATATGATGGCGAGCACACCATAGAGGAATGTCATGAGAAGATGTCATACGTTTTCGATATATTATTCAAAGAATTATCAGAATATAAAGTTGATATAAAAAATGTCATATTGAAAACAGCCATGGTTTTATCAGGTAAACAATTAGATCATAAGGCAGATTCAGATACCATAGCCAAGCTTACATCAGAGATTTTAAAAAATAAAGTACCAGGCAATATAGGCGGGGTTGTGTTTTTGTCGGGAGGGCAAACTCCTGTAGAAGCGACTCTGAATCTAAACAATATCATGAAAAACGGTCCTTATAATTTTCCTTTAACTTATTCATATTCTAGAGCATTGCAAGATCCTGTATTGAAATCTTTTGCAGAAAATCCATCAGATATTGATAAAATACAATCTATATTTATAGATAGATTGGAGATGAACACTTTGGCCTTAAAAGGTGAATATGGTTTATCTAATGAGACAGGTCTATCATCAAACATTAATCAAGTAACACATAGTCAAGATTTATAATAATATGTTGACATTTATATTAATAATACAAAGTTTACTTATATTGGGTCTAATAGCGGCCATTTTGACCAAGAAAAGTGATAATAATTTAGAAAAACTTATAAGAGATGAGATATCTAGATCTCGTATGGAAAATAGTTCTGGACAAAAAGAAATACGAGAAGAATTAAGTAATACTTTAAATAATAATTTTCAAAATATAACTCAAGTTGTTGAAGGTCGTCTAGGTATCTTACAAAAAGATAATTCTGAAAAGCTTGAAAGAATGCGTGAGACCGTTGATGAAAAATTGCATGCTACCTTAGAGAGACGTTTCGGGGAATCATTTAAACTTGTTTCTGATAGACTTGAGCTTGTTCATAAAGGTCTTGGTGAAATGCAAGCTGTAGCAACAGGGGTGGGTGATTTGAAGAAGATTTTATCAAATGTTAAAACACGTGGTACCTGGGGTGAGGTTCAGCTTGGTAATCTGATCGAAGAAATATTTACTCCGGATCAATATGAAAAAAATGTTAAGACTAAAAAAGGTTCAGCTGATAATGTTGAATATGCTATAAAATTACCTGGGAATGATGATATTAAAAATATATGGTTGCCTATAGATGCTAAATTTCCATTAGAAGATTATCAAAGGCTTGTAGAAGCTAGGGACAACGGTATGGAAGATGTTTCTGTGGTATATAAAAACTTAGAAAATAGAATAAAATCAGAAGCAAAAGATATAAAAAATAAATATATAGATGTTCCATATACAACTGATTTCGGTATATTATTTTTACCAATAGAGAGTTTGTATGCTGAAGTTTTACGTATTCCTGGATTATTTGAATTTATAAGAAGGGAATATAAAGTTATAGTGACTGGTCCAACAACCATACAGGCTATATTAAATAGTTTACAAATGGGCTTTAAAACACTTTCTATACAAAAACGATCTTCAGAGGTATGGGAGATATTAGGTGTGGTCAAAAAAGAGTTTGGAAATTTTGGTCTATTACTTGAAAAAACCCATAAGAAGATACAAGAGGCTGGAAATACCATAGAGACAGCTTTAAGTAAAAACAGAAATATAGAAAAGAAATTAAATAAGGTAACAGATAGTCCTCTGTTGTCCGAAGGTGAGAAAGTTGACGATGTTCTAGAGATAGAAACAGAATAATGTTATAATTTTAATATGAATTTCATATCTAATAATTCTGATGTATTCTTCTTTGTTACAACAATATTTGTAACCGTGTTGATTATCATTGCCTTATTTGTATTATCTATAATTTTACGAATTAGGAAATTTATAAAGAAACTGATAGAACAGGGGCAGGATATAATGGATAAAAATAAAGATAATAAGGTTTTAAATACCAGTTTATCAATACTTTTGCCTATATTATCTGTTTTTGCAAAAACCAGAAAACACAAAAAATAATCCTATATTTGTGATATAATTAGATTTATGAAAAAAGTCACAAATACAAAAAAAGATAATAATAAAAATATGGCAATAGCTGCAGGCATAACGGGTCTATTTGCATCAGCATTATTAGGAGCCCATTTTCTATTTAATACAGAAAAAGGTAAGAAGAGTTTAAAGCATATAAAAAGTTGGGTATTTAAATTGAAGGGTGAATTATTAGAGAAAGTAGAGAAGGTTAAAGATATAGACGAAGAGACATATCATAAATTGGTTGATGAATTGACTCAAAAATATCAGAAGGTTAAAGGTATGACAGTTGAGGAGTTAACAGAGTTAACAAAAGAATTAAAAGCTAATTGGAAAAAAATAAAAGATGAAGCCAAAAAGACAGAATCAGTTAAATCAGCAAAAAGAATCATTAAGAAAGCCACAAAAAAGACAGTCAAATAATACTTCTTGGGGTAAAGTAGCTAATTGGTATGATGATTATCTTAAAGATGAAGATAATTATCAAAATAAGGTAATATTACCAAATCTTTTAAGACTTTTAGATTTGGATAGTTTATCTGATGATTCTCATGTATTAGATATAGGTTGTGGGCAAGGTTTTTTTATAGATAAGATAATAAATAGTACAAATAAATATATAAACATATACGGTTTGGATCTCGGATCTGATCTTATCTCTATAGCTAAAGATAATTTATCAAAATATGACAATGTCGTTTTAGAGAATGCTGATGCCGCTAATATGAAAAATATTAAATCTGATTCTATTGATCTAGTGTATTCTGTATTAGCTCTACAAAATATGAAAGATTTGGATAAGGTTGTGTCTGAGATATCTAGGGTTTTAAAGAATGGAAAAAGAGCTGTCTTGGTTATAAATCATCCATCTTTTCGTATACCGAAAGATAGTGATTGGTATTTCGATAATACTTTTAGAAGACAGGGTAGGGTTGTTTACAATTATATGAGTGATAAAAAATATGCTATAGATATGAATCCTGGACAAAAGGCTATGTCTGGTAAAAATGAGCAAACTTTTTCTTTTCATCATCCATTACAATATTTTTCTAAATTGTTTTATAAAAACAACTTAGCTATATTAAAAATAGAGGAGTGGATGTCTCATAAAAAAAGTCAGCCTGGTCCTAAACAGCAAGCTGAGGATAATGCACGCAAGGAAATACCTATGTTTATGTGTTTAGAATTAATCAATATTGCCAAATAACCTAAAAAAGCATATATTTATAACATGTTCAGGTTAATTCGATATATTGCATTAATACTCTTGATATTGCTGTGTATGTTTTGGCTTGATAAACATGGTGTAAATGTTCGTCTAGGGTTGGATAGATTAACTAATAATGCTAAATCTTTCTTTGAAAGCATTAAAACCTCACCTAAAGGCGATTCAGGAAAGATATTTAAAGATATAACTAAACAAGATTTTGTGGGTGATTTGGCCAGTAGTACTCATGCCACTACAGTCAAGTCTTATTTAAATGATTCCAATTATATTAATATACCAGATGCTAAAATAAGTGTTGATGGTATAATTTACTACACCAACCTAGAGAGAATAAAAGCGGGTTTGTCTCCTTTGGCAAAAAGTTCCGCTTTAAATAAATCAGCCAACATAAAAGCTGATGATATGTTTACTAATCAATATTTTGAACACGCATCACCTGACGGTAAGACGGCAGCTGATTTAGTTCGTGCTGTTAATTATAAATTTCAAATAGTTGGAGAGAACTTAGCTTTAGGTGTATTTAATACAGATCAGATGTTGGTGCAAGCCTGGATGAATAGTCCTACTCATAGAGCAAATATATTAAACCCTAAATTTACAGAAATAGGTGTAGCTGTTAGTATAGGGGAATATAAAAATCAAAAGCAGTGGATGGCTGTACAGCATTTTGCTAAACCAATGCCTATATGTGGTAATATAGATGAAGTATTACAGAATAATATAAATTTAGAAAAGACGGCTCTTGAGGTTGAGGAAAGAGAATTGCAGAAAATGGCTGGAATAATAGAAACAACATCTCCTGAGAATTTAGAGTCAAATTATCTTAATAATTATAATGAAAGAGTTAATAATTATAACAAGAGATTGAACGAATTGCGTGACACTATTGAGAAATTTAACAAGACAATAATTGATTATAATAATTGTCTAAAAACTAATTAATATAAATATTATACCTAAGATATAGGGTATAATTCTAGCTGATCTTATTATTAAAAGTGCAGAGTTGTCTCTAGATGTTACATGTTTATAAAACATACTATCCATAGATATTTCCACTAAACTTAAACCTATATTAGCAACAAATAAGAAAACTATAAATAATAAGAAAGATATATTTGGGTCATACTCTGGACTTATTAACGCTAAGAATATAGTAAATACAATAGCTGTTATTGCACCCAAATGCATGATGGATTTTTCATTATGTTTTTTATCTTCAATGTTTCCGAAAGGTATTTGTATTAATATAAATGGAGCAACCATAACTGATAATATTAATCCTATTTTATCCCAATCGAAGTTGAAAACACTGTGTAGGTATATGGGTAGTATTACTCCTATTGCTCCATAATAAGCTGATAAAGATAATCGTATTAAGAATGAGTTTCTGTCCAGCTTATCTTGGAAAAACTTTTTAAGAGCATCGAGAACATGAACAGGGGGTATATCATTCACTTGAGGTGTTTTTATATATGTGTGTATAAGAAAGAAAAAAGGTATCAATAATATAGCTGAGATTATATAGACTATATTTAAATTATCCATAGTCAATGTACTCATCACTATAGGTACAACTATAAAAGGTGTATTCCATACGGTTAAATAAATACCACGACTCTTACCTCTATCTTTTATATTAGTATATGCTTCGAATAATACATCTAGATTGAATAATATGTATGGGGTTATTAAGTTATGTATTGTAAATAAAACTATAAAGGCGTATATATTTGTATAAGCACTGAAATAAAACATAGATACCAATATCAATATTTCAATAGCTGTAGCAATATATATATTCCTCTTGGTTTTATCTATCCAGCCTTCTCTGAGCATCAATAGATATACAGATAATCCAAATAAAGAAGCTATACCATAGATAACTAAAACTTCACTGGTTTTAAAGTTGAAATGATATCTAAGTATAGATGAATTTGTTAGATAAACAAATACATAATGTAACGATAGGAAAAATATCGACATGTATAAAGCCGTATTTACTCTTATCGATAAATATTTCTCCATTAGTTTTTAGGATTTATAAAATTTTGTTCTATAACTTGTCTTAATATTTCATAAGGTATAGCACCTACACCTTGTCCTTGATTATCAAGTAACGGTATAAATTCTTTTTCAAATTTTATAACAGTGTAAGGTGTACCTTTAGCACCTGCTTTAAGTGAAGCCTCGTATTCTTCTTTTATTTTTGCGGCATATTTTCCACTATCTAAACATGTTTGAAATTTAGTTTTGTCTAATCCAACTTTTGCAGCTATTTCAGGTAGCTTTGATGGCTCCAATCCATCATTTGATGGAGTAACTGCATATAGTTCATCTAGGTATTTCCAGAACATATCTGATCCTCCTAATTCTGCTGCACATTCTGTTGCCTCAGCTTCTTTTGCAGCTTTTTTATGTAGAGGGTTTTCTCCATATGATATAGGGAAATGTCTATAAACCCAGGCCACATCATTATTTTTACCATATTCATCAAATATCTTTTTTAATGTTACATGATATTGTTTACAGAAAGGACACTCTGTGTCTGAGTATTCTATTAGGACAACTTTGGCATTTTTATTTCCTCTTATATGATCAGTATCTCTTATGTCTTCTACTTCTATTTTAGGTTCAGTCTTACTGAATAGATCTTTATTTTTTGTTGATTTTGCAGGTTCACGGAAATATAATGCTGATGCTATTAATATACCAACAACTATTATAGATATAGGTGTTAAGTAATTTGCAATATTGTTCTTCTTTTTTATAACTACTTGCTCTGTTGAATTAGCGTGAGTTGTATTTGTTGTATTTTCCATATATGAATTATATCAAAAATAAAACATTTTAAAAATAAGATTGTTCAAGTGCAGAACAACTGATTTTTAAAATGTTTTAAAAAGTCACAGGGTTATTAAAATGGCAATGAGTAAGTTAACATACCTTCACTTTCACCACTTTTTTCCCAATCTTTTGATTCTATTGGTATAACTCTCTTTTCATTTCCATCACTGTAGAATAATTGTCTCTCTTTGAAAGCGTATTCATAAACATCTTTAGTTACCTTAACATCGGCTTTACAGTATTCTATTATTTTATCCACCTCTCCGTTTTTCCACCAAGTTATGGCCTCTAAACCATTACCAGTTTTACCTATACCAAGAGTGGCTTGTGCTATGTTGTCCAGTCCTACACGTCTACCTATAACTTTTTGTACTTCTTTCATCAAGTCCACATGTCTAAATTTAGTTAAATCACCGTTATAATATTTGTTTAATATAGGAAGATCAAAATGATCACCATTAAAAGTTACTATAATATCAGTTGATTCTAGTCTGGGCCATAGAGTAGGGAGTGTCTCTATATTGAAACTCTCATATTCATTGGTTTTTGTATCATATATACACATTATAGATAAATCTAAGTCTTTTGGATCATTACTGCCAACCATTTGAAAAGTATTTTGAGTTTCTATATCTAGGTATATTTTATGCATGGGTATTATTTTACCTCACTTTCATATAATTCTCTATATATACCGCAGGTTTTCATCAAGTCTTTGTGTGAACCATCTCCTACAATACGACCTTCTTCAAAAACTAATATTCTATCTGCAAAATCAACAATATCCAGCATACTATGGGATATGAGTATTATTGTTCTATCTTTAGAAACATCTTTTAGGTTTTTAAATATTTTTTTACTTGATATTGCATCTATAGATGCTGTTGGTTCATCAAGTACTATCACAGGCGAATCTTTGTATATAGCTCTAGCTAATGCCATTTTCTGATATTGTCCTTTTGATGGTTTTACGCCTTTCATGTACACGCCAGTTTGTTGTGTGTATTGATCTGGCCATTTTTCTATAAATTCATCTGCAGTTGCGATCTGTGCGGCATATTTTACTTTATCCATGTCTATTTCTCCTTTCTCTGATAATGCTATGTATTGATTAACCTTAAGAGGGGATTGAGCGTAGTCTTGATATAATACTGAGAAGTTACTCATTATATTTTCTTGAGATAAGTCTTTCAGATTATTTCCAAATAGTATTATGTCGCCTGATTGAGGTTGATAAATGTTTAATAATAATTGTATAAATGTTGTTTTGCCATTACCGTTTTTTCCTACGACAGCTATCTTTTCACCTTTATGTATTTTTAGATTATCTATATGTAAATTAAAATTATTTAATTCTTTTTCTTCTGTTTTTACCTCTGGTTTATTTAAACCAAAATATTTTGTGGCAATAGTATCTACTTCTTCATTTAATTTATGTAATGATTCAAGTCTAATGTTTTCATATTTGAAATCTATGTTATTAAATTCGATAATATCATTTTCATTTACAAAATCTTTACCAGTCAATCTATCTTTATTTTCAGCTGTTTCTGATTGTAAGAATAAATATTTCGCTGCTACTGTATTCTCATATTGATCGGGGAGAAAGGTTGAGAGTCTGTTTACCTGTGTTTCAAGTCTAGAAATCTGTAACATTATAAGAGTGGCTGTACCTATAAGTATATTTCCGGCAACTACGTCTTTGATTACAAAAAACTGTATAACGAATATTATAGACATAGTTAAAAGTGAAGTTAAAAATCCAATATTCATATAATGACTATGTATTTTTGTTCTCTGGTCTAATAATTCACCTTGACCATCTTTATATATTTTCAGAAATCTATCAGAATTATTTGAACTTTTCACATCTTTTAATCCTTGATAATGTTGAAATAATCCAGAGAATATACCAAAATATTTATTCCGTTCAAGGGTACTTTCAAAATTCCTTCTTACTGCAAAAACTCTAACGAATAAGAAATAAAATCCTGGTAGAGTTGATAGAAGTATAAGCGTAGAAAATATCCAATTATATGAATAGGCTATATATATAGCGAATGCTAAGTTTATGATTATTGTTAAGAATTCTGGTATACTTCTTGTTAGATTTGACTGGGCATAACGTCCATTACCTGCGGCACCAAACTCTACTCTTTGTCTCAATTCTTCATAATCACTTGAATCTATAATAGGAATATTAAATTTACTTTTATCGGCTAATTGATTTACGTATATCAAATTGTTTAACTTACTGTTCCAAACTAAACCTAGTTTTTGACTTAAAAATGAAAATAATTCTTCTAATAATGTAAATATAACCAAAAATACAAATACAGGTAAGACATATTGCATGATACCTGTTCCAAAATCTTTCTGTATTGCGTTAGTTAGTCTGGAGTTTATTATGTTTATAATGTTGGATAATACGGGGAATATTATGAGTATACTTAATCTGAAAAAAGTCCCTTTTTTATCTAAAGAATATACATATTTTAGGCTTTTAAAAGCCATTTTAATATACTCTTTAATTATATAGATGAATTTCATATATTTTTATATTTTATATTAATTAATAATAAAAACCATCTGTACTATCTTAAGTATGGAACGTATATAAAAGCTTTTTATTACAATTAAAAAGACCCCGGGCTCCCTGGAAGGGAACCCGAGGCTTTCGGGTGTCGGCAGTCATCAGTCCCTGCGTCGGCGCAGGAGAGTGAGTAGGCCGAGAGGTGTGATGAGGGCAACGGTCGGTTCGGGAATGGCGGTCGAGTTATACTGGACGTAGAACGATGTCTCTTTGCCGATATTATCGACGATCTTCCCAGATGCCGAGAACTTGTCCGGGATGACGTCGATCACGGCTTGATGCACCGTGAATTCCCAGTATGACGTGCTCGCAAATGAATCCCGATACGGTGAGTTCAGCAGGATCTGCAGGTAGCCACCCAATGCGTCTGTCGAACGATACGTTTGTCCGACGACCCAGGGATTTCCGACGTTTGCGGTTCTGAGGAAGACAGAGCCTCCGGCAGGACCGCTGAAGGTGAACCCGATGTTGTTGTTGGTCAATCCCGATGTTTCCACAGTGACTGGACCGGTGATGCTGTAGGTGTTACCCCCGGACGTATAGCCCGGGCCGGCAAACCACAGAATTGTGGCAGATTTGGCTGTCATTGAGACTGCCATGAAAATCGCGACAACGATTCGAACGAGGTGCTCTTTCATTTTGATATGCTGGTTGGTTGTAGAGTTCGCTGGGTGAACAGCTCACTCAGTGTTTTTATATTACCACTTGGTTATAAGTATGTCAAATTGTGGGAATATTAATATCTCAACACCAAAATCAATAAAAGCCAAGATTTCCCACAGGCAGAAAAATATTAAAATTAATAATATGAAATCAAAATTTATTTTCGTGATAGGTGGAGTTATGTCTGGAGTAGGAAAAGGAGTGGCGACATCATCACTTGGGCTTATTTTAAAAACCAAAGGTTACAAAGTTAATCTAGTAAAAGCTGACCCCTATTTAAATGTCGATGCAGGCACCATGAACCCAACGGAACATGGTGAAGTTTTTGTTATGAAAAACGGTTTAGAGACAGATCAAGATATGGGAAATTATGAAAGATTTTTGCATCAAGATATTTCTCAAATAAATTATATGACTTCAGGCATGGTATATAAAACAGTTATAGATAAAGAAAGAGCTCTTGGCTATGGAGGAAAATGTGTTGAGGCTATACCACATGTAAGAGATGAGATTATCAATAGATATAAAACTGCAGCAAAAGATGCTGACATAACTATAGTTGAGATTGGTGGAACTATTGGAGATTTTCAAAATGCCATGTTTATGGAAGCAGCCAAAACAATGAAATTAAAAAACCCCAAAGATGTAATGGTTATAGTTGTATCATATATGCCAACACCTGGAACTTTGGGAGAGATGAAATCAAAGCCTACACAAAGTGCCATCAGAGAATTGAATGGTTATGGATTACATCCTGATTTTATTATTGCTAGAGCTTCAGCTCCGCTTGATGATAAAAGAAAAGAAAAGTTGGCTGTATCATGTAATGTATTAAAAGAAAATGTTATATCAGCACCAGATATAAAAAGTATATATGATGTACCACTTAATTTTAGTAAAGACAAAATAGGTGAGGCGGTACTTAAGGCATTATCCTTAAAAAATAAAAAAAATAATAAAGAATCACAGAAACTTTGGTCTGATTGGAATAATTTTGTAAAAAATATTCATCTTAAAAAGAATAAAAATTTTCGTGTTGCCATGATTGGTAAATATTTTGATACTGGTGATTTTACACTTATGGATTCATATCTTTCTGTGATGGAAGCTTTGAAATTTGCTGCTGCTAAAGCCAAAGTCGGGGTAGAAATAGAGTGGGTTGATTCTAAAAACATAGAGAAAAATGGAGCGGTGCTTAAAGACGTATTTAAAAGATGTCATGGTCTTATAGTACCAGGAGGGTTTGGAACTACAGGTGTAGATGGAATATTAAAATCTATTGAATATGTTCGTAAAAATAAAATACCTTATCTTGGTATATGTTATGGTATGCAACTTGCGGTTATAGAATACGCAACAAATGTTTTAGGTCTTAAAGGTGCTAATACTACTGAGATAGATAAAAATGCAAAACATAAAATTATAGATATAATGGAAAGTCAAAAAGAAAATCTAGCAAAACAAATGATGGGTGGATCCATGAGACTTGGTTCATATAAATGTAAGTTAACAAAGGGAAGTGTAGTTCATGGTTTATACAATAAAGATGAAGTGGTTGAGAGACATAGACATAGATATGAAGTTAATAATGAATATGTAGAAGAGTTAGAGAAAAAAGGTTTGAAGTTTTCAGGAAAATCATTAGATGGAAAATTGATGGAGATGATAGAGCTTGCAAAAGATAAACATCCCTATTTTGTGGCAACACAATCTCATCCAGAGTTTTTGTCGAGACCGACAACTTCACATCCTTTGTTTGATGGGTTGGTGAGAGCAATGATGAAATAAAAAATTACCGCCGCGAGCGCAAGGCTCGTGGCGGGTTTGGGTACGGCAGCTGGTTTCGTCAGACCTTCATCGTGAATTCGATTGGGCTAATCGTGAAAGAAGTTCCTTTTTCATTACGGTGAAATGTTGAGAAAGAGTGGTATAGGATACCAACTCGACGATCCTGGGTTTTTCCTGTCACTGACCTGATGTAGGTGCAGAGACGAAGTGTTTCCAGGGAGCTAGTGGGGATGGTGGAAATCATCGCCTGAAGAGCCTTCGCAAAAAGGGTCTTCTCGTGAACTTCTTCCGGATCGTTTGGTTGCGAGCATCGATTGCTCAACAACTCCCTTGCAGAGTTGCAAATCGCCGCTTCTTCTTCGTCCGAAAAGGTAATCAGCATCTCTTCTCCGATTTTGCCGAAGTCGCGGTAAAAGATGATTGCACTCATCAACAAAACAGCGAAGCTGTCATTGATGGAGTCCATTGATTCTTGTTGTTTTAATTCCCCGTTGATATAGATATCCATGGTGGTTTTCTGGTTAGTGTTCGGACCCTCGTTTCTCTAAAGGGGTCTGTTAAGTTGAAGTATAATCATTTTAAAGCTTTTGTAAATAAAAAACTCCGCCGCGAGCGCAAGGCTCGTGGCGGGAGAGAGGGTGATGTCTCATGACGGCATGACGTATTCACCGTCAACGATTTGTCCATCGTGTTCCTTGGGGTAATAATTGTAAGGCAATAGAATCTGAAACACCTCCGGACCAGTTTTGATGGCCGCTCCGTTTTCAAATCGGGTTTGCCGAACGACAGTAAGTTGAGGTTGAGGATCTGGATGTCTATCCATATATCCAGAACCATAATCCAGGGATTCGATGAATTTGGTGTTGACCTCTTCTGCGATTAAATGCATCAGTCTAGGATCATCGCCGCAACCCAATTCAGCGGCAAGGGAGGATAGTTCATCGGGGGCAAGTTCGATGATAACCATCTCGCCTCTGTTTTCGTTATAAAGAGCAAGATGAATCCGGAGAATTTCCATAAGTTTTGTGCCTCCATAAACATTGAATGGGCAGACTTCAGCTCCTGGAAAGGCTTGTGTTGTTGATTTCATGACGTAGTGTTTGGTGTTAAGTTCTGGACCCTCGTTTCTTTTAAGGGGTCTGTTAAGTTGAAGTATAATCATTTCACTCGATAAATCAACATCCTATATGTTATTATAAAGAACATGAGTGCCTCAAAATTTTTAAAAATAATATTAGTAATAATCGCTCTAATAGTCGCGTTTCTTGCAACACAAAGAGTTACTTCAAAAGATTTATTATCTTATTTCAAAGATATAAAACATAAGATAGAAGTAGATGCCTCAGCGACTACAACTGAAGAAAAAGTCGAGGCTCCTGTAGAAGAAAAGAAAATGTCTCATGTAAAGACACCTGAAAATGTTCGTGGTATATATGTTTCTGCAAACAGTTTCTTGTATAAACCATTTTTAGAAAGACTTGATAAGATGATAGAGGAAACAACTATAAACACAATAGTGGTTGATATAAAAGATGCACCTGGTGTTATAACTTATGATATTGGCATGCAACATCCTTGTATACAGCCGCTTATTTCAAAAGAAGATTTAGAAGCAAAGCTTGATTATTATCATAAGAAAAATATTTATGTGATAGCACGTATAGCAGTTTTCCGTGATGAATGTTTTACAAAACAAAACTTAGATCTTGCGTCAAAGAAAGCTGACGGTACACCATGGAGAGATGGAAAAGGAAATTATTGGTTATCTCCAAGTAAAGAAAAAACCGCACAATATATAGTTGATCTTGCTAAAAATGTTTATGATAGAGGTTTTGATGAAATACAATTAGATTATGTGCGTTATCCTTCAGATGGTCAGATGAATCTTTTAAGTTATGAATACAATGGGAATTTTACAGCTTCATCTACAGGTGCTGATAAAAGAAGACAGACTTTGGGAAATTTTCTAGCTTATGTTAGAAAAGGTTTAGAGGGTATACCTTTATCAGCTGATGTGTTTGGTATGGTCCTGACAAATACAGATGATTTAACTATAGGACAACATCTTGATGAATTTGTTCAACATGTAGATTATATCTCTGGCATGATTTATCCATCTCATTTTCCAAATAATTGGAATGGTATAAAGTTGCCAAATAAAGCACCATATCAAACTATATATGATTCAACTAAGATGGGTTTGGATAGAGTTACAGCGACTCACGGAACTTCCACAGCTTATAAAGTGATGAGACCTTGGTTGCAAGATTTCTCAATATTCGGAGTTGATTATAATGCACCTGAAGTAAAAGCTCAGATAAAAGCTTTGGATGATCTCGGTGTGAAAAGTTATTTGTTGTGGAATGCATCAAACAGATATACACCTGGGGTTATTGATAGGGAGTAGTGGTTTGACAGATTTATCTGTTTTGTTAGAATAAGGTCAATCTCTTTATGAGACACAATGGGTTATCCCACTTGCCAGGATCATAATGGTCCGGCTTAAATCATCTCCGTATAATGTCAATTATACGGTTTTGAATTTTTATGAAATCATTCATAGAAATATAACCTATATATTTACTAAGCCTTTTTGTATCGAGTGCTCTTATCTGAGATATAATAGCTGATTGCTCAATGTCTTGTAATAATAGTTTTATATAATATTTATTATCTTTATTTTTAGTACTTAGGGGTATACCCCAAAACATCTCGTTATTAAATTTTTTAAATATTAAAACAGGACGATGAAAGTTCTCGCCTTTACCATCTTGTTCGTATCCGATATTTTCACCCCAAAAACACCAATAGACCTGACATTCATTAATGATTAGATTATTTCGTTTAGTTTTATTTATTATAATTTTATTTATGATCCAGGATATAAATTTTTTTGACATTAATACATCATACGATATGGGTGTTAAAATTTTCATAAAGAAAATGTAAAGATTTTCTATCTTGATAAGGTGGTTGACATCTTACAAGATCTTCACCTCAAACACCTTAGTCTCAGCCTCTTTTTCACCAATAATCACAACTTCTTTTATGTTATTTTTCTCAGCGATTTTCATAATATCTCCAACTTTACGATTATCATAATTCACAGCCACATTTTTATTTTCTATTCTAAAATCACGAGCTACTATATTTGCATAATCAATAACTTCTTGTTGATCTGATATAACCCCGATCAAAGTATCTATACTATTTTCGTATTTAGGCAATAGATTTCTAGATTCTAAGAAATTTTGCATAGGCACATCGCCGATACCAAAGCCTATACCAGATATTTTCACATCATCTTTTACTGTTTCAAAAAGATCTATAAGATTTTCATAACGACCACCACCGAATAAAGCTCTGTTGTTGTTTGGATCATTATCATAAACTTCAAAAACTATACCAGTATAATAATCAAAACCACGAACTATATCCTGATTAAATACAATCTTTATATTTTCTTTAGCACATTCATTGATAATTGTATTGATATAATCTAATTCTTTTTTAACTTCGGGAATGTTTATATCTTTGATATCGAGATATTCTTTGTCGGTGATCTTTTCATATTCTTTTGCGAATTCTTCTTTAGATATTTTATCTTTTCTATCTAATAATCTTTGAAAAGTTTTTCCTTCAGCTTCCGTAAATTCATAATAATGATTGTATACTGCATTAAGTAGGGAACGAGAGTTTATGTATATAGTATAATCTTTTTCTTCGGCCCCGAAGTTTATCATGATATTATTTATCACTTTGAATATTTCTATATCATAAGCTTGATCATTTTTTGTATTCAATATATCAACATTCAATTGCCAAAACTCACGTAGTCTACCACGTTGGGGTCTTTCATATCGAAAACAGTTCGGTATTGAATAGTATCGTAATGGGAATGATAAATCTCTTTTTTTGGCTGCCACCATACGAGCAAGTGTCGGTGTCATCTCAGGACGAAGTGTAACCTCACGATCACCACGGTCTATAAAAGTATATGTTTGACTGTTCACTATTTCTTCACTTGTTTTTGATTTATATATATCTGATTCTTCTAAAACTGAAGCATTATATTCTTGAAATCCAAAAGATTCTACGGATTTTCTCCATATTTTAAATATATGATTTTGTGCAAAATTATCTTCTGGGTAGAAGTCTCTTGTACCTTTATAATTTTCAGTTTTTAGTTTTTGCATATATAGAATATAGCATATTTTAAGGGTTTTGTGTTTATACAATCTTTATGAGAATTTGAACATGAAAATGTTTTAATTTTGCTATGGAAGATTGGGAATTTATAGAAAAATATAATAAATGGAATATAAAAAAGCAAAATATACATTTTTTAGACAATAGAGATATTTACTTTAAAGAGGGTGATATCTGGTGGTGTTCTATTGGTTTAAATATAGGTGATGAATCATATGGAAAGGGTAGGGATTTTAGAAGACCTATATTAATATTTAAAAAATTATCAAAAGATTTATGTATAGCACTACCTTTGACCTCAAAACTTAAAAAAGGGACCTGGTTTGTTGATATTATTCTAAATAATCAGTCTAGATGTGTCATGTTGTATCAGATTCGTGTACTGAATAAAAAAAGATTTTCTATAAAGATAGGTGAAATATGTGATGACGATTTCAATAAAGTAAAAAGAAAACTCGAGAATCTATTCGAGTTTTCATTAAATCGTCACTCGACAAATGTCGAGATCGAAAGGGTTGATGCGACTCTCAACCCTCAAAGGTGATTATATTTTAGCAAATGGATAATCTTTGTCAAATCTGTTATACTAAGCAAGTCGCCACAATCAAATATAAGTAACACTACAAGTGTATACCTGCAGTCGTGTATAGTGAGGGGTGCCTCGATGCACATGACTGCAGGCCTTGCGCTTGTATTGATTGTGGCGACCATCGGGCATCCCTTTTTGTCGTTTAATAATTAATATAAAGGTGCTTGGTCCGATGAACATAGATGTCGCCTATGTCATTAGAGGAATTAAGTAGAGAAGATCTTTTGACTCGTGTAAAAGAGTTGGAAGCTAGATTAAAGAAAAATCAAAAATATGGTTTAGTATGGGAATCTAAAGAAGAACAAGTTGTTTTAGACTGTAAAGATAAATATCCTATATTAAAGCGTGTTGAAGATAGAAGTATTAGAGGAGGTGTTGGTCCAATGAATTATTTGATTGAGGGTGATAATTATCATGCTTTGAAGATCTTGCAATATACACATAAGGGTAAGATTGATGTGATTTATATAGATCCTCCGTATAATACAGGGAATAAGGATTTTATCTATAATGATGATTTTGTTGATAAAGAAGATGGTTATAGACACAGTAAATGGCTGTCATTTATGGAGAGAAGGTTGAAGTTGGCAAAAGAATTATTGAAGGATACGGGGGTTATATTTATAAGTATAGATGATAATGAACAAGCACAGTTGAAATTATTGTGTGATGGGGTTTTTGGCGAGAGGAATTTTATAAGCTTATTTCCTAGATTGACAGTTAAAGGAGGTAAAACACAAAGCTTATTTAATACAAGTAACATAGATTATGTATATGTTTATTCTAAGGATATTAATAAATCTCGTTTTAATAAATTATTAGTTAAAGATGATAATGCTTTTAAATATAAAGATAAATATTTTGATGAGAGAGGCTTTTATCATACTAAACAATCTTTAGATAGTGTTAGTTTAGGGTATGTAAAATCTTTAGATTATCCAATAAATCATGAAGGTGTAACCTATTATCCTGGTGGTGTTATTGAAAATAATGGATATAGATGGACTTGGTCTAAAGATAAGTTGGATTTCGCAATAAAAAATGATTTTGTGGAATTTAAAAATGGAAGAATATGGCCTAAAAAATATTTATTAGCTAGTATTGAAAAAGATAAAAATGGTTATTATATTAAATATGAAGATAGGGTAAAAAATTATTCACAATTAACTTTTATTGAAAATCTATATTCAAATACAAATGGAACAAATACCTTAAGAGAGTTAGATGTTACGGATTTTAATAATGCAAAACCTGTTGATTTAATAAAAACAATTTGTGAAATGTCTGGATCTAAATCCTCCATCATCCTCGATTTCTTCGCTGGCTCCGGGACCACAGGACATGCCGTACTTGAACTCAATAAACAAGATGGTGGTAATCGTCAATTCATACTTGTAACAAACAATGGTGACGAAAAGAGTGAGCATAAGATCGCTGAAAATATAACTTATGAAAGATTAAAAAGAGTCATGAGGGGTTACACAAACAAGAAAGGTGAAAAGGTAGAAGGTCTGGGTGGTAATCTTGATTATATGCGTTGTGAGTTTATAGATAAGATTGATCATCAAGATAGTATGAGGCTCAAGATCACAGAAAATTGTCTAGATACAATAATGTTTAAAGAGGGTAATGATAAAATCATAAAAAACACAGATGATTATACTATCACCAGTAGTACTGTTCTAAATATGGATAATATGACAGCTATATATAAAACCTGGAATGATGAAAATATAGATAAATTTAAAAAAGATATAGAGAAAATAAATAGACCGGTAAACGTGTATTTAAATCCATTCATTGATAAAGATGAATTTAATTATTTGGATAAGGTTAATATTAAAAATATTCAAGACATAATATAAATCTATGAAATTTACACTTAAAAATTATCAAGAAAAAGCTGTTAATTCTCTAAAAGACAGAGTTTATAATTTTCTTTCATTTAATGATTCAGAAAAGAGAATAATAACCTTTAAAGCACCTACAGGTTCAGGAAAAACTGTTATGATGGCTTCTTTTATAGAGAATTTGATAGAATCAAATAAAGATTTAAAGAATATAGATTTTACATTTTTATGGTTATCTATAGGTACAGGTGATTTACATAATCAGAGTAAAAAGTCTCTAGAGAAAAATATCGGTGATAATATAAAAATACAAAGTATAGATGAGGTATATGGTACATAAAAAAATGAATTATTAAAGGATTCGGTAATGGTTTCTAATTGGGAAAAAGTGTGGACCAAAAATAAAAAAACAGGCGATTGGAAAAGTATTGCCATGAGAGATGGTGATTATATAAATTTTCGAGAAATATTAAATAATACAAATAGTATTGGTAGAAAGATTGTATTGATAATAGATGAATCATACATAGCTACCGATGCTGCTAGAGGTAGAGAGATTGTTGATTTGATAAATCCTAATATCGTAATAGAAGTATCGGCTACTCCGAATCTAAGGTTATCAGGTAAAGATATTATAGATAATAAAGGTTGGATTGAAGAGATAAATCCACAAGATGTTATAGATGAAGAAATGATAAAGGATCAAATAATAGTTAATTCTGATTTTGTTTTATTTAAAAAAGATGACAGCGATCAAACTGTCTTAAGAAGTGCTATTAATAAACGTGATGAATTGGTTAATCTCTATAAAGAATATAATATAAATGTAAACCCACTTTTATTAATACAATTACCAAATAGCAGAGATGGTGAATCTGCTATGGAAATGGTCTTGGATTTTTTAGAGAAAGAAAAAGGGGTAAAACAAGGCGATGATAGATTAGCTATATGGTTAAGTGAAAAAGATATTAGTGATAGAAATATAGATAACATAAGTAAAAATAATTCCAAACAAGAATATCTCATATTTAAACAAGCCATAGCAACGGGTTGGGATTGTCCCAGGGCTCAAATATTATTAAAATTCAGAGAAGTTAAAAGTGATGTATTCGAAATACAAGTTTTAGGTAGGATATTAAGGACTCCTGAGCAAAAGCATTATTCTATAGAAGCTCTAAATAAGGCTTATGTGTATGTGAATTCTGATGAAATCAGTTTTAAAATAGAAGATTATAATGCAAAGATTTTGGGTGATTTACCATCTATAAGAAAAAGGGATTATAAAGATATAAAATTGAATTCTTTTTATCAAGAACGTAAAGACTATCAAGATATAAAATCAGAATTTAAAAAGGTATTATCGGATTGCTTTATAGATAAGTTGAATTTGATAGAAGGGGACTATAATAAAAATATAAAAAAATTAGAAAAAGAAGGTTGGAAATTTGAATTGGAAGATATATATCATAAAGTTATTTCAGATATTAGTGTTGATGTAAAAACAATAGATCAATATTATCTGCCCGTAGAAGATGATACAAAAGAAACTTTGAATATAAGTGATAGACAAATAGAGATAATATCTAGAAATATATTTAAAAAGCTGATGAACCCTTTTACTAATATTGCCAGGTCTATACCAGTGATGAATCTTGCCTGGTATGCTTTCTGTCGAAATATTTTTGGGGAAAATCTAATGAAAAAAGATTTTATAAGCTCTCAGACTTTACTTATAATGAATTTGCAAAAGGTTCAGCAGATATTTATAGAGGCTGTAGAAAAATATTCGAAAATCAAAAAGAAAAAACTTCAAGCAGAAAGTGAACATTATAGTATATTTGAAATACCTAAGATTGATTATTTTAATTCTGAATTAGTTGATAATATAAATTATGATAAGTATATTTTAGATAATTGTTATTTGTATAAAGATAGATCTAAACCAGAAAGAGATTTTGAGAATTTGTTGAATAATTCCAAAAAAGTAAAATGGTGGTATAAAAACGGCGTAAATCGTGATGATTATTTTGGTATTAAATATGAATATGATAATAAAGACGGTAAAGAAACTATTCACACCTTTTATCCTGATTATGTGGTTAAATTTAATGATGAAAAAATAGGTATATTTGAAACAAAGGCAGAGTCAGATCCAGATGCTCACACTAAAACGAAGGTAAAAGCTGAGGAATTATACAAATATATACAAAAAGAGAATAAAATAGGTAAAAAACTTCTTGGGGGAATTGTTGTATTTAAGGAAAAAGAAAATAAATGGAGAATACAAAATAAAAAAGAATATTCACTAACAGAAGGCTGGGAAGAGTTAATTTTTTAATTCATGTGTCTCGAAATATGTATTTAAATAAACACAGAAAATAAAACTTAATTTTATATTTTCTTAATCAAGACTTTATACCGTATATGTTTTAATTTTGCTATGCAAAAGGACATACATATATTTATTTCAAATCTTATAGAAAAAGCTATTAGTTTAAATGCTTCAGATATACACATAGACCCTAAAGATACTCAGGTTTATATACGTATGCGTATCTCGGGTTATTTACATGAAAGCGGTTCTTTTGATAATGATTTATTAGAGTTGTTTATAGGGAAGATAAAAGTTTTATCAAATCTGCGGTCCGATATACATGATAAAACCCAAGATGGAAGATTTTATTATGTATCTGATACTCATAATGAAAGAGTGGACATCAGGGTTTCTATAGCACCAACTTTTTATGGTGAAAATTGTGTTTTACGTATACTCAGACCTGAGAATAATAAATATATTAACTTCTCAGAACTCGGTATGACTTCAGAGCAGATCAAGATTTATAAAGAAAATCTCAAGAAAACTTCCGGCATGATAATAGTTGCTGGTCCAACAGGCTCTGGTAAAACTAGTACTTTGTATACAACACTTAGATATTTATCTAAAAATGATAATGGAAAAAATATAGTCACCATAGAAGATCCTGTTGAATCTGTTATATCAGGCATTAGACAAATACAGGTTAATAATGATAAAGATTTTGGTTTCAAGGATGCATTGAAAGGGATACTCAGACAAGACCCGGATGTGATAATGATAGGTGAGATAAGAGATAAGGAAACTGCTCTGGCTGCTATACAAACAGCTTTAACAGGTCATCTTGTTTTAACAACCATACATGCTCCGAATGCATCATCTATTATTCCAAGGCTTATAGATATGGGTATAGAGCCGTATTTATTATCTTCGTCTGTATCTATGATATTGAGTCAAAGACTTATTCGAGTATTTGATTATGATATTGGTTTATATGGTCATAGAAAAGGTATTTTTGAGATAGTACCTGTGAATACTGATATAAGGGATATGATACATGAAAAGAAAACTCCTTATGAGATAGAACAATATTTGTCAAATAATGGACATACCCTTATTAGAGATACTTGTTTGGATTTATATACCAGACATGTCACCACAAGAGAAGAAATTAATAGAATAGCTTTAGATTTATAAAATATGATTAAAATAAAAGATTTATATTATCGATCGATTTGGTATAAAAAGAATTTTTATTATTTAAGAGCGGGTCAATCATTGGCTAATTCAACAAAAGTTTCAGCGACATGCCAAGAAACCATGCAAATACATCTTGATATTTTAGATGGATTAAAATTATCTGATGTATTAGATGATATAAGTTTAAATTATTTATTCTCTAAAACCGAGATCTCTTTTATAAGAGTTGCCGAAAATACAGGTAGTTTAGAATACACATTTAAAACCTTAAGTCAGTTACTCAAAGATCAACATATACAAAAACAAAAGATTATTAATGCTTTTGTGTATCCGATACTGATTATATTCATGACCATATCTCTATTGTCGATGATTTTATTTTTCATAATACCAAAAGTAAAAACATTATTTGAAAATTTGCAATCATTGCCTATCACCACAAGATTCATTATTTTCTTAAGTGATCATTTGATTAATTTTTGGTATATAGATTTGATAATTTTATCTATAGCGACGGTTATTGTTGTCTATAAAAAAGATAAATTTGAAAATACAAGACAATATTTATTTTCTAAAACACCTTACATAAAAGATATATTTTTATATTGGTATATAGAAAGATGGCTACAGATTATATATATGTCTTTAAGTACTGGTGTGACTATAAAGGATTCTTTAAACTTTGCTCATGAATCGATAGAAAATAAACACTTAAAACAAGAATTTAAAAAAATATATGATCAGGTTAATGAAGGAAATACAGTTTCAAATAGTCTAAAGTTTATCGATAAAAAGATTTATGAAAAATTAAAAGACTGGGAATCAATAATAGATTCTGGTGAAAAAACAGGTAAATTTGCCGAAGTTTTTGAGATCTGTCATATGAATATAAAAGAAAATCTAGAAAATTCTTTTGACAAATTTCAGAAGCTTATAGAACCAATATTAATCATCTTTGTCGGTATTATAGTTATGATTATATGTATATCTATAATCTTACCCATGTATCAATTAACACAATCCATACAATAATATGAATAAAAAAGGTTTTAGTTTAATAGAAATAATATTAGCCACAGCTGTGTCTATGATTGTATTTGTATTTGTTTTTTATTTTTTAACCACAATCTCTTTACAGAAAAAATATCCCGAGTCACCAATACTATTAAATGAATTCAATTATTCTAATAATTATTGTCAGCTTAAAAATGATTATAAGAATATATCTACATATAAAGATGTAGATTTAGGAAAATATATATCGACCTCTACACCTATAACAAGTATAAATATTTTTCGTAAAAATACTTTGATAGTCACCACAAACTCTGCTTCGACTACCGAACCCGATATATTTTTATTTGATTTATCTAATATGAATTTGATTAAATCACTTAACACAGGTCCAGGATTAACAGATGCTATATTAAATGATAATTATTTATATGCGATTAATAATAGTGTAAATAGTCATATACAAACTTTTACTATCACAACAGGGGATGTATACAAGATATCTGATTTTAGAATAGATGAATTATCTATAAATTATTCATTGCCTAAAAGTATATATCTTATAAATACCGATACTCCGAAACTTATAATAGGAAGTGAGAAAAATAATCTTGGATCAGAATTGTTTATAATAGATTTGAATGATCATATTCCATATCTCATCTCAAATACTGTCGAGATAGATGGACAAGTCAATGATATTTATTTTGCCAATGATTATCTATATATAGCTAATGCTAATGATAATGAACTCCTGGTTTATGATAAAGATTTGAATTATATAAATCTTTATAACGCCCCGATGACTTTAGGTAATGGTAAAAGTGTTTATTATATTAATCCATTTGTTTTACTTGGTAGAACTGTGGCCAGTTTTGAGCTTAATATTTTATCTACAGATAATAATCTTTTGACTCTTATAAGTAAATACAGTACGCAGGGAACTATAGATTATATAGAACCATTGATTGATAATTATTTATTTATGACAAATTATTCTCCAGGCGAATTACTGTTTATGGATAAGAATTTTAAAATATTAGGTCGTGTAAATGTACCAGCTAGAGTCAATGCCTATACATGTATGAATGACAGTTTAATCATTGCAAATATTATTAATAATAAATCCCATATAATATGGCTAAAATAAAAAATAAAGGTTTTAGTTTAATAGAATTAATTATGTATATAAGTATATTATCTATAGTATTTTTATCTATCATTTCTTCATTTCTTTATTTTCAAAAAATAATACAAAACAATAATTACAATTATTTTGTTAGAAATGAAATATATAGACAATTAAATATAGCGGAGCAGTATCTGATAAATAATAAATCTATTTTACATAATGATATGCTGACAATCTTCAATAAAGAAGGTTCGCAGATATATGACTTTGATGTGTCTGCTAATAAGATTAGAAATATTTATCTAAATAAGGGGTTTGAATTTTTCACATTAGAAAATACTAACTTTGTTAGTACAAAAGCTGAATATCTATCAAATTATCGAATCATTAAGTATGAATTTAAATGGAAAGATATGTTCAACAGGGAACAGTTGCTGATGGAATACCTCATTGTTATAAACCAAAAAATGTGATATAGTCTCATATAATATATGTTAAATTCTTTCGATATTTTATACACAACTCTTTTGTTCGTGGCTATATATGTTCAAGTATTTTTCTTGATAGTTTTCTTTGAAAACAATAATGATTTGAAAAATCGGGATGAAAAAGATGAGAAATATTCAGATGATGAATATCCATCTGTAACTTTTTTAATAACTTGCTGGAATGAAGAATCTACTGTTATTCATACTATAGAATCTGTTCTTTCTCTTGATTATCCGAAAGAGAAATTTCATGTTATAGCTATAGATGATGGTTCAACTGATAATACATGGAAAAATCTTCAACAATATTGTGATCATCATCAGGTTACTTTATTAACAAAAGAGAATGGGGGAAAACACTCAGCCTTGAATCATGCCATGGATTTTCTAAAAACAGAATTGGTTGTATCTTTTGATGCTGATACAAAAATAAATACCGACGCCATGAGAAAAGCTGCTCATTATTTTATAAAAGATAAGAAACTAATGGCGCTCGGTGGTACCGTTCTTATAGATAAACCAAAAACTTTTGTACAAAAAGCTCAGGAAATAGAATATGAAATCTTCTCATTCACTAAAAAAATGTTAGGTTTTGCAGATGCAGTATTCGTTGTTCCTGGAGCTTTTTCTGTCTTCCGAAAAGAAGTGTTTGAAATAGTTGGTGGGTATAAGAATGCTCATAACCTAGAAGATATAGAACTTACCATACGTATGCAAAAACATGGACTTAAAGTTTCTCATGCTCATGATGCTATAGTTTGGACAAAAGGACCTGATACTGTTAAAAAACTTTATAAACAAAGACTACGTTGGAGCTATGGTTTTATAATGAATATGTTGGATTATAAAGCGATGCTTTTCAATAAAAAATATAAGAATTTCGGAATATTTACTTTACCTATGACTGTGTTCACTTATATCATCCTTTTGTTTGTATTCTTCTATTCTTTGTATAAGTTAGTTTTAGCCGGATGGGATGTAGCCTATAAGATATATTTAGTTGGTTTGGGCAGATTGGAGTGGCCGACTTTCGATGCGTTTTTTATAAATACAAAAATATATGTCATCATGGGTATGTTCTTGTATGTCTCAGTGGTATTTCAATATTTTGTTGGTCGTCGTATATCTAAAGTGCAAAATAAAAATATATGGAATGTACCATATTTCTTGTTAATGTTTTCAGTATTGGCACCAATATGGGTTATAAAATCTATATATAACAGTATAACAAGAAGGAAAGTGTTGTGGCGTTAATATATAGCCTTAATTTTAAAAATAAGATAAACTAACAATAATATGAATAAAAAACGATATATCTATACATTTATAATCACTTTAGCGATATTCTTTTTCTCAATATGGCTAAGTAATACTTTCAATAATAAGAAAGTTCAATCACTTCGTGATCTAGAAAGTCGTATCAATCTAGATATACTATCTGTTGAGACAAGATTCTCATTATTACAAAAAACTTCATGTGAACATGTTGTAAATAACAATAAAGATAATGAAATAGGTTTTAATGAAGATTTAAATACTGTTGCATTAAAAATAAAATCTCTTGAAAATCAATTGGGTTATGAAAATTACGATGTAATAGCTTTGAAAAAATATTACTCATTGTTACAAATAAAAGATTATCTTCTTGCTAAAGAATTTCATGATAGATGTAAAAAGAGTACAGTTTCTATACTATATTTTTACGATACAGATTGTACAGAATGTGCTAAACAATCAATTATCTTAGATAAAATCATTTCAGATTATCCAGAAATAAGAGTTTATTATCTGGATAGAAAAACATATAATCCCGCACTTGATACTTTGTCATCAATATTCAAAATAAAAGAAAGTCCAACTTTGGTTATAAATGAGAAAACATATACAGGTTTTCAAGACGTGGCAAAAGTAGAATCATATATACCAGAAATAAAAGCTTGGAAAATACAAAAAGAAAAAGCAGCAGCAGCTAGTTCAACAGCCACAACAACCATTAAAAAGAAATAAAACAAATGAGTTTACATCCAATAACACAAGCTATATACGAATTCACTGAGATATTTAAAGAGCTTGGTTTTGTTATGTATAATGGTCCGGAGATAGAAACAGAGTGGAAAAACTTTGATGCTTTAAGGGTCGCGAAAGATCATCCTGCTCGTGATGCACAAGATACTTTTTGGTTGCCTTCAAAATATCAAAGAGATGAAAATAATATTTTACCCAGAACCCACACGTCAGGTGCTCAGATAAAATGCATGAATGAGAATTTGCCTCCTATAAAGATTATTTCAGCAGGTAAGGTTTTTAGAAATGAAGCTACCGATGCTACCCATGAAGCAGAGTTCCATCAACTTGAGGGTTTATATATAGATAAAGATGTTGATATGAATGATTTGAAAAACACTTTAACTTTTGTTTTTAAGAAATTTTTTGGTGATGATATACAAGTTAGATTTAGAGCTAGTTATTTTCCATTCGTTAAACCAGGTTTTGAGGTTGATATATATTGGAAAAATAAATGGTTAGAAGTTTGTGGTGGAGGAATGGTTCATCCGGAGGTTATAGAAAATGGTTTGAAAGATAATTTAAAGATGAATAAAGATGAGATAAAAGGTTTTAAGGGTTTTGCTTTTGGTATGGGGTTGGAGAGACTTGTGATGTTGAAATATGGTTTAGATGATATACGTGATTTGTCTACAGGGGATGTGAGATTTAGTCGATGGTTTTAAGAAATCTTCAAAATAAAATAGCTAAACGAAAAAGTTTAGCTATTTTATTTTTCAGATTTAGTAATAAGAAAAATAAATAAAAAAAATCGGTGTGAGGCCCAGCCACGAGCCTCACACCTATCCATGTCTCACATCGCCATCCAGCGAAATATTTTGGGTTTGAGGACGGGACCATCGGAACTACTGCAAAGCTCTCTGATCCCGTCCAACAACAACCCATCCGAAGAAAGTGTTACATATTTATTGTATGCCTGTTTGTAGAGTTTTGCAAATAAAAACAAAAGGCTCGGGGAATGTCATGAGTTTGACTCCCCGAGCGCAACCGCATGGATACCTCCTTTCTGGTTGTTGTTTAATAGTTTAACTCTGTATTAAAAAATATGCAACAAACCCTCTATTTTCTCGCTCTTTAAACTATGCTAAACTCTAAAATATGCTTATCTCACATAATTGGCTTAAATCATATTATAAAAACCCTGAATTAGTACCCGCCCCAGAAAAGGTTTGTGATCTGTTTACCATGCATGCTTTTGAGATAGAGTTTATGGAGCAAAGAGGTGATGATTACATTTATGACATAAAGATAACTCCTGATCGCGGTCCATATGCACATGGTCTTAGATATGTTGCTTTAGAATTAGCTTTGATCATCCCAGAGCTTGTTATAGATGAACATATACGTTTCGATATAAAAGATGAAGATCTTGATCAAACTAAACTTATCGTCAATAAAGATTTGGTTTCTGAAGACTTAAAAAAACTTTGTCCTGTGTATTCATTAGCAAAAATAGAAAATGTTAACAATACAGAATCTCCAGATTGGATAAAGAAAAATTTAATAGCCATAGAACAAAATACAAAATCATTATTGGTTGATTTAACAAATTTTGTTATGTTCGACGTTGGTCAACCTCTACATGTATTTGATGCAGATAAAGTTGATGGGCAAATAAAAGTTGGATTATCAAGAGAAGGTGAGAGTATAACCATACTTGGAGGAAAAGAGATAAAGTTAGATACAGGAACTTTGGTTATCAGAGATGATAAAGATATATTGGCTATAGCTGGTGTAAAAGGTGGTATCAAAGCAGAAGTAGATAATAATACTAAAAATATTTATTTAGAATCAGCAAACTTTAATCAAGCTGCAGTTCGTAAAACTGCCAGAAAGTTGAATCTTATAAATGATTCTTCAAAGCGCTTTGAACAAGGATTAAATAAAGAAAGATTTTTGATTGCGGTTCAAGATTATGTACATCTATTAACTTGGGATAAACCTGAGATAAAAGTGAGTGAGACTGTTATATCAGATGATATAGAAAATATTATAAATAAAAATGATAAAAGAAATATTGACATCAATATTGACAACCTTGCCCTAACTATAGATAGAGAAGATAAAACTTTACCTGATTCTATAAAAAACTTTATAGAAAATATTTTACCAAAAACAGGCGCCGAGATTATAAAAAAAGATGGAAATGATTATACAATAATAGCTCCATATCATAGATCAGATATGAATATAGAGGCTGATATTGCTGATGAATTTTTACGTAATAAAAGTTATGAAATATTAAAATATGATACAGATTTTAAAAATAAGTTTAATAAAATCTGCAGCAAAGATGATGCCATAAATGGTAAAATATATAAGATTAAAAAATTCTTCAAAGACAAAGATTTTGATGAAGCCATACTTCATACTCTAGTTGATTCAAAAATTGATAAAGAGGCAATACATCTTGCCAATGCTTTAACTTCAGAAAGAGATAGTTTAAGAGCAAATCTTAAAAATAGTTTTATTATTGCCATAGAAAATAACTTTAAACATCTAGATCTCGTTTCAAAAAATATGATCAAGATGTTTGAAATAGGAAATGTATTTAGTGAAGAAAATAATGATGTGAAAGAAAAAGCTCATCTTATTTTCGGCTTAGGTATGGTGAAATGGCCTAAGAATATAAAGATGGAAGATGAGATGAATGGTCTGCTTAGTGAGTTAGGGTTAGAAGGGGTTAAAACAGAGATTGTAAATAATATTATTATCTGTGAAGTTGATATAGATAGTCTTGATTTTACAAATTTATCTGATGAGAAAATAGAAAATCTACAATCAGAAAATGCACGTATAAAAACGCATACATATAAAAGAGCTTCAGCTTATCCAGCTATGAGTCGTGATATAGCTTTCTTTGTGCCAGATACTTTAGGTAAGACAGAGGGTGATATAGAAGAGATTATAAAAGAAGAAGTAAAAAATAATCCAATCATAGAGAATTATTTTAGATTTGATATTTTCAAGAAAGAGGATAAGACTTCTTATGGATACAGGTTTGTGTTTCAGTCTTATGAGAAGACTTTGACAGAGGAAGAGACTAAGGATGTTATGGG
>CAZSTO010000002.1:0-29710 GCA_964610005.1 uncultured Candidatus Saccharibacteria bacterium
AACCGGCGACCCCTTCCTCTTCAGGGAAATGCTCTACCAACTGAGCTACCTTGGCGTCTGTATTATTGTATCAACCCTTTTAGAGAGTTTAACAATGAACCAGCCTGTTGTTGTTGACCTGTAATAGTACCAGTTAAATCATTTACCTGATTATACAAATCTATGGTTTTTTCTAAATAAGGCTTTGTGTAATAGAATACACCAAATGTTAAACCTATAACTATGAACCACTTCAAAGCTCCAAAAATCATAGCAATGTAAGCTCGTCTTTGCATACTTTCGAGTATATCGCTGTTTTCTGCAACTTTTTCTTCTATAACTTTGAGTCGATTTAAAATCTCTTCAAATTCTTGGTTCATAGGAGTTATATTAGCAGAATTTTATTGTTTTATCAATCTAGATACAGCAGCAACGAAATCACTTTGAACCTTAGTATTTAACTCACGAAAAGCCATAAGACCTTCCCTCTTATACTCAACTATAGGATCATGTTGACCGATAGCCCTAAAGCCAACCGAGGTTTGTAAATGAGCCATATTATCCAAATGGGTCATCCAATAATAGTCATTTATTTGCAGCCATACCTGCTTAGATATCTTATAAAAATCTTCTGTTTTTTTAGATTCAGGTATATCCTGACCTATTAACATATCATTGATTACATTTTTCAACTCATCACCTTCTGCAACTAAAATTTTTCTTCTCTTAGAATATATACTTTGTCTTTGTTGATTCATAACATCATCAAATTCCAAAATTCTTTTTCTAGAATCAAAATTGAAACCTTCTATTTTCTTTTGAGCTGATTCAAGAGATCTTGATACAAGTTTATGTTCTATAGCTTCATCTTCAGGAAAATTCATCTTACTCATTAAACCTCTAAGTGGAGTGTTTGCAAATATACGCATCAAATCATCTTCCATAGATACATAGAATTGAGTCTCCCCTGGATCGCCCTGACGACCAGATCTTCCTCTAAGCTGATTATCAACACGTCTTGAATCATGTCTTTCTGTACCTATAACATATAAACCACCTAGATTTCTAATCTCATCCATTTCTTCCTTGGTTGAAGGATTACCTCCAAGTTTTATATCAACACCACGACCGGCCATGTTTGTTGCTATAGTTACAGCACCTTTTTTTCCGGCTTGAGCTATTATTTCACCTTCTTTTTCAGCTAATTCAGGTTTAGCATTCAAAAGATTATGCTTAACACCAGACACCTTAAGATATTGTGACAATAATTCACTTTTTTCAACTGAAATAGTACCGACCAAAACAGGTTGACCTTTTTGATTTAATTCTTTTATTTTTTTGGCAATTGATTTAAATTTACCAATCTCTGTCATGTATATTAGATCATTTTTATCCACACGAGCAATAGGTCTATGAGTAGGAACTTCTATAACATCCAATCCATAAACCTTCAAAAACTCCTCTCTAGAGGTCAATCCTGTACCCGTCATACCAGCAAGTCTATCATATAGTCTGAACAAATTTTGATATGTTATAGAAGCTGCTGTCTTACTTTCTTTTTGTATATTCAAACCTTCTTTAGCTTCAATGGCTTGATGTATACCATCTGACCAACGACGACCTGGTTGCAATCTACCTGTGGATGTATCAACTATAATAACTTCACCATCCTTTATTAGATAATCCACATCTTTATGATATATAGCTTTAGCTTTTATAGCAGTTTCAAGATGATGAACAAGTTTTATATTTTGACTATTATACAGATCTTGAATTCCCAACTTTTTCTCTGCTAAATCTATACCCGCATCTGTGATCATTATAGATTTAAATTTTTCATCATATATGAAATGTTCATCTCTATTCATACCGCGAGCAATTCCAGCAAAAGTCTTATATATATCATCTGACTCATCAGAAGGCTGTGACACTATCAAAGGACTGCGTGATTCGTCTATTAATATAGAATCCGCTTCATCTATAATTGCATAATAATGATCTCTTTGTCTTAATTCTTCTTTTGAATGAGCAATATTATCAAATAAATAATCAAAACCGAACACTGAATTTGTTCCATATGTTATATCAGCATCATAAGCTTCTTTTCTAGTACAAGGGCGTAAAAATTCATATTCCACCTTAAATGATCCTGTTTCATCCTCCGCAACATCCTGTTCTTTGGTTGTGTGTGATGGATCATATATAAAAGATTTATCTTGCATTATCACATAAGTTGATAAACCAAGTGCATAATATATTTGTCCCATCCAAACAGCATCACGAGCTGACAAATAATCATTTACAGTTACAACATGCACACCACGACCAACAAGTGCATTTAAATATGTTGGCAATGTTGCCATTTGTGTTTTACCTTCACCTGTTTTCATTTCTGCAATATTTCCATCATGCAATATCATTCCGCCCACAAGTTGCACATCGTAATGACGTTGATTTAAAGTTCTCTTTGCAGCTTCGCGCACCAATGCAAAAGCCTCAGGAATTTTTTCATCCAATTTCTTCTTATCAGAATCTTTCAATAAAACTTTTAACTCCAATGATTTATTTTTCAATTCTTCATCAGAAAGCTTTACAATACTATCCTCTAAAGCATTGATTAATTTAACTTTATTTTGATATTTCTTTATAGGCGAACCTAGGAAATTTAAAAATGACATGATTATATTTATAGCATAAATAAAGGTAAAATTGAACCTAAACACAAAAACGCATAGATTTCTCTACGCGTTTTCGTTTTGTGGAACAAAGTAGTAATTATTTCTTTTTAGCTACTTTTTTTACAGCTTTCTTTACAGTTTTTTTAACTGCTTTTTTAGCTGGTTTTTTTGCAACTTTTTTAACTGCTTTTTTTACAGTTTTTTTTGCTGCTTTTTTTACTGCCATATTTTTTTATTAAAAATTATTTTTAGAAATGATTATCGCGTGATGAAGTTCATGCTCGACAAACATTTTCTTCTCACGTACTTTTATTATACACCAAATAAAAATATTAATGCAAATATTTTTTACAAATTTTTTTTGTGGATAATTTTTTTTAAAATTTTTTTTATTCTTAAACATGAAAAATAAAAAACTCCACTCTTTTTGAATGGAATTTTTTAAGAAAAATTAAATTGAGAATTTTTTATTTAGATAAATTATTTATTATATCTTTTGATTGTGGAATTTCTTTTATAATTTTTTCTGCAATAACTTTTTTAGCTTGTTTATTTTTTATAATACTCCAAAATTCTTTTTTGAAAATCAAATCATGTTTATTTTTTTTGAATCCCTCTATTGCAACATTAGTTATCTTATCTGTATCTTCTATTTTATATTCAATCAAAGTACCAAGATAATATCCATAAGCTGTTTCATTTTCTGGCGCATCATTATACGCTTTTTCTAGTAAAGCAATCACATTATCAATGTCATTCTGATCAATTAATATCAATGCTTTATTATAAGTAAATGATTGTTTTTGTGGAGATAAAGCATATGCTCTATTTATATAAAACAAAGCCCTCTCTTTGTCACCTATTCCTTTATATGTATTAGATAGGAAGAAATTAAATCTAGAATCATCTTTCAATCTTGGCTCTAAATTTTTAACCATATATTCATAAGTGTTATATATATTTTGTTTAGTTGTATCTGGTACAGATTGAATACTTAACACCTTTGGCAATATCATCGACAATTGTTCGAATACTTCTATCTTACCATTATCACTAGTATCAAAAGCGTTTTTAAAATCCTTATCCATACTTTGTATAGTCACAGACACTGTCTCAGGCTTTAAACCTTGTAGAATATTTATAAGTGATTTATTTTGTGAAAACGGTTTTAATATAGTCTGATATGATATAAACACAATCAATAACACAGAGATAAAACCAAATAATATTATTTTATTTTTTTCTTCTTCTGTTAAATTCTTTTCTGATTTCTTTTCATTTCTATCATGAGTATATCTATCATGTATAAATGCTAATATCAAAAAGAATAATACATAACTAGATAGATTATCAAACACAAATATATTATGAATAAAATAAGCAGCCAATAATCCTATCAACATAGACTGTTCGACGATGGTAAATTTTGATTTCTTTGAGAAAATAAAATATATGGCGAATACAAATAAAGATAAGTAACCTATTAGACCCAACAATCCACCCGCTATCAACCAATCCATAAACACATTATGTGATCTATCAAACCATTGTTCCTGACCATACATATGGGGGTTATAGTATTTTGTAAATACATATCCAAAATTATCTTGTCCCCAACCTAATATGGGTCTTTCTTTAACACCCTCAAAAGCCATCTTCCATATCATAGTACGAGCATAACCTTGATTGTTCAAAACTGATTTATAGTCTGTTGTAATCAACTCAGCAAAACGATTCAATTGACTTGAATTTTTAACTACAGCAGAATGTTTAAATGCACCAAGTAAAACGACTGAAACAACAACAGCAGACAAGAAACCTAAAGCTGCATATTTTATAACTTTATTTTTTTCTTTCCATACAAAATACAAAGATGACAATATAAGACCAATTACAAGTCCAACAAAAGCACCTCTTGTACCTGTTTTATACAATATATATGCATTAAACACAGCTGCTAATACAAACAATATTATATATAGTACACCCCTAGTATTTATTTTTGATGCCGCCTTATGCTCACCTGATTCTAATAATTCTTTTTCTCTATTACCTCTAAAAATCATCAATGCACCTAAACCACCAAAGAAAATATGAATAAGAGCATATACACCTAGATATGATGAATTACCTAGATTACCTACAATACGAGCCTCTGTGCCACCTAAAGCCTCTAAACCAACTATAATAGAGATAATAAGGGAGGTATTCATTAAATATGTCCACTCATTTTTCTTAATAGCTGATGCAGATATAATAAACAACACAGACATATATATCATAGTTAAAAGACCTTCCATTCTCTCAAAATTTGACCAAAAACTCTTCACAGGGTCAACACTGTTTAATGTGGCCAAGACCAACACTCCGATGAAAGAAAAAACAGCATACATAAGCATAGACTTTTTAGGACGATAATCTTTATCTAAAAGAGCTAAGAATATATAAGAAACAGATGCTAATGCAATCATGGTTCTCATAAAGAAAGCCTTACTAGTAATAAATGGAAAAAACATATTTCCAGAAAAAACAAAAGGTGTTAATAATGTGAATCCAACCAATATAATGGTTGCAATTCTTAGGATTTTTTTAATATCTTGTATTTGTGTATTCATGGCAAGTATTATAACATGTATTTTAAAGGTAAAATATATGAAAAAGATTAAAAATCATATTATAAATACTTGGCAACATGCCGGTTTTCAGAAGTATTTTAAGAATACTGGGTGGATGTTCTTCTCTAAAATATTCAGTATGATCATATCTTTCTTCATTACTGCTATAGTCGCAAGATATTTAGGACCAGAAAAATACGGAACCATGATGTATGCGGTCAGCTTTGTAGGATTGTTTGCTTTTTTGTCATCATTAGGTATAGATCAAATTGTATACAGAGAAATATTAAATAATCCCAAAGAAGAAAATAAATTACTGGGTACATCATTAATATTAAAAACTGCAGGAGGAATATCAGCGGTAATATTGAGTATATTGTGTTCAATGATATTTTCAGACAATCAACTAGAGAGAACTTTAATATTTATAATATCCATATCATATATATTTCAATCTTTTAATATTATCAATTATTCATTTCAATCTAGATTAGAGAACAGAAAACTATCTACCATTACCATTACTGTCAATATAATCTTATCTATATTTAAATTAATAATTGTATATTTTAATAAGGGCATATTATTCCTAAGCTCATTATTAATATTAGAACCTATATTATATGGGCTATTCTTTATATATATTTATAATAGATCATTTGGTAAAGTAAGAAATTGGTTCTTTGATAAAAAAACTGCAATTATAATATTTAAATCTTCCCTTCCTCTAATGTTCTCAAGTATATTTGCATTAGTATACGCAAGAATAGATCAAGTGATGATTAAACATTATATGAATAATGAGGCTGTTGGTTTATACAGTTCAGCTGTAACACTATCTGAAGTATGGTATTTTATCCCTACAATAATAGTTAGTACTTTTTTTCCAGCAATAATGAATGCGAAAAATACAGATAAATATACATACGGTAAGAGAATATTAGGATTATCATTACTAATAACAACAATATTATTTTGTATATCATTAGGTGGCACCATTTTCTCAAGAGAGGTTTTACATATTATATTCGGAAGCCAATTCATAAGTGCACATACAGCATTAAGTATTTATATATGGTCTGGTATAGGTGTAGGACTTGGAACCATAATAATACAATTCCTGGTTGCGGAAAAATTGCCTAAAATCATACTTTTTATCTCTCTAATAGGTATGATAATAAATATAACTCTAAATATTGTATTAATACCCATATATGGCATAAACGGATCTGCATTAGCGACCTTAATATCATATATAATTGGACCATTAACTTTCTGTATTTTCAAAGAGCCTAGACAGAGAATTGTTGCTATAATCAAATAATGGAAAATAAGAGCATAATAACCTCAGCATCAGACAAATTCTTTCCTTCATTATTGAACCTTATAGGTTCAATCAAAGATAAAAACCCAGATCATCCAACTATATGTGTTTATGATTTGGGCCTAAATTATTTCTTTAAAAAAGAGTTAGAAAATATAGACAAAGTTAAAGTCTTGAACATACCCAAATTCGTTCCACATTGGAGAGCTTGTTATACATGGAAGACCTATATATTAAATAATCCCCTATCAAAACTAAACTTATATATAGATGCAGGATGTCAGGTCCTAAAATCATTGGATGAATTATTTAATAAAATAGATACAAACAACTATTTAGCGGTGAGCCAAGGATCAAGTGTGAAGATTAAAGATATAACCCCTATAGAATATTTCGATATATTTAATATAGAAAAAAATATAGGCGATGAAGAAGTGATAACTGCTGGTATATTTGGTTTTAAAAAAGATACGAACACATCAACAGTAACAGATGAACTTTATAAATCCGGTATAAACAAATATTGTCTAGGATATTCACCAAGTGAAATTTGGAAAAATAAAGGAGTAAATAAAACAGAATTCATAAGAGATTGCCAAATGTTTAGACATGACACAACCATGATAAGCTTATTACTTAGAAAATATATAGACAATATAATAGTTGAGCCCGTAGAATTGTTTTCAGATAAAGAACATACATCACCTAATCAATATATATGGAATATGAGAATGAATTATAGTAAATTAAAATACATATATAAAAAATACAATATATACTCATATATAAATAATATATACATATATGTATTTATAAAATTAAAGACAATAGTAAATAAAAAAAATGTTTAATCTAATAAAATCAATATCACCAGAATCTATAAAGAAAATACTACGTATAATTAGAAGTAATTTATACATATTATTAGATAAACATAAACCATATCTATCAAAGATCAGATACTGCAATTATGATTTATATTACACAAAGGGTGCTGGATTAATAAATAGAATAAGATTTGGTAACCCAAACAGAATATATGAGCCTGAATTAATAAATGAAATACATAAAGAATTAAGAGATAAAGAGAATCCTAAAATATTAGACATAGGAACAAATATAGGTTTAATAAGTTTAAATCTATTAGATAAAGTACCGAATCTAACAATATATGGTTTCGAACCTACCCCAGTAGCATATAAAAGTCTTTCAGTAACCATATTTGCAAATCAACTAGAAAATAGATTGATTCTATTAAATAAAGCGGTAGATTCTACATCTGGAGAGATAACATTTTATCAACATTCAGAAGAAGACTCTTCGGGCGATGGTTTTATTGACACCAAAAGATCAAGTAGTTCATCAAAAGAGATAAAAGTTAAGACAATATCCCTAGATGATTGGTGGATAGAAAACAATAAACCTAAAATAGATCTTATAAAAATAGACATAGAAGGCGGAGAGTTGAGAGCGTTCAAAGGAGCTAATCAATTGATTGATGAGATACGCCCTGTTATATTTATGGAAATATCAGAAGAAAATCTTCGTGTATATCCATATAATGCAATGGATATATTAGAATTTTTCAACAATAAAAAATATAAAATCATCGATGATACAAATACAATCTGTAACAAAGAAAATTTTAAATCAATTTTAGAAAAATGCGATACTTTTATAGTTAAACCAGAATAAATCAATACAATGAATACAAAAGACACATTAAACAGAATATTCGGATTAGAATTTATGGATAAAATGCATGAATATCCAAGTGTTTATAGTAATATACGATATTATCATAGACTCAAAGCGAGGATTGTTAATAATTTTATAAAAAATAATTATTCTCTGGACAAAGTTTTTTTGGATGCAGGATCAGGTAGAGGTCAATATTGTGTTATTGCATCAAAATTATTCAAAACAGTTTACTGTGATGAATTTGATAAAGAAGAATTAGATAAAGCTAAAAAATTCATAAGTAATCAAAAATTAAATAACGTGATTTTTATGAATCATGATTTAACAAATCTATCATATCCAAGTAATTCTATAGACAGAATAGTTTGTTCAGAGGTTTTAGAACATATTCCAAAAAGACAAGATGCATCTGATGAATTATATAGAGTGTTGAAGCCTGGTGGAAAACTACTATTATCAATGCCACAAAAAAATAGTCTGTTTTATAAACATGTATTAAAAACTCATAGAGATTATTTAAATCAACCTGAACCAGAAGATACCAATTCAAATTTATGGCATTTTATGCAACATGTTAAATTTTCACATAAAGACATAGAAAGTATCGCTCAAAAATCTGGATTTAAGATAGTCAAAAGATATGGTGCCAATGTGCTACCTTTAGGTGAAAATATTTTTAGAAAAATATACAACTTGCCTCTACTATTTAGATTGTATATTTTTATAGAAATTATAGCAGAAAAATTATTACCTAAATATGCGTCATTCTATTTTATAGAATTAACAAAAAACAATGATTAGTATAATTACATCATTATATAGAAGTGATAAATATATAAATAATCACATAAAAAATATAGATCGTGTATCTAGGTATTTGACAATAAATAATACAGAACATGAATTTATACTGATATTCAATGAACCTGATGTTTATGAAAATGAGATAATAAAAAATCTAAATAATAAAGAAAATATAAAAATTATAATCTGCCCTAGAGAAAATCTATACTCTACATGGAATAGAGGTATAAAAAATTCAAAATATAATAATATAGCCTTTTGGAATGTTGATGATATAAGATTTGGCAAGGCTATAATTAATGGATTGAAAAAAATACAATCTCAATATGAATTAGTGTATTTTCCTTTTATATATAAAAGATATATAAGAATATCTGGTATCAAGATATTGATTAAAATAAAAATAATACCCACAGTAAAATATGATCAAAAACTATTCATAAAACATATGTATATAGGACCGTTCTTTATAACCAAAAAAGAGGTTTTTGATAAAATAGGTCTATTTGATGAATCTTATAAAATAGCCGGAGATTTTGAATTTGCGGTAAGGGCAGCTAAAAAAAATATCAAATTCACGCATGATAATACTTTAGCTGGAATATTTACCAATGATGGCCAAACATTAAGTGGCAAAAAAGATGAATTACAAAAGAAAGAAAATGACAAGATTGTCGGTAAGATATAAAATAAACACATGAAAACAATAACACTCTTCCCTGCTAAAAATGAATCTTGGATACTTGATAATACATTGAAAAACATGAGTGATTTCAGTGATCATATAATAGTTTCTGATCAAAATTCAACAGATAATTCCAGAGAAATCTATAAGAAATATTCAAAAGTCATAGTTATAGATAATAACAATAGTGGTCATAATAATAGTGTTAGATGGCAATTATTAGATAAAGCTAGAGAATTATTTGGATCAAATAATTTAATATTATGCATAGATGCTGATGAAATGATATCCAAACAAGCTGTAGATGAGATGAAAAACATAATAGCCGAACATGAGTATAAGCCTATTTCCTTCTCATTTCCATGGATACAATTATGGGGCTCTGTATATAAATACAGGAATGATACAGTTTGGAAAAATAATAATAAAATTATAGCCTTCTTCGACGATGGTAAAATTGATTATAAGAGAGAATTAGTTATTAACGATCACACATCAAGGACTCCGTCTTGTCAGGAAAATATACATTTGAATAAATACCCCTTATTACATTATCAATATATTAATCTGGATCAATCTCAGACAAAACAAAACTGGTATAAATGCTCAGAATTAATATCCGGACTCGAACCTAAAAGAATCAATCACAAATATTCTGTAGCAGATAATGACGGAAACATCACATTAAAAGATGTTCCCAAAGATTGGATTATGTCACCTGATATAAATATAAAATACAATAAGGATGAGGATTGGCGATACAGAGAAATACTATCATGGTTTGATAAATATGGTATAGTTTTTTTTGAACCATTAAATATATGGCAAATAGATGCTCTTGAGAAATTATTCATAGCTAAGACAGGCAGAAAACCAAAGCCAAAGAAATTTCCAAAAATACTAGTCATATTAAATGATATAAAGAATAAAATAAATGTTAAATAAATTAAAAAATATATTCTATAAGTCGCCTAAATTTATTAGAGTATTAATATTAAAAACAATTGAATTTCTAGCTTTAATTTATACTATACTAAAAGTAGGAAAATTAAATATAAAAAAACAAAACAAAAATTCACATAATAAAAAGAATATACTCATATACCATATAACCGCCTTGAGTTTTGGTGGTACTGAAAAAAACCTACAACTAATAGCAAAGTATTTAAATAAAGATAAATACAATGTATATATACTGCATGCAACCGATAAAGAAAATAACAGACTCGATTATTTAAAGAATGAAAATGTAAATATAATAAATTTTTCTTATTCAAAAGTTGAAAAACATTGGCCATATGTAATACATGATATGAATCCAACAATAGATACAGTGATCAATGATCATAATATAGACATAATCATATCAGCCACTCCAGGACAGACCATATATCCATTAATTCAAATTAGAAATATACCTATAATTTTATTAAATATTTTTGGATCATTTAATACTCAGAAAAATATATTAAAAAATATATGTCTATCTCCAGACGTAAAAATTAAAGGCTCTGTTGTTATTGATGATGATAAATTATCAATACAATATATACCCTCAGAAAGACCTATAATCAACAAAGATAAATCAAGAAATATCAGAGAAAGATTTAACATAAAAGACAATGAATTGGTTTTTGGTAGAATAGGTAGATCAGATAATAGTATATTTGATCCTATAGGATTATTGGCTTTTGAAATAACAGTAAAAAAATACCTAAATATACATTATATAATAATGTCTCCTGCCCCTGATGCTATCAAACTTGTTAAAGAAAGAAATATTCCAAATATACATTGGTTAGACCCTAGCTATAAAGAAGAAGATGTCTGGGCCTTTCATGAAGCGATCGATGTGTTAGCTCATTTTAGAAGAGATGGTGAGTCTTTTGGTTTAAACATAGCTGAGTCAATGCTGGTCGGAAACCCAATACTTACACATAAATCACATATATGGAATTCTCATCTGGAATATTTAGAAGATAGTTTTTCAAAATATTCAGAACAAGATGATTATATACAGTATTCAAATAACATGATTTACATGATAGATTTATACAATAAAGGACAACTTAAAGAAATGGGAGAAAAAGCCAAAATTAAAGCAGAGAGACTGTTTTTAATAGAAAATGTAATTAAAAATTATGAACAAATTATAGAAGATAGCTATGATAACTATATACACAAGAACAAATAATATTTTCAAAAAAGAATTCTGGAAATGGTTTTTAAAAAAAGTCTTTAGAAAATACTCTGGACCTGATGCTGTACTCGATAGTTTAAAACGCGGACTTACTGAACTAAATATACCTTTTGAAATAAATCCATTTTTACCAGCAAAGTATCAAAATATACATGTATTATCTGGTGTGGATATATTAAACAAAATGATTCGAAAAAAATCAAAAGGTAAAATAAAAAATTTAATAGTTGGACCAACCATGACTATAACACCAGACGATTACAATGGTATTTTATTAGACAAGAATATTGACCTTATCTTATTCCCTTCAGAGTGGACCAAGGATTTTTATGTGAGTATAAAACCTGAATTAAAAGATAAAATACAAATCTGGCCAGCTGGAGTAAAAATACCGAAAGATATATCAACTAAAGAGAATATATTAATATTCAAGAAAAATATAGATGAAAATCAATATAATCAAATAATAAAAATACTAAATAATAAAGGTATTATATATGATATAATCGAATACGGTAAATACAGAAAAGATGATTATATTGAAAGATTAAAAAAGGCAAAATTATTGATATATTTACAAAAAACAGAGAGTCAGGGATTAGCTTTGCAAGAGGCCTGGAGTTATGATGTACCCACTTTTGTAATAAAAAATACCTTGTGGCAATACAATCAATATTCATGGGATGATGATAAGATGTCAGCACCGTATTTAACAAGAGAAAGTGGTGTATTCTTTGACACTGATAATCTAGATAATATTTTAGATGAATTTATCAATAATAAAATGTCATTTTTACCCAGAAAATACTGTATAGATAATCTATCAGATATAGTTACTACAAATATATACATAAATACAATCAAAAAATATGCTAAATAAAATATTGTTAAAATTATTTGGATTTAGAATCATACATAGTCAATGTGGTGAAGATTTTATAATAGAATCATTAATACCCGGACAGACAAAAGGATTATATGTTGATGTTGGTGCCAATCATCCAACTAAATTCAACAACACTCTCCTATTTTATAAAAAAGGTTGGAGTGGTATTAATCTAGAGCCTAACACCTCTAGATTAAAATTATTTAATATCTTAAGAAGAAGGGACATTAATCTAAACATAGGCATAGGAGAAAAAGAATCAGAAATGTATTTTAATATTTTCAAAGAAAGTACTTTATCAACCTTTGATCAAAAGGCTGCAGATGAGTACAAGAATATGGGACATGAATTAAAAAAAATAGTTAAAGTTCCAGTTATGCCTCTATCTAAAATATTTGATTTACATATAAAAGATAAAGACATAGACATATTATCAATAGACACAGAAGGTTTTGATATGATTGTATTAAACAGCAATGATTGGAATAAATATAGACCAAAATTTATAATATTAGAGACATTAGAATATAGAAATGACGGAAGCGGACAGAAGCTAAATAATATATATGATGAATATATGCAAACAATAGGTTACAAGAAAATAGCAGATACTTATATAAATACAATATATGAAAAAACTCATTAAAAAATTAATAAATATAATACTATCCCCTTTTATATTAAAAGATTATTTTCAATACAAAAGATTAGATAAAGATCATAGATTTGATATAAAATTAAAAGATTTTTATCCACAGATAAAAGATAAGACAATCAAGACAGGTTTTGATAGACATTATGTATACCATACGTCTTGGGCTGCAAGAAAAGTAAAAGAAATAAATCCTCAAAAACATATAGATATATCATCAAGTCTTTATTTCTCTGGCATAGTTTCTAGCTTTATTGATATAGATTTCTATGATTATAGACCAGCAGAGCTAAATCTAAGTGGATTAAAAAGTTTACATGGAGATTTACATAAATTACCTTTCAATGACAACAGTGTAGATTCTATATCATGTATGCACACAATAGAACATGTGGGTCTTGGAAGATATGGTGATCCTATAGACACAGATGGTGATATAAAAGCCATAAATGAATTAAAAAGAGTTGTTAAAAGTGGAGGAAATCTATTATTCGTAACACCTTTAGGTCAACCTAAAATACAATTTAATGCTCATAGAATATATTCATATGAGCAAATAATAAAATACTTTGAAGGTTTTGAAATAAAAGAATTCTCATTAATACCTGAACATGAAAAAGATGGAGGTATAATAATAAATGCAAATCCAGAAATAGTTAAAAAAGAAAAATACGCCTGTGGATGTTTCTGGTTTATTAAAAAGTAATATATATTATCAAAATGAAAAAAATACTCTTAAACATTATATATTTATTCTCTAAATCAAGTCTTATATCTTTGATTGCTAAAAAGATAATTGATTATAAAAGAAATGAAAATAACTGTGAAATAACAACAAATGGTGAATTAGATTTTATATTAAAAAATAAAGATAATTTTAATATCATATTTGATGTTGGTGCCAATGTAGGAGAATGGACTGAATTAATAAATAAATATACTGACAATAAAGCTAAAATATACAGCTTTGAACCTAGTAAACAAACTTATAAAACATTATCCTCAAATAAATTTGGTGATAATATAATTCTAAAAAATATAGGACTAGGAGAAAATAATGAGACAAAAGAATTCTATATATTTGGAAATGATTCAACTTTAAACTCTGCATTTGATCGTGGTATAGACATGGATCATACAAAAGAACAAGCAGATTTTGAAAAATTGGATGATTTTTGTAAGAAAAATAATATAGATCATATATCATTCTTAAAAATAGATACAGAGGGCAATGAATTATCTGTCTTGAAAGGATCAGAAGAATTTGTAAAAAATGGTAAAATTGATTTCATACAATTTGAATATGGAGGAACATATATAGATGCTGGATTTATGCTAAAAGACGTATTTAATTTCTTTAAAAATACCCCTTATAGAATCTATAAAATGAAAAAACATGGTTTGCAAGAAATAGATTCTTATAATCATGATTTGGAAAATTTTCAATATTCAAATTATATAGCTAAACTAATAAAAAATGACTAAAGTATCAATACAAATGTGCACATATAATCGTGCACAATTTATAGAAAAAGCCATAAACAGTGTTCTATCTCAAACCTTCAAAGACTGGGAATTAATAATACTTGATGATGCTTCAACAGATAACACAGAAGAGATTGTACAAAAGTATTTACAAGATGAAAGAATAAAATATTTTAAAAATGAACAAAATCTAGGTATTACCAGAAATCGCAATAAGTCACTTTCCCTATCAAACGGTGAATATGTGGCCGTCTTAGATAGTGATGATTATTGGATAGATGATAATAAATTACAAGATCAAGTAGATTTTTTGGATAGTCACAGAGATCATGTTCTTGTTGGTACTGATGCTATCATTGTAAATAAAGATGATAAGAAAATAAGAGACAGAGTATATGAACAAGATGATGTGAAAATAAAAAACAAATTACTTACAAGAAATCAATTTTTCCATTCATCAATAATGTATAGAAAAAATGAAGTCATAGTATCAGGCTCATATGATGAAAACTTACCAATATGGGAAGATTATGACTTATGGCTTAAACTTGGTATAAAACATAAACTAGGTAACATTCATAAATCAATGACCGCATATAAGGTTCACGATAATCAAAGTGATAAATTCAAGATAAAATCAGCCCAATATGCTCAAAGAGTTATAATCAACAGATATCATAAATATTACAAAGGTTATATATTGGCTATAATAATAGATGTAATTAGAAATATAAGAACATGGCTAAAATCATTAAAATAACAGGAGGTCTTGGCAATCAACTTTTCCAATATGCCTATGGCCGAAAACTGGAAATAATAAACAAAAAAGATATCATTTTCGATACATCTTTCTTTTATGAAAATAAAAAAGATACTTCACGCCCTTTCCTATTAGATAAATTTAATATAAATCCTAAAGCAAATTTTAAATACATAAAGAGAAATAGTATACATAAATTTTTCTTAAAAATTAAAGATTTTATTTTACTGCGCCTCATAAAAGATTATAATTTTTATCAAAATGAGAAATATTTTATAGATATAAAAAATAATATATTGACAGAATATATACCGAGAACCTCTATCTCAGCTGATGCTCAAAATGTATTAAATCAGATTAGATTGAATGATAATTCGGTCTCAATACATGTGCGTCGAGGTGACTATGTTACAAATAACAGGGCCAATAAAACACATGGTATTTGTGATCTAAAATATTATAATGAGGCGGTTGCACTTATAAAATCCAAATTAGATAATATCACCTTTTTTATATTTTCTGATGATATTAATTGGACTAAAGAAAACTTAAAAATAGAAGATGCTAGATATGTCTCAAATCCAAGCTTAAAAGAATTCGAAGAGATGATATTAATGAGTAATTGTAAACATAATATTATTGCCAATTCCACATTTTCTTGGTGGAGTGCATATTTAAATAAAAATCATGATAAGATCATAATCGCTCCATCTCAATGGAATGTCAAAAAAACAGCAAATCAATTAGATATATTACCTAAATCATGGCTACAGATATAAAGCAAAATACCCCAAAAATAGGATCAATTAATACATTAAGATTTATCGCGGCGATCGCAGTAATGTTCTATCATTTTGCCTTTGTCTTCTATCACAGTCATTTAAAAGATGTAAATATTCCCCTGCTAAGAAACATGTTTCAATATGGATATCTAGGTGTTGATTTATTCTTCATAATATCTGGTTTTGTTATCTCTTTATCAATAGAAGGTCGTGGACCATATGCTTTTGTAAAATCACGTATAGGTAGACTATATCCAGTATTCTGGGTATCAGCCATTATAACAACTTTATTTATAATTTTTGGAGGCCATTTAATAGATTCAGAAATGAGTTGGTATAGATTTTTAACAAATATGATAATGGTACCGACATTGATATTTGATAAATCAAAGATAGATTTTCTTGATGGTTCATATTGGACCTTAGCAGTTGAAATGAAATTTTATCTGATAATACTTTTGATGTTGTTATTTAAACAAATAAAAAGAATAGAGACTTATGTTATACCTGTATCTTTTATCACAATGATAATAGCTTTAACTGGAATAGGTGGTATATCTATAGAATCAGACTTTATATGGATATCTAACTTTTTAGCTGGTATATTATTTTATAAAATATATAAACATGGTTTAACTAATACTAGAATATTTGGTTTATGTATGACTTTCATAACATCTATTATATACGCCACAAATCGAGCACCATATCTGTCAGAAGGTTATAAAACATATTTTTCACCGAGTGCTATAACCTTATACATATTATCTTTCTATATTATTTTCTTATTAATATCTCTAAATAAGATAAAGATAAATAACAATAAATATATAAACACATTGGGATTATTAACCTATCCTGTATACCTATTACATCAACAAATATCAAAAATACTATTCCACTATGCAAATATAAAGGAGATACCTTTATATATCTCCTTTATATCCATAAGTTTATTTATAATCATAATATCTTATATAGTTCATAAGATTTTTGAAAAACGAGGCAAAATATTACTTGACAATATTCTTGATAAAATTACTCCTCAAGCCCTAAAACGTCTTTAAGAGTCTTTTCATCAACTTCTTTAAATTTCACTTCCGGTATATCCACCAAAGGTTTTCTCTCTTCCTTTATAATAGGACGTTGTACTTGTGTTTGAATAGGTTTCTCTTCAACTTTAACCTCTTCTTTTTTTTCAACCTGTAATTCAGCAAAAGCTGATTTGAAAGGATTATGAACCTCCTCCTTCTTAGGTAATCTATTTTCCCTTCTAGGTTCCTCTCTTCTTGGTTCAGGTTTTCTTTCTGGTTTTTTCTCCTCTTTTTTAGGTTCCTGTTTAACTTCAACTTTTGTCGATTGTGGAGCTGATTGCTGAGTAGTACCGCCACCCAAAGTCCATTTTAATATATGATCTTCAACCTCTTGTCTTGGATTTGAATAGGTCTTTCTTGAATGTTCTATTATCTCCTTAACATAAGTTTTATCTGGATATGGCCATGGTCCCATACTTGATGAGGAGAAAGCAGATGATGTAACACCGTCTATCATAAGCTTAAGATACATTTGAAAACGACCTATATTTGTAAAATCTTCAGGTAAGAAAGTCGGCTTAAACTCTTTTTCAAAAGCCTCTGCATCTTCGGCACCAACACGAAAAGCTATCATGGTACCTACGTTACCAAATATGGCATCATGAACTATTTCACTCATTTGCTTTACATATTGATGAGCCACGACAAGACCAAGCTTGTATTTACGAGCCTGAGAAAGTATCTGTGCAAATGAATCATTTATAAAATTTTGAAACTCATCTACATATAAATAAAAGTTTGGTAAAGCATCCATCTCGCGAACTGGTACATCAGCACGACTCATGGCTGCAAGATATATCTTTGTTACGAACAATGATCCAAGAAGATTAACAGCATCTTCTCCTATACGACCGATAGATAAATTGAAAATAATTATTTTCTTCTCATCCATAGCTTTTCTAAAATCAAAAGAAGATGTCTTTTGTCCAATAATATTTCTTATAAGAGCATTTGATATGAATTGTCCCACTTTGTTTTGTATAGCAGGCACCGCTTCGGCAATCATCTTATCACTCATAGCCGTGAATTCTCTTTCCCAATATGCTTTAACAGTTGGATCCTTCAAACGTGAAGTAACATCTTTTCTATAGGCTTTATCAGACAACATTCTGTTCACATCAAGAAGTGTAGCTTCTGGTATTTCCAAAAGTGCCAACAATGTGTAGTTAAGTATATATTCCATACGAGCAGACCATTGATCTTTCCATATCTTCTTAAAAGTCGACATCAAACCAGATACTATAAACTGACTTCTTATACTCGATGAAGACTCATCTCCAGGAGCTGTATCTTCTAGTACATTTAAGGCTATAGGAAAATCTAGGTCAAATGGGGCAAAATATATAACATCTTTGATACGATGCTCTGGAACGAATTCTAAGAGCTTCTCAGCGGTAGATCCATGCGGATCAAGGTATGCAACCCCTTCACCATTTTGTATGTCCTGAATGGCCATATTTTCGAGCAGAGTGGACTTTCCCATACCTGTCTTACCTATAACATACATATGACGAAGTCTATCCTCTTTTTTGATACCGAACTTACGCAATGACCCACGGGCATCGGTTATACCAAAATATGTTATATCGTTATTCATGTTTATAATTTTAACATATATTTGACAGATTTTCAGTTTCTGATAAGATATTGTTATTAGTGGCATTAGCCTCCGAGATCACCTCCTTATGGAGGTTTTCGTTTTTAAGTATATTGATGATATTATCTATTATCAATCTATAATCAGAATCTGAAATTGTATATATTTTTCTTAATAATCTCTTTGTGCTTATGGTTCTAATCTGAGTAAAGATAACCGATGAATTATTCTGGTCACTTAACTGAAAATAACCAAGACCAATCTTATTTTTTGTAGTTAATGGTAAAACCCATAACATATTGCTATTAAATTTTTTAATAATTAAAACAGGTCTCTCAAAATTATTATTTTTACCATTAGTCTCTATACCAACATTTAATCCTAAGCTACTCCACCATATTTCTTTAGGATAAAAATACAGATCTTTATCTACAAATCTGTTTTCAATCTTTTTCTTTTGCAAATTCCAACTATCAAAATCTTTATTCACATAAAAACTGTATCAAATCAATCATAAAATTTTCATAAAGAAAATATAAACTTTATGGCGTATATACCACACTAGTCTTCAAGAACTTGATAAGCTTATTTACATCACCGTTTTTATCGGCACTTTTTAGTATGATTATTACCACTTTTCTATTTCCACCTTTTAGAGTAGGTATTTCAAATATAGACGCGGTAGTTTGTAGAGCTTGATCTATAAAACCATTTTTACCACCCACGAAACCAGCTAGAGGCAGTTGAGCATTTCTGTTATACCAAGTGTGCCCTTTTATAGAAAATTGTTTTACACGTGTAGTAGCAAATATACTTGGATCTGTTTTCCATATATATCTAACAAGTTTAAGCAAATCATTCGGAGTTGATGTATTTTTAGGATCAAGACCAGACGGATCACCATAATATGTATCGTACATCTCAAGACTTCTAGCTTTTTTATTCATCTCATCCATAAAAGCCTGATGACCGAAATGATCAGCAAAAACTTCAGCGGCATCATTACTTGATTCCATCAATAATGGATATATAAGATCAGAAAGTATTATCTTTTCACCAAGTTTTAAAGCACCCTGGGCACCATATGCATCTGAAGCATCACGAGATACTATTGCAACATCATTTAGATTCATCTTTTCTGTAGCAACAACGGCGGTCATAAGTTTAGAAACAGAAGCAAGTGGATATATTGTGTCAGCATTCTTTTCTATAATAATCTCCCCTGTCTCCAAATCGGCCATCATATAGGCTTTAGAACTCAATATTGGAGATATCGCTTTTGGAATTATTTCGTATTTATCAGACATTAGCTCATCATTACCACCAACCTCTTCCGCATTACCTCTATCACCAATAACTAAAGTTCCTTGACTATACTTATTGATATTGTCACTTAAAAACTGATTACCGAATTCTTCCAAAAAACCGATTCTTTGTACACCAGGAATATTTACATTAAAATATTTTGCTAAATCAAAAGTTTCTTTTTTATTTTCCTTAACCTCAGTATTTGTTGCAACTTCTGTGCTTGTACCAAATATATTTTTACCTATATCAGCCCTAACATAAAGCTTTTTCAATTCATCTTCGACCTGTTGTTGATCTGATAAAGTTTTATTTTCTATAACAACATTATTTTTATTATTATTTTTATTCAAAACCAATAAAACACTTTGGGTGAAAAAAGATACAACAGATACACCGACAATTAATGTAGCTAAAATTATAAAAGAATATTTTAAAATATTTTTTTTCTTATCAACTGCATATACTGGATAATTGATAATATCATTACTTGTATTTACATAGGAATTTGTATTCTCTAAATTTTTCTTTAAAGATTCTAAGTATTCATGATAATCTGGTCTATAAGGATTATTATTTTCCATAAATTTAATTAAAATATATCTTTAAAAGTTACTACTAACATCAATATTAATAATAATACAAACCCGAAACTATTTAAAGCATTTACTATTTTCAAAGGTATCTTTTTTCTAGTCAATCCTTCTATAAGAGCTATAACTATTCTGCCTCCGTCAAGTGCTGGGAATGGTAATATATTCATAGCTGCCAAGGATATAGATATAAGCATTGTTATAAACAACAAAGAGATAAAACCTTCCTCTGACGAGGTGCCGACAACTTTAGCAATACCAACAGGACCGGAAACTTCATCCCATGATCCTTTTCCTACGAATAATTTTCCAAAGAAGTTTATAACCCCATCAAATATTTGATAAGTTAATCCAATAGTTGCCTTGGCACCATACCATATACTTGGAAATACACCCATTTGAACTTTGCCAACAGAAGCCAATGCAACGCCTATAGTATTATCATTTGTTTTTTTCAGGTTAATACTTGTTGTAGCAGACTTTGAATCCGCTAAAACAATATTAAAATCTTTAGGTGCATTTTTTATACCAAGCTGAACATCTTCCACTGTTTTTGTATCTTGATTGTCTATGGATACAACATAAGAACCTGGTTTTATACCAGCTTTTTCGGCAGGACTATCCTTTAATACTTGATGTATTAATACATGATTGTCACCTTTTATATATTTTTGATCAACACCATCTAAAGCTATCTTATTTGTACCTATAAATAGAGATAATGACATCAAGAACCATGCAAACAATATATTGAAAACAACTCCAGCAACCAATACTAACACTTGTTTCCACCATGATATATTTTGAAAATTTCTCTTATCATTCTTATCATCTTCGGCTCCAGGATTTTCTCCATGTATTTTAACATAACCACCAAGTGGTAATGCATTTAGAGAATACTCTGTCTCACCTTTTTTAAATGAAAAAATTCGAGGTGGAAAACCTATAGCAAACTCATCAACTCTAACTTTAAAAAGTTTTGCAATAGAGAAATGACCTAATTCATGAACAAATACCAATATTGAGAGTACTAATAAAAATAATATAGCTGTTATCATTAACTTGTTATTTCTTTTTCTTTCTTAGTAAATAATGCATCCAAAGAAGACATAACTGTATCAACATGTTTATCAAAATCTCTTTTAGATCTCATAACATCGTCTTCTGACATCTCACCGTTTTTCTTTTGTGTATTCATATCATCATTAACCGCATTTCTTTCTTGTCTAACAGATACTTTTGCATCTTCTAATTTTTCTTTTGCGAGTTTAACAAGTTGTAGTCTCCTCTCACCTGTTAAATCAGGAAAAATAACTCTGACACCCTTATCATCAACAGACGTTGATACTCCAAGATCAGCTATCATAATAGCTTTTTCTATTGGCTTTATAAGTGAAGTATCCCAAGGAGAAACCCTTATAGTCTTTGCATCTTCTATACCTATAGATGCCACATTTGAAAGAGGCATCATTTCACCGTAAGATTCAACTTTAACTTGATCTAAAAAACCTGTGGCCGCACGACCTGTTCTTATATTTTGATATTCATTGTTTAGCCATGTTTCTATTGATTTGGCTTTATTTAAGAAATTTGAAAAATTGTATGACATATAATGGCTATTATATCATAAATACCTTATTTTTCTAACCAAATATTTTACCCACAAACTCTTCTATATCTATACCTAAAGATCCAGCAGTTTCAAATATAAAATCTGGATAATATAACAAATATGTCAAAACAGATGATGTGTGTTGTATAAATATACCTCGTCTATTATGTAGAGACAATTTATACACCACAGCCTGTTTAGGGAAACAGATTTTTGATATATTTTCAACAATATTTTTTACACCCTCTTTTTCTATCATAGATAAATGTGCAACATCAAACATAGAAACACCGTTAACATTTTTCTCTATCAGAGGCAAGCATAAATAATAATCCTTATCTCTAAAATCAGGTATCACAGCAATATAAATATGTTTTCCGTCTATATATTCACGAAAAGTTAACTCATTATGCAAATGTCTTAATTTGTCTATATTTTCTATAAATTCAAAAATATTATATGAAAGATTTATATCCTTATGAGATCTATGAAAACTATGATGTGTAGCCAAAGTATGTATAGGTAAAAATAACTGTCTCATATACTTGCCTGCTATTTCACCGGAAGTTACAGCATTATCATTTAACTCTTTAGAGTTTATATGTATTTGATGAGGAAATTTTATTTTATAATTTTCCGTATTGTGTATATTTACGTGCTTTTGAAGCCTCTCAGCATGATGAAAAAGCTGATCCTCAACTTTATATAATAAAGTATACTTATGAGCAAAAAGTCTAACATTATTCTTAGCAAAATCTATAACTTTATCTGAGTTGTGAACAAAGACAAATACCCTATCATATGTTTTGAGTTTGATTTCCGGAGTGATTTTACGACCATGTATAAGCCATTCATTATCCAATGTGACCGAACATATATCTATTGAAATATCTTTGTATATTTTTATAAGAGTTTGTTCTAAAGACAAAATATCCTCTTGAGTGTTATATCTCAAATATTCATCCTCAATATGAGCAGGCTTCACGAACAAAAACTTTTGCATGAGTTTATTATAATATTTTTATTTTATAAACGCATCTTTTCTAAGCCTATTTCTAAAATAATTTATCGCAAATCTATGTGTCTCAGCATTTATTTTTATTATTTCCCTTTCTTCTATGTTTTTAAATTTTAAAATCTCTTTATTCAATACCTCTCTAGCATTATGTTTATCATCCTTTACAACAGATACAGAATCCTTAAAAAATCTTTGTGCAATACCTAATTGAACTTTATTTCCATCTACAACTATAATATCCGGCATACCCCATTCATCATGTTTAAATCTTCTCTCAAATACTTCATATAAAGCTTTTGGGTCATTGGCATTATCAACAGTCTTTATAATGAACTTTTTATATTCATCCTTTTTAAATTCACCGTTTATCATAACACACATAACACCAACCATATTTTGGCCAGATATATGCGCTATATCATAAGACTCTATTCTGATATCATTTCTATTATTCTCTTTATTTATAAAAGCTATATCATTTATATGATTTAAAGAATATATTTTATCTCTAATATTACCAGCTTCTTCAAATTTTTTATCTTTAGCCAAGATCTTCATCTCTTTTTCTAAAGATTTTGAAAGTTTTTCAGTATTACCAGATAAGAATAATTTTAACTTATCTATTTGTTTTTTATAATCTTTTTTAGAAATCGCATTTACACAAGTTCCGGGGCAAAGACCGATAGTATAATTAAAACAAGGTTTATTTTTACCAATCAAACATTTCTCATCTCTATATGGAACTATTTTTCTTATAATCTTTAAAGCTTTTTTAAGTTGATCAGTTGAGACAAATGGTCCAAAAGTGTTTTCACCTTTCTTCTCTGCATCTGTAAGATTTTTACCACGTACAATTTTAACAATAGGAAAATCTTCATTTGTTATATAAACATAAGAATAACTCTTATCATCTTTTTCTTTAGTATTATAATATGGTTTATTTTTCTTTATTAATTCAGTCTCAAGTAATAATGCCTCTAAAACAGAATTTGTTTTTTTATGTTTTATATTATCAGCCTCTGCAACCATATCAACCAATAACATACCCCTTGTCTTTATAAGATCAGAAGAGAAATAGCTCTTGACCCTCTCCTTCAATGAAGTAGCCTTTCCTATATATAAAATCTTTTTTCCTTTTTGAAAAAAATACACACCGGGAGAATCAGGTAATTTTATTTTTTTAAATTTATCTATATTCATATAATTATTCTATTTCTCTATTATCTATAACCTCATTCTCTGTATCTTTTACTGGTATTATATCTATGTTCAAATTATTGTCTATACTTTGATTTTTATTTAATAAATCGCATTTATATGCAGCACATTTTTGCAGAAAATCCCTTAGATAATAAGCTGCACCATGAGTATTTGTCGATGGACCTTTTTCAAGCATATATACTACGGCATAACGAGGTTCTGTATAAGGCCAAAAGCCAACAAACCATGAATTAATGAACTGATTTTTATTTCCTGTTTGGGCTGTACCAGTTTTACCGGCCATCTTAACACCAGGAAATTCTAATGCTTGTGCCGTACCAGCTGTAACAGTCAATCTCATTCCTTCACTTATCTCCTTATATAGGTCAGGATTTATTTTCCTTAATTTATCATTAACTTTTACAAAATCAGTCTTTTCATCTTTATTGATCTTAAAAACTGGCACATCCTTACCATCTTTGGCTAAAATAGTAGTCATACCTAAAACCTGTATAGGAGATACTGAGAAACCGTATTGACCGATAGATGAGTTATAAGTATCACCAAGCCTCCATATATCACCTTTAAAAACTTTTGCTTTCCACTCTGGATTTGGTATAACGGATTGTCTTGTCTCAAAAAAAGTTCCTTTATACAAATTATCCAAACCAAAATATTTTGCATATTCATTTAATTTGGTTATACCTAAACCTTTTCTACCTGGTACACCACCACCAACAGTGTAGAAATAAACATCTGATGATACCGCTATAGCTTCTCTAACATTTGTATACCCATGAGCCTTCCAATCCTTAAATACACTATCGTGTCCTGGATTATAAGGATTAGGAACCACTAATTTTCCTGTACTTAATATCTTATCCTGAGGAGATATTATGCCTTCTGCCATAGCAGCAAGAGCAAACATAGGTTTTACAATAGATCCTGGTGTATATAAACCATCTGTGTATCTATTTAGAAAAACACTTCTACTATCATTTATGTATTTTGATATTTTATCATTATCTGTACCATCCAACATGACATTGGCATCAAAATCAGGATATGTCACCGAGGCTAATATTGACCCATCATTTACATCAACAATCAAAGCTACACCACCGTTATAATTACTTTCCGCAGCGGCCTTTCTAAAAGTCTCAAATAATTGAGATTGTATTTCATAGTCTATTGTTAAATGTAAGTCCTTACCATTTTGAGGGGCATCAACAATATTTTGTGAAATCACATTCCCCGCTGAATCAGTTTCTGCATAGAAAAAACCTGATTTACCATTCAATGAAGTATTATAATATTTTTCTATACCACCTATAGCATCAACTTCACGACTTGTGAAATAACCGTTTTTATCTTTTTTTGGAAATTTTATATAACCAAGTAAATTACCTATACCATTAGAACTTTTATATTTCCTCGTCTGCATATTATCTATTGCAGTAGTTGACGCTGCTTCATTCCAAGCAAGAGGTGTTCCGTTTCTATCATATATAACTCCTCTTGCTGAAAATATTGGTGTTGTATCAAAACGATTATTTTCTGCCTTATTTTGATAAAAATCACCTTTCACTATCTGTAATTTATAAGCATTAATAGCGAATAGAGAGAAAATAACAATCGCAAATATCGATATAATATAAAAGATGTAATTTGGTATAGGTTGAATAATACGCCCCTCAAGTTGACTATGATCATATGAAGGCAAGTTTAATTGATCAATCAATATATCTTCTGGCGATATTTCTTTTTTCATCTATAAGTTATTGTATCAAAACTTTATAAATATTTTGAGGAGATACTATAAGCTGAGCATATATAATAGTAAATGTTGATTTATTATCTTCATCTATGTTTATTATTTGCGCTACAGGCTTAAGTCCATTTATTGTTCTAATATAAACATAACCTCCTTTTTGTATTTCAGTTCTTGGCGGTACTTTTGCAGTAAGTTGACCATATCCCATACCTTCAAAAACATAAGATTTATATGTTATGTTTTGCTCCTTCATAACTGTAGATGTGGTAGATGCTGATGTTGTGGAATTATTTTCATTAGATTCAACTGCATCATTTTGCTGTATCAACAAATCTGTTTTCAATCCTGGATCTGAAAATAATCTTATGTTAACAGTTGAAGAAGAATTATTTTCAGTAACACCAATTATGTTATTTGTATTAACATCATAAACTAATACACCGTTATCAACATAATAAGAATCTTTTTGTCTTGCTATAAATGAATCAGTTTTTAAAAAACGTGTGGCTATGTTATAGGTGTTGACATCTGATTGATCTAAGTATTCTGTATTTTGATTTGAAAAATGTTTTGTACTTAATCCATGTATAAAAAATCTAGTACTTGGAATAATATACAATATTATAAAAAATAAAATCAGAGAAATAAAAACTCTATAAATAAGAGTCTTATACTCCAATAAATCAAAACCTTGATTCGCCACCCTATATGAAGATCTTCTTCTATTACTACCTAAACTAGTAATACTTCTACCTCCAAGTTTGTTTTTCAAACTTGTAAAAGCATCACTTGATAGATATCTATTTGTTAACTTATCTGTTGAGCGATAATTCATCTTCATTGTCTATAATTATATCTTTATAATATTCTATATCTGATGCGATAATACCAGCGCCACGAACAACAGCAGTCAGTGGGTCTTCAGAAACTACAACCCTTATACCCAAATACTCGGACAATGCTTCATCTAAACCTTTTATCAATGCACCTCCACCGGTTAAATATATACCATGCTCCATTATATCTGAAACAACTTCAGGAGGTGTAGACTCCAACACCTCTTTTACCGACTCAAACAAAGAGTCAGCAGAGATATGTATGGCATCATGTATATCTTCCTCTGTGACTATTATTTCTTTTGGTAGACCTGTTACCAGATCACGACCACGAACTCTGGCTTCAAGAGGTGGATTTGATGGAATGATATTTGATAATTGAACCTTAATCTCTTCGGCGCTTTTCTCACCAACCAAAACTTTGTATTCATTTCTTATATAAGCAATTATATCTGTATTAAATCTATCTCCAGCAACTTTTAAGTTTTTACCACGAACAATACCGTTTAAAGAGATAATGGCTATGTCAGCTGTACCACCACCTATATCTATAATCATGTTACCTTGTGGTTCTTTTATAGGTAGATTAATACCAACAGCGGCAGCTATAGGTTCTTCGATAATGAAGACACTTCTTGAACCTGCATTGTAAGCAGCATCACGAACAGCACGTCTCTCTACGTTTGTAACTCCATAAGGAACACCTATAACCACAGACGGCAATGATGATATTTTCAATATGTCTAAAGTCTTACGAATAAAATATGCAAGCATCTCTTCTGTGACCTCGAAATCAGATATAACTCCATCAACGAGTGGGCGTATAGCAGATATATGACTTGGTGTCTTTCCGAGCATAATCTTAGCTTGATTACCTACAGCTACAACTTGATTAGTCTTTTGATTTACAGCCACAACTGATGGTTCGTTTATAATAACACCTTTACCCTCAACATATACCAAAGTGTTGGCGGTACCTAGATCAATACCTATACCATACCCTTTATTCTTTATATTATTGGCTTTTTTACCGGAAAATCGATTTAAAATATTGAATATCATGTGAATACAATATAGCATATTATATTGATAAAAAAAACAAGCCAATCTTAGATTTTTTGGCCTGTTTTTTATATTTTATAGACTTTAAATTATTCAGCTGGTTCGTTTATCTTGAGATTTAAACGTGAATTATTCTTCATTCCAAAAACTCTAAGCAATGTTCTTATAGCCTTTGCTGTTGAACCTTCACGTCCGATGATTTTACCCATATCATTTTTATTGACTTCAAGTGTAAGCAAAACGCCCATCTCATCTACTGTTCTTGAAATCTTTATATTTTCCTGATCTTCAACAAGGGGTTTAATAATGTTTGATAGAAATTGTATGTCGTCTGTGTTGTTCATTTTATTTATTCAATTGCTGTTAATTTATAATACATATATTATAAACAAAAAATAACTCAATGTATAGAGTTATTTTTTGTGAATTAATATTATTTATTTTCTTCTTTTTTAACTGGAGATTTTTTAGGTAATACGTTTTTCTTTTTACCTTCCATAATACCAGCATCTACGAATAGGTTGAATACTGTATCTGAAACTTTTGCTCCATTTTTAAGATGAGTTTTGATTTTATCAGCTTTAAAAGACTCTTTTTCTATAGCTTTTTTACGAAAATCTACTGATCCAAGTATTTCAATAGCCTTACCACTTTTAGCAGCGTACTTTGAATTGATCAAAACAAGTCTATATGATGAATCGTTTTTTCTTCCAACTCTTTGTAATCTTATATTTAACATGAGACATAATATAGCATAAACTTCGGCCGGAGGCAAATAGATATACACTGTATTTTATGGGTAAAATATAGGTATCATGATAAATATAAATGAGGCTTTTTTTAAGCAAAAAAACCAAACCTTAGAGGAAGAGATGAGTTCCGTTAACAAAGAACTTGATATTAATTTAATGGCATACATAATACAGAAATCTAAATTAGAAACTGAGATAGAAGAACTTGATCTAGAATATGCAGACGAAAAAAATAACAAAGAATATTTACAAAAAAGAAAAGATAGAGAGATATTATTGGAAAAGTTAAATAAAGCCATAGAAAAGATAAAAGGTT
>CAZSTO010000003.1:0-2532 GCA_964610005.1 uncultured Candidatus Saccharibacteria bacterium
GATACATACTTACATGAAGATGTGGGCCGGTTGAATAACCTGTATTACCACTAAAACCAACTACTTGCCCTGTGGTAACTCTAGTTCCAGCAGTCAATGAATGCTGAGAGAGATGACCATAAGTTGAGGCTAATCCATTATCATATTTTATAAGTATCCATTTACCGAAAGAAACACCTCTACAGGTTGTATCTGTGTCACCTTGAGCGACCAAAGTACCATTGGCCATAGCTTTAACAGGTGTTCCAACTTTTACACCAAAATCCACACCGTTATGAGAACCTGAAGCATATAATCTCTTTGAAGCATTTGTAACACCGAATTGTTGAGTGATACGAACATCATCCACGGGCCAATCAAGTGGTGATGAACCAGCTTTTGGAATAGACTTAGGATCTAATTTATATTTAAGCTTATTTTCATAATCAAACATTTCTTTCTCAAATGCCTCTTTTTGTTTCTTTCTATCGGCTAAAAGTTGTTTATACGTGCTCTCTTGATTTTTAGTTATATCAAGCTCTTTTTTCTGTTCAGCTTTAACTATGTTTAGAGATGTTTGTTTAGTTTTAAGTAAAGCTTTTTCTTTCTCCAATGATTCTTTCTTGATTTGCTCTTCTGTTTTATCTTTTTCTAGGGCTTTCTTAATTTGTATTATATCTTTTACACTATCTTGTATTTTTTCTTGAACTATTTGCAAAAACCCTATTTCTTTAACAGAAGATAAAACATTTCCATCTCTCAAAAAATTTTCAACTATACTGGTACCATCAAGCATATATTGACTATATAGACTTTCTCTCATACCCTGACGAAGCCTAAACATCTTTTCTTCATTACCTGTTATTTGTGTTGAAATCTTATTTATTTCTAGATTTGTCTTATCTATAGAGACCTGACTTTTTCTAATGTCAGCATCTATTGATTTAACCTGATTATCGAGCGTTTTTATATAATTACTCAAAGTTTGGGCTGACTTTGATGTCTTATCAGCTAACTCCGAATAAGTCTTAATCTCCTCTTCAAGTTTTTTTATAAGTTGAGCTCTCTCATTTATCTTGGCCTGTAATTCAGCTGAACTATCTTCTGCTCTTGTATAATTTTTTAGACCAAATACGGTCAATAAAATCAATACTGATAATAAAAAAAATCTGTGACTCCTAATAATCATATACTGAATATTATATCACAGATCTCTTTATTTTCTTCTAATTATTTTTGGTTTACCACCATAAGCATCTAACTCAATCTCAACCTTATCGCCGACATAAATACGTATACGATTATATTTCATTTTACCACTCATATAAGCTATTAACACATTCTCATCTTCTAGCTGTACTCTAAAATGAGTATCGGGTAAGGCCTCGATAACTGTACCTATTAGAACTATTTTATCTTGATTTGACATATAGGAGGTATGATAGCACACTTGTTTATAATTTTACAGTATACATAAAACACCCCGCCTCTCGACTTGAGAAGCGGGTTGGAGAAAATATCAACGAAGCGATCACTTGACCAGTGTATTCAAAAGCCAATCAGCGAACGGCCAGACCACGTTCAAGTTGGTCTTTGGATCTTTGTGATGCAAGCGATGATGGTTGTTGATGAAAATGAACCAGCGACGGTTTTCAAACCATCTACCTTTTGGATCATGCATACACCAGTGAAAATATTCATAGGTGCAGTAGTAAAGGAAGAAAACGACGGCTGTGACTATCAAAGGCCACCAAATCATCAAAACGGCCGCACACACGAGAGCAACTGGCGATGTGGCGATGATCAGAAGAACTATCCAATTCCACCAAGCCATAGGTATAGTCTTCCTATCGGTATCTTGTTTTTCCGGTTTATGATTTCTCAATTCATATGTTCTACCGGCACCGAAGATCACATGATGTGTCTCATGATGAGCTTTGTAAGCATAGCGAAAACCAAAAGGTATGTTATGCATGACGTATTTATGTAGCAACCACTCAAAGAGTGAAGCATACACAACAGAAAACAGAACAACCACGATAACTGGCAGTATATTTAAAAGGTGCATGATATTATTATATCAGAATAAGACTAAAATAGATTCACAAATAGATCATCAACCTTACTTTCAACATCATCCACAGAAACCTCATAAATCTCTCCTGTCTGTCGATTTTTTATTTCAACAACATTCTTAGATAAACCTTTATCGCCTACTATTATTTGTATTGGCATACCATACAGATCCGCATCAAATAGTTTTGCACCTGGACCGATATTATTCCTATCATCAAATAAAATCTCATACTTAGATTTTAATAAATCATAGACACTCTCAGCAACTTTATATACATTATCATTATCATCTTTGTGTAAAGATACAACTTCTATATGATATGGAGCAATATTTTTTGGCCATATAAGACCTTTATCGTCAGCATATTTTTCGACAATAACACCCATAACTCTAGTTATACCAACACCATAAGAGCCGAGTATAACAGGTCTCTTGTTTCCTTCTTTATCCATAAAATTTAAACCCATTTGTTCACA
>CAZSTO010000003.1:2632-28673 GCA_964610005.1 uncultured Candidatus Saccharibacteria bacterium
ACCGCATCTATTATAAATATTTTTATAAGCCTCTATCATACTGTTATAAAAGTCTTCATGCTGTTTTTCATCTTCAGAAAAAGAATATAAATCTTTCATTAAAAATTCTCTTCCGCGCATAATACCACTTTTAGCACGAAGTTCATTACGAAGTTTTGTTTGAAATTGATAAACATATATAGGAAGCTCTTTATATGAGTTTATAAAATTCTTCATCATTTCTGCTATAGGTTCCTCATGAGACCAACCGAAGCCAACTTCTGTACCATTTTTTAATTGACTTTTAAACCATATATCTACAGTTTCATCATCCCAACGGCCCGTTTGCTCCCAAGTCTCTTTTTTCTGAAGAGAAGACATGATCATCTCCTGTCCATTAACTTTATTCATTTCTTCTCTAACTATAGACTTTATATTTTCTAAAACCTTTAAACCAAAAGGTAGATATGCATAAACACCGGCCATTTCTTTATGAACATAACCAGCTTTTATAAGTATTTGGGCATTTTTTGCTAACTCATCTTTTGGATATTCTTTACGAGTTTTGGTAAAAATATTTGTATGTCTCATAAAGATGATAATATCACAAAAACTATTTAACCTCTACACTTATATGATCTTCATCTGAAACCTTACTCATCCAAAATGGAGAGTATTTTACAGTCATTTCCATGTTCTTGGCTATCTCATTCTTGATTTTCTTCATAGTCTCTTTTGAAAAACCTTTGAATACTGAGGCAACTTTATCTTTTTTAACCCGTGGAGTTATTTCAAGAGTTAAGTTTTTAAATGATATAGGTTGACCATTTATATCTTGAGCTAATTCATAATCATTTATATTTATCTCATATTCTATTAAGTCAGGGATTGTTGAAAACACTTTTACATATTCTTGTATAAGTTTACTATTATTATATAAAGCTTTTTCAAAATCTTTTTTATCTACAACAACTAAAGCATTTTGATTGGTGTTAGTATCATAGATAAGACTTTTCTTTAGTGGTATAAAATTATCTGGTATCAAAGACAGAACCTCTTCATTTGGAATATTGCTATTATTAGTCACAGTGGTAGAAGCCTCATCTTGAGATGTCTTGCTAATATAATCTATGGCATAAAATTTATCATACGCAGTTGTACCTTTCAAACCTATAACTTTATATCCAGACGTAGTAGTTGATAAATCTTTATCTGTTGTAGGTTTTACACTTGTTTTACCTTGTAAGTAATAAGTCTCTCCCCCAACATCAAATCTAGTGTTCTCACGAAGCGGCATTTCTGATCCAGTGTTATTTATGAATACAACTTTCTTAGCTGGTGATTTACTTGTTGTTGTCGCGTTTAGTATAAAGTAATCAGCATTATTATTTACAACAGCTGATGTACTAGCCACATCCTGCACAGGTGCAAATATATTTCTCTTTGTATCATTTACATATATAAGATTATATGAAAGTGTTGTACTAGCATTTGAGTTTTTTTCAGATAATATCATGGGTATATTATCCTTTACCTCTAATATTACGGTCTTAGATTGAAATGATATAAAAGTTTTATTATTAAATACAGAATAATAAACCACAGACATAATAATCACAGTAATCAAAAACAATACGAGCGGGGTTTTACTACTTTTATCTTTACCATCTATGGTGTGATAAACTCTATTATTAAATGAAGGTTCACTCTTCAAAATACGTACCTCGTTTTCAGCTTTACGTGTTTTTATGAAGCTATTTTTTTTAGGTGGTACTATATCTCCGTACATAGTTATATTTTAGTTTAAAATATTTTTTTAGTAAATATATTTAATTCATTTGTTAATAATTTACTCATCATATATACATCATTTTTGAAATTATCAGCCAATATCAGACCTAAAGTATAATAAGCATCTTCATCCAAGGTGTATATATTTATCTTTACATCTTTAACTATATTTTCCATATCTATAGAGTCTACAAAATTTCTTATTTGTATTTTCATGAATTCAAGATTTAGATTTATTTGAATATTTATCTTTTCCTGAACCTCTGAATTTAAATCTGGCCATATATTGTCTAAACTTTTCTCCAATTTATTAACATTCAAGGACTTTGACTTAAGTATTTTATCTAACATAATATCATCTATATGAAGAGCTTCTTTGATATTTGTTTTTACATTTACACAACCACAGGGTATAAAAAGGGTTGAAACAGTGCGACCACCGTGAACATATATCAAATCAATACTTTGATCTTCTATAATAATTCTAAGTTCATTACTCTCTTTATTATCTCTGTTTAACTCATTTACATATGAATATATAGAATCTATTTTTATATTATGTAGATGGAAAATTGTCTCTAAAGTATTTTGTAATTTATTTAAAAAATTTGTGGAAGAAAATATACTTAAATATTGTAAATGCAAAAATCTGGCTTTTTGATTATTCAAACTCTTAACACTATAACCGTTTAAGGAAATATTAAATACATCATTTTTAACAAGACTTAAATTATCATGTTGCTTGTGAACTATCATCTTTTCTATCATACGTTGATCAATGGTCTGATCTTTTTCAAAATCTTTTTCAAGATTAATAATCTCATATATACTCCAAGGATTTGTTAAAATAACCTTAATATCTTTGATATTTTTATGATTATTCTTAAAAATATCTGTCTTTATAAAATCTTGACTTATATCTTTACAGACAAAAACAACCCTATTTTCATAATCATCATTAGGTTCGTCTAATATATGAGAAAATTTTTGTGTACCTAAAAGAGTGTATGTATTATTATCAAATGAATACATACTTATTGCATATGGTCTGATTAAGAAAACTATTTGCATTGAGTATATTATAGCAAAGATTTTTTATAGTAGCGAAGAATTCCTAAATTCATTTCGTCATTTTTGACTCGTCAGTAAAAGCACACACTTTTATATGAATAAGAGTTTCAAGGTTGACTCATAACCTAGTGGTGATACCACTATTCATACCAAAACCTCATGGAGCCTTGATAATACAACTCGGCTTCATAGGCTGGAAACCTCAAACTGTGACCACACATGTGTTGGACAGGTCTGGTATCGTCTAATCTGCTTGCGAGAAATTCTACATCTGCAAGTTTTTTAACACCTTGCGACACCCTTTTCAGAAACATACCTTTCTCCCGCTGAAGAAAATGTTTAAGATATGCTTCACCTCCGGCAATAATATTGTATTTTTCCATAATCCGTAGGGCTTCGTCGGGATTATTATAAAAAGAGGCAATCTCGGCTATCATACTTTCAATGTTTGTAGTCATATTTAGAAAATTTCTTTGACAAAAAATCTTTTAACTGTTACCAATTTCTGTTTCGTTCTTTTGAACTCATCAGGCGAAGTACACACTTCGCGACAGTGAGAAGGTTTTGAGGTTAACCTACAACCTGATGGAGATACCATCATTTAGACATCAAGACAGCCAGCGCAAGATCCCATCGTTTAGATGAATCATTGCGGAAGATGACTTTCTGACCATTAACTATGGCCACATCCATGCGACTAAACATGGCTGTAAACCAACTGAGATGATGATTGGCATCTGTAACAACAGCCACAGGCATACCGAGGCGAGTCGCTTCAAATACGACTGAGATACCAACAGGTTCATCACCACCAAGTGGATACGAATCAACACTCACAGCAGGATATCCCTTGTCGGGCGGCATATGCAGATCAGTCAAGACTGCATCGAATCCACCGTCGGCCATCATCTTCATCGCCATCTCGAACGAGTCGACAGGAAGGATTTGCTGACCAGGCAACAGATACATAGCCCTAGCCAAATTCTCCTTCTTGTCATCGATGATGAGCACCTTATAGCTACGGTCAAACTTGACAATGCTGTCAGCAGGCACCTCATCCAAGACTCTCTTTCGACGAGAGGTCTTTGACCAGGTCTTGAATCGCTCAAGCATTGCACCGACACTACGATTACCATGGATTAGGCTTGCACCATCCATAACAAACACATTGTCAGGCTGACCAGCAGGAAGAGGCCTAACCTCGATCACTCCGAAGAATGCATCAGAAGTTCTGTAGGCTAACCGAGTGAGTGAATCGACACCTGAGGAGATTATAAGGTCTGCATCCTCAATCTTTTCGACAATCTCTTGTCCGTTGATCGTAAACACAGCACGGAAAGCACGAATCAGGGTATTGTCTTGCAGGAATTTGATTTTCATGATTTTGATATTGTTTGTTTTCGTTGAGAGTTCTTTTTTCTGTTTCGGATCTTTTAATCCTTCATCAGCGACAGCACACACTGCCGGACAGAAACGGAGGAGCGCATATGGCAGCTGCCACTCCGGCGGGTTTATCTAAAACCCGCTGAAAAGTTTTGTGACATATTGCAAACACCTTAGATCTACCTCACCAGGAACCATCTCGCCTCTTCGGCTGATGATTTCGAGAGTTAAAATGTTTACATAACGCATTTGTCACCTATACGCTCATAGTTTGTAATCCTATGAGTGGTTTTTGCATCACACTACCCTGTAGGATCATCACGGTGGATAAATCCCTGGGTATGCTATGATGTGCCCTATTCATAGTTCTGCACTAAATACAGACTACGCCGACCACGAGACCATCAACTCGGTGAAAATGGTGGAGACGTGGGGATTTGAACCCCAGTCCGCAACCGAAGTTACGTCGATACCTATCGTCCCCACGGAAGTGAGAGCTTTATGACTCACTATGCCAGGTTCCAGGTTTTATCCTGGGTCTACTCCTCATATAAGGCAGGAATAGATTTACCAGGAGACTCAGAAACCAGAACACAGTGATGAACACTGCGGTTCCAAAGTCATGTGGATCATTGCCTTCATACCCGACTGCGTGTTTGCATCCACAGAGGAATGCAGCAGCCGGAATGAAAATGGCGGACATCAATGTGAATCCGAGGAGCATGAATACGCGAAATGCGTGGAACAGGACGGTGATGATGTTCATGGTGGTGTTGGTGGTTGTTAGTTTGGTTTGCATGCAATCTATAAACAAATAATTATTTACAAATTGCATGCAACAAACTTTTTTAAAAGTTCTTTTTTCTGTTTCGTCCTCTTGGACTCATCAGGCGAAGCATACACTTCACGACAGAGACGGAGGAGCGCATAAGGCAGCTACCACTCCGGCGGTTTATCTAAAACCTGCTGAAAAGGGACTCGACTTAGCGAGAGAAAAAGTCCAGTTTTCCCTCAAGGTAGGCTGTTATCCGATCCACGTCCCTCTTGCAAACCCAATCCTCTATCGGACCTGCTGAACTAGCGGGCTCGCGCCTATACCCAGACGGTGATGCTGGGCACTGATGACTAACCACCCATCGACTCATATCATCAAAGCCTATACGCTTGGCGACATAAGATAGATCGGATTGCCAATCACAGCAGCAGCACGGTGACCCTCCGCCATATTGGGATTTGTACCAACTCCACATGGACCCAGGATCTCGGTGATAAACACCGCTTTGGCGAATGACATAGTAAGTAACAGTTCTTAGAACAGACTTAGCTAGGTCGTTCTCACCAACAAGGTGGAGCTGAGTAGCAAGGCTACAGCAGAAAGACTGAACCTCACCGATGTTCGGCAAACACTTCTTGGTGTCCCCAGAGTCAAACAGTACCGTTTCAGGCATGATGTTCTGGAGTTTGCCCGCGATTTCTTTCAGGATTTCAGTATTGATTGTTTTCATGTTTTTTATTTGTTTAATGTTCGTGACGTTTATTATACATATCCTGATTTATTTGTCAAGCATTTTTGACATAATATCTTATTTTATATTAAATATCCTTATTTTGTATACATATTTATGTTATTAACATGTGACTTATCCACATATAATTTGACACATAAAATACTATGTTGTTAATAATATTTGACATTTATATTCAAACCTGCTAATATATGGAATATGCAATGAGGAATGGGCTGAGTCGCTCAAACCACGTGAAAACGTAAAGTTGTTGCTATCCAACCTTAACTAGAAAGGAGGCTACTATGGGAGACGCACGGTAAAACCCCGCGCGGAAACCCTGTCCTGATTCTCCTCATAGGGACCAGGACAGGGTGGAAACCCGGGCACAAACCATGTGTCTTAGCTGACTTGAAGGAAAAGATTGGATTCCAAGAAGTACCAAAAAAACTAATCAGAAAGGAGGTCTCCAATGAATGATGGAGGAGACTGATCTATATCACTTGCACCGGTCCCCTAGATGATTGATACATGATCTTCAAGGGGACACAAAAAGGTCCGGCGACCTAAACAGTTGCCGGACCTAATTTATTTTATATATTTTATTTTTTATCGATTATATAATTTACAAGACTTTTTAATGTTTCAGCTAAATCTTTATTTTTAATTAACATAGTTGTTGGATTTCCTCTTAAGTTAGAAACTCGAACCTCATCTCCTACTACCCCAATATCACAATATAATGGATATTTTTTTTCATTAATCTTTTGTCTTTCTGACATATTATCAGGTTTTAACTCTCCTTCTGAATAGGTATAAACTGATTTGGATTTTAATTTCTTGATATCTTTTCTCATTTCATAGATTTTCTTTCTGTCTTTATCATCAAACATTTCATTAAGTAAATCTTTTGAATATATAGCGTAACTGAAGCCGTCATTACTATCATTTTCAAAAGAGTTGACCGCAGCATTGAATGCACCCTCCTTACCTTCATATATTTTAACCACAGGTCTTTCCCCTGATTCTCTTTGTACAGTTCTAAGTTTTGGTATAAGATCTTTCACTCTTTCTGATCTCTCCTCAAACATAAGCTTTTGTTTATCAACAAAAGTCAAAAGTCTCTCTGGAGACTCTGCTGCAAATCTGACTTTTTTATCTGCCTTAACTTCTGAAACTAAACCCTTACTCATTAATGATTCCAATATAGGATAAATAGTTGTTCTGTTTATATTAGTTTTCTTTGATAAATCCACAACAGAATCATTATCAACAGATAATAAAGCTAAATATACGGCTGATTCTTTATCATTTAGACCTAGGTCTTGTAATTCTTTTTCGAACATATGTTTTGATTATATAGATAAATAAATAGGTTTACAAGACTAAAACTACATCTCCAGATAAGATTTAGATATAGCTTCATCTTTATTCAAACCTAATTTTTCTAAGACTTTATTAACTTTTTCACTATCCAGATTATTATCAGGTAATCTTATTTCTAAGAAAGTTCCTATGTATTTATCTGTATTATCAGATACTTCTTTAACACTATCCACCGTAAACACAATACCATCCAAAACATAAAGTGTTCTTTGTTTTCTCAAAACCCTAACCTTATCTCCATAAATTCCTAGGAATTTATCTTCTGTATCTTTATCTATTTCAAATTCAAACTTTGGTCTTTGTCTAACCCCACTATCTTTTTTTGGACCTTTATATGTTAAGACTCTTTTATCACCCTCCTCTCTTATTCTCAATGATTCACCTGTGTCAGATAAATTCCTATCTTTTGGATTATAATAAGTATCTATTTGAGTTGCTGAAGCCAATCTCTCTGCACCTATTTTTCTAAATAATTCATAATCAACGGTCAATAAATTAAACTTAACCTGTAATTCTTCGGCGTTGGCTCTGTCTGCTTCTATACTTGGATTATATTCATTACTAATAACTATATCTGCATTTTTAGCTGTGCTTTGTACATATTTTTCATGCATAGGCTCAACAACTTCTGAAAAATAACTTAATATATCTTCAGGTTTCTGTCCTGTTCTTTCTACATCACGAAGTAATCGTCTCAAAATTCTTCCATGTGTACCTATATCAACAAAAGCTTTAACATCAGCTTCTGATACAAGTTCATCATTTAAAGCAAACAATCCTTCAACTATAATGATCTTTTTTGGCTTAACCTCTTCGGTTCCTACAGCTTCACCTTCTTTAAAACTGTATATGGGTTTTTGTATAGGTTTTCCTTCTCTAAGTGCTGCCATATGCTCTTTGACCAATGGAATATTTATAACTTCAGGTTGATCAAAATTTAACACATTACCTTTAGCAGCTTCTTCAGCCATATATGTTCTACCTCGATAATAATCATCCATAGAAAATATCATCGCATCATCACCAAATCTATCTTTCAATTTTGCACTCACAGCTGAAGTTTTTCCCGAGGCAGAACCTCCGGCTATTTCTACTATTATCGGTGTATCTTTTTCTAAAGATTTTTCTTTTACCATTTCACCCAATTTTTCCAATCCTTTTTCTAAATCATATACACCATTTTCTAATTCTTCTTTATGTGCAAGATTTTTATTTTTATAATCTGGATTTGAAGTTACATCTTGATCAAACCATTCAGGCGCAACGAATCCCTTTGCTTCATCTTCTGTGTCAAATTCAACTTCTGTAATGACAAGTCCTTCATTATTTCCTTTATAAATATCAACCTCGATAGTATGTTTATCATAAGGTATATAATATCTAGTTTTTTCCAATCTCTTATTTTGTGTAAGAGGCCACATAAGATCAAACTTTTCTTTATCTATTTCCTGCTCAGTTTCTTTACGAGATAAATCAGATCCTTGTTTGAAGGTTATATAATATTTATCACTTTTCTGTCTCAATCTAAATTCCCTTCCATCTTCGCCTGTATATACATAACCTTGTTTTATTTCATCATGGTGATATTGATCAATATTTTCTGGTAAATGTTTAATTGTAAATTTTCTCTCTATTTCTAATTTACTTTCTTTTGTTGGTTTTTCTAAATTTGGATTCATAGGTTTATTATAGCAAATGACTAAATTTTAATCTTTTTGTATCAAAGTATTTAATATTATATTCATTAGGTTTTATAGATAAATCTACCCTACCTCTAACTTTTATCCCGAAACTCTCTATATTTCTTATTTTATCTGGATTATTAGTTATTAAGTCTATCTCTTTTATTTTGAAATCTTTGATTATTTTATCCACCCACTCATAAGTCCTTGCATCAGGTTTATGACCCAGAGCAACATTTGCTTCATAGGTGTCGTACCCTTGATCTTGTAATTTATAAGTTTTCATTTTCTCAAATAAACCAATCCCTCTACCTTCTTGTCTTAAATATATAAGCATTCCATTTTTGCTTTGCTGTATTTGTTCTAAAGACTTATTTAACTGTTCTCCACAATCACATCGAGAACTATGAAATATATCCCCTGTTAAACATTCACTGTGTATTCTAAGCAAAACAGGTTTATTTATATCTAAACCTGTTGTGTACAAAACTGTTGTTTCTTTATTAAATTCATCTTTATAAACCCTGATTATAAAGTTTCCCTTTTTGGTTTGTAATAATGTTTCTATATATTCTTGATTCATTTTTTTATTTTTTTATATATTATTGATAATAAATTTTACCCTATTGTTAATTGTTTCCTTCTTAACTTTTATAATTTCAAAACCGTAATTATTATATTCTTGTATTATTTTTTTATTGATTTTTTTTGACAAAGTATAACTTTCCTCGCGATTATCTGGATAATATTTTTTATTTAAATTATCCAAGACAAAAACTTTGTTATAATATTCTGATTTGTAGATTATTTTTTTATCTACAGACTTACATTTATTCAGTCTATTATAGACATCTATATCTATTAACCCTTGATCTAGAAAAAAAATACCTGACTCTTCCTGAATCAGATTTTCTAAGAATATTTGATTTTCTTGTATTTTTCTCTGTCTGTACGCAGAAGGTTTTATTTTATACATACCAATCATTATATTTGCTGATTCAGGTATAATTCTATAACCCATTTTCTTCAATCTATTTATAATGGTTGTCTTGCCACTACCGGGACCACCTGTAATTATTATTTTCTTTAATCTATTTTTCATAATTAATTCTTCTTAAGATTAATTCTAACGATTCTTTTATATTGTTTTTACTAGTATCTATATACATCACATCTTTATTATTTTTAAATAACTTTTTATATCTATTATGTATTTTTTTTAGATTTATCAAATTTTCATGTTTTTTTCTATCACCCCTTTCATCTAATCTCTTATCTATCACGGACCATTCAGCAGATAAATATACAATTAGATTTTCTTTTGGTAAAATTGGTATCTTAGCACCCCTACTTAAGACATTGTGATGATAAACCCTGGTTGAATAATGATATCTATCTAGACAGACGGTTTTATATTTAGATATGCCTTGTGCCAATAACCCAGCAGCAGAGTTACCAAATACATAGTGATGAAATGTTATATCATCATTAGCATCACCGATTAATTTTCGAGTCTTAGCTATACTATCAGGTGGACTTTTAATATATCGTCCTTTAAGTTTTTTTGTTAATAGTTTTGATAATGTTGTTTTTCCACTACCATCGACACCTTCAAAACATATTATTGGGTATTTTTTATTTTTCATATTTTTTCTTATCTTACAGGTTAACGAATATTTTCATTAACCTGATTAGATGGAGGTGTTTCTCAACACCTCCGATGAAAAACTCACCTGCATAACATCTCAGCTATCTTGACTATGTTTAGATCGCCATACGCCAACCAGACCGCTCTAGCTAACCTCTTCACATAGTACCGATACCTGTCCATCTTCTCTTTATCCATCCATGTTCCATCCAACAAGTTTGAGACCTTGTCATAGAGTTTTAAGAGCTTGATGAACACATCCTTGTCCCAAATCTGAGACATTTCCGCGGCTGAAGATTCAAAGGTCATATCTTTGACTGATTGTATGATGTCTTCGGAAACTATACTTGTTAGATCATCGATATCGGTATCCTCCAATATGTCATGCAGCATCAGGACTTGATAACCTTTATATCTAACATCTTCAGGCAGACTAGTTTCTGTAAGTATAGTCATAGCGCACCATATAGAATGTGTGGCATAAAGAGTTTTCTGGTCCCACTTTCGAAAAGCTTTTGACGGCTTTAAAGGCTTATCGGTATGAGAATCTATGCAGAAGTCTAGTAGTTGTTTTAATTGTTCTTTTTTCATGTTGCTTTCTATAACAACAGTATAGTCAAAACACATAACAATACCTGAACATATATGTCAATATGTCACCTATCTCCCAAAAAACCAAAACTAAGCCATAAAATAAACATATTAACTTTTTTAAAATGTAATAAAAAGTTACAGTATTTTGAATATTGTTTATTCTGATATCACAAAGACTATTTAAGATGAAGATATAAGAGATTACATATATTCATTTAAAAAATAATAAATAAATTTATAAGGAATATACTCATCAAGGTGATAAAGTATCACTAATCGAACCAATAACAACACAACGACAATGAGACCAATATTTCCAACTTGGACAGAAATCACTCTTGGTAACGGACTAAGAACTATGGAGGATTTTGTTAATGAATTAAGCCGAAGAGGTTACAAATACAGAGACATAAATCAAGATTCTACTGCTCCATTATTTAATTCCCCTCAATATAAATCAGAAAAAGAAGAGAGGAGGGTATCTTTTGTAATAGTAGAACCCAAAGACTTGGGTTTTAGAGGTGAATGGATAGATGAAGAAGATTTTCCTAAATTTTTCGAAAGAGCCATAAAATGCGGACTAGAATTGTGTCCACCAGAAACAGGTCCACAGATACTTGTACAGACAAATAATCTCGAATACTTAAGTATTGCAATGGATCAAATTTTGATAAAAACTTCTACAGGTATTGATAAATGTATTTTTGAAATAATGAACGGACAACCAACCAGAGAAAGTTATCATGGCTGTAGTAGAGATGAAAAACCGTTAGATGAAGGTCAAATCATTCATCCAGGTGGTCCTTTATTAACAGTAGATAGATGTCATGGAGGGACTACCACTGATTACCCATACGCTTTTATCAAGCCTTAATCAAACCACTGAGACATCGTAAACCCTTACGATGTCGTTTTAAATTTTCAACTTGTAACTTTTTGTTACAGCTTCTTGAAATAACTTTAACCTTTATATATAAAGGTATTTTTTAATTTGTATATTTTTTATTACATATTGACATATGTATATAAGTATTATTTTATAAAAACCTTAATATATAAATTGTATGAACCCTACACAACCAAACAACTACGCCCGTTTTGCAGCCACAATCTATAAGGAGATCAGACAACTAGCAGTAACAGCTTCCAGAACAGTATTCCGTGTATTACTCATGGACCAAAGAACTATTGTTCTAATGGAATACACAACTGAAGAATTTGAGGGTAGATACAAAACGGAAACGGTGATGATATTGAGAGATAAAAACACCATAAGGAAAACTGAAGGTGTCAATATCTACGATTCTCCCATCGTGTTACCGGAGATTGTTGACAAATTCCTCTGCAAATGCGATCTCATGCGTAAACCAGAACTTGTTGGACTAAAAACTCATCAAGAAAAAAATGGTGAACGTATGTGGTTCGTCATCAAGAACGAAGGCAAACCTTATCTATCCGAATATCCTATAGAATTCGGAACAGAATGGTAACACACCATATCGGTTGTGGGTTAACCTAAACCCTCACCTGTCGCGGGATGTGTATCTCGCCCGATGAGTTCGAAAGGACGAAACAGGTAATCATACAATATGATATAATCAAAAACATGAATCAAGCAAAACTTTTAGAAAAAATTGGTTTAAATAAAAATGAAAGTATTATTTACCTAGCATTACTCGATCTTGGACCATCAAACATCACAACAATATCAGAAAAAACTGGTATACACAGACCACTTGTATACAAAGCTTTGCCAGGACTTCTTGAAAAGAAACTTATCAGTCAAACTCAGAAAGATAAAACTATTATGTATATTGCTGAAGCACCAAACAGACTTGAATCAATCTTTGAAGATTTAAAATATCAATTCTTCGAAATATTACCAGAGCTTGAAGATAGTTATGCAACAAATAATAATAAACCAACTATAAAATTTATGGAGGGTAAGGATGGTACAAAAAGAGTTTTTGATGATGTTGTAAGGAGTCTAAAACATGGAGAGATTTTCTATAGGTACAGTTCGAATGTGGATGGTAATGAGAAAAGGGATAAATATTTACCAAGAACATATAAACAAATACGTGATCGTAAAAAACTTGAAAGATTAGTTATAACCAATGAACAAACTTCCAAAAATAAAGAAAAGAAAATAGATAGATTCATAAAAATAATGCCAGAAGATTTTGGTAAATTTGAATACAATATTACACAAATAATATATGGCGATAGAGTTGCTTTTATAGATTATAATTCAGAGACCGCTTTAGTTATAGAAAGTAAAACCATTGCTGATTTCCAAGAGCATATATTTAAAATGTTATATAAAAATTTGGGTAATAATTAAGATTTGTAACTTTTAATTACATATTTAAAAAATAAGAAAACCTTATTTTACAAAGGTTTTTCTGTTTTCTAAATTTCTTATTACATATTGACATATACACATAAGTATTATTTTATTTTTAATGTATTATGTATATTGCATGAACAAACAACAAAGCAACCAGCTCGCTCGTCGCCGCAACCATCAGCAACTCAAGGCTCATGAGTTTAGGACCCCAACCAGCACGACCACGACGCAACCAGTCACACGGTCCAACAGTCAAACCCTTATCAAGCCTGAACCACCGCAACACATCAAGCGGTACAAGGATATGACGAGGAAAGAAAGACAAGAGGCAGAAGAGTATCTGATTCAACTGAACAGATACAGGCAGGCAATCTTAAACGATGCCTACCCAGACGCCTGGAGGTTTGAATAACCTCCCCCACCCAGACCTGGACCCCTAACACGGGTCCGACTTTATTTTTACCCTACTCCAACACTGCCTTAATCCTCCTAACACCCTGGCTCACCGCTTCTTCTTTAACGATCTTGAAATGACCTAACTCTGAAGTATTTTCAACATGTGGACCACCACAAAATTCTTTTGAAAACGCATCATCCAATGAATCACCTATATAATAAACATTTACCATGTCGCCGTATTTATCAGCAAAGAAATGAAGAGCTCCGGAATCTATAGCTTCTTGTTTTGGTAAAGTGATCATATTAACAGGTATTGCAGCCTGGATTTTTTCATTTACAATATCTTCAACTTTTTGTTTTTCTTCATCTGTAAGTTTTCTATCATATGAAAAATCAAAGCGCATTCTCTCAGTTGTTATATTTGATCCTTTTTGACCAACAGCCTCACCTAAAACCTGACGAAGAGCTTGATGCAAAAGATGTGTGGCTGTGTGATAGCGAGTTTCCACCTCTCCATCACCTGATAAACCACCTTTGAATTTTGCTTGGGCACCGGCACGAGAATTTTCTTGATGTATAGTAAATAATTGATCAAATTCTGTTCTATTTATAGAAAGCTTATTTTCGCCCGCCAATTCTTCTATCATTTCTATAGGAAAACCATATGATTCAAACAATGTGAAAACTTTTTGTGAGTCTATTATATCTGTTCCAGCTTCTTTATTTGATTCAACTATTTTATTAAATTCTTTTATACCTTGAATAAGTGCTTTTCTAAACTTTTTCTCTTCTGCATTTATAGCAACTTTTATAGTTTCTTTTTGACGAGCAATATTTTCATAAATATCTTTATAATAGTCTGTGAAAATATCTGCAATCATATACAAAGAGTTTTCAGGAAGTTTTAATAAATCAGCATGACGAAGTGCACGACGTATCAAACGACGAAGTATATAACCTCTATCTGTGTTTGAAAATTCTACACCATCAGCCAGCATAATAACCGAGGTTCTCACATGATCAGCAATAATACGTGATGATTTTACTTTTTCAAATTCTGCTATATTTATATCTTCTGATGTTAATGATTGTATTTTTTCTATAGCTGGTTTAAATATATCTGTGTCAAAAACAGAACTCACACCTTGCATCATCATCACTATTCTTTCAAAACCTGAACCTGTATCAACATTTTTATTTTTTAGCTTTTCTACAATCTTTCCATCTTTTTTCAAATATTCCATAAATACATCATTCCAAACCTCAACGACTTCACCCCTTTCATCCTTTTCCATATATTCATCAAAAGATAAACCTTCAGTATATTTACCTGTTGTGTCATAAAACATTTCAGTATCTGGTCCACAAGGTCCATTATCTCCTGCACTCCACCAATTATTTTTCTTTGGTAAGAAATATATACGATTTGTTGATATACCTTTTTTCTCAAATATAGATTTCCACATCTCTGCGGCTTCTTCGTCTTTAGGAGCATCTTCATCACCCTCAAAACAAGTTACATATAGACGATTTGGATCTAGGCCGAAACCGTATTCTTTGTTTGTTAATAAATCATATGACCACTCTATAGCTTCTTTTTTAAAATAATCACCCAATGACCAGTTTCCCATCATTTCAAAGAAAGTAAGGTGTCTATTGTCACCAACTTCATCTATATCAATAGTACGTATACATTTTTGTATAGAACAAAGTCTTTTACCCTGTGGATGCTCTTGACCCAATAGATACGGCACAAGAGGCTGCATACCGGCTACATTAAAAAGCACTGATGAATCATTTTCTGGAATAATCGGTGCTGAATTTAATATATAGTGATTTTGATTTTTAAAAAAATCTAAGAATTTTTGTCTTATTTCATGAGACGACATAGTTTCTTTCATAGATTTATGATTATACATGATTTTATGGGTTGTGTCGACGGGTTTTAAGGTTTGTGTTGATGTTTCGCAACAGTTCTTGGTTACACTTGACTTTATCTGTAGTTGTGATATATTACAAGAGTCATGAGTCAGAGATCTCTGCTGCGGACGCATCCTTCTGGGAGGTGGGATGATAGCTACAGAAAGATCTCAAAAAGCCGGTCCCGTGTAAACGCGGGTCCGGCGATTTTTTTATTTAAAACAACTTCTCCACTTCACTCAAATCCTTCTCTATTTTCTTTAAACCTTTTAAGAAGAAATCTGGTTTCGTTGTGTCTATACCAATACTTTTAAATATATCTTCAGGTGACATAGATCCGCCAGCACTTAAAAACTTTTTAATTTTCTCTACAAACTTTTTATCTTTTTTATATTCTTCATATAAAGCATTAGATATAAGTTGACCGTAAGCATATGTATATACATAGAAAAATACACGAAAATGAGATATATAAACATAGGCATATCCATCCAAGTTATTTACATCCACAGCATCACCAACATAAGAACGACGACAGTCAGCAAACATCTCAGCTAATTCTTCATGTGATACATAACCTTTTTTATTTATTGCTTCATGTATTTTTTCTTCATATTTAAAATATGCTATTTGAGCAAATATTGAAAACACATTGTCTTGTATCTTTGTAATCATCAAATCTCTTTTTTCTTCAGGCTTAGCTATTTCTAATAGATTATCAAATAATACATTTTCAAAAAAAGTCGATGCCACTTCAGCTACTGATATAGGATATTCTTGATAAACAGGATCTTGTTTTTTTGATAAATCAGAATGTATAGCATGACCCATCTCATGAGCAAGTGTAGCCACATCGTTCAATTTATTTGTATGATTCAACATCACATATGTAGGCACACCTGTCATAGGTGAACAAAACGCACCACTACTCTTACCCACCCTTGGATAAACATCTATTTGTCCATTTTCTAGATAGGAATCCAATATCTTGGCAAATTCAGGATCTATTTGATTAAATGAATTTCTAACCAGTTCAACAGCTTTATTAAAATCAATCTTGGTCTTAGCGCCTTTAGCTGTAGATAATCCTGTGGCTAATTCGGCTATAGTTATTTTCTTATCTTCACTTTTTTCTAAAGTATTTAATATTTTAGCTTTAAGTTTAAAAAATCTATGAGATATGTGATTGTTTTTAGTCACTACATTTACCAAGTTTTCTATAGATTTTTTATCATTTCTAAAATCCATAATAGTGCCCTCATATGGCTTAGTAAAACCACGAAGATTATCATCTATCTTTTTATTTTGTATAACAGCATTTAACTCTGCTTCAGCCACAAAAGAGATTTCTTTATATTTTTCCATCACCAATTTATGTAACGCTCTTCTATCTTTTCGAGGAAGATCTGCTTTTATACCCATAGCCTCAGACAATGATAAAGTCTTACCTTTGAATGCTACAGTTTGAGCGTTTCGATTCTTGTTAGCAAAATCTTCCCAAGAACTATGAGCCACCCTAGCTTTATCTGTTAAAATCTTTTCTTCATTCTCAGATAACATGTGTTTACCTTGTTCAAAACGAGTTTTCAAAAGATAATGATACTTACTTAAAGTTTTATCCCTTAAATATTTATCTTGTAAATTTTTATCCATATTTGATAAAGCTAAGTCGAAGAACAAAACTTTTTTATAACTTTTCAAATATTGATCTGAAAATTTATTCATCTTAGCTTGAATATCATTGTTGGCTGTATTGATAGCCTGTTCAAGGTGTAAATACCATAGAGGTATGGTAGAACAACTCAAGGCTGTGTCATTATAATCATTTAAAGCCTTAAGTAATGTTTTTGAAGATTTGATAAATTTTTTATCTTGATATTTTTTGGCAAAATCAGAAAGTATTTTATCTATCTTTTTTATATCCTTTTCTATTTTAGGATCATTTATACCTTTATATATTTTTGAGAAGTCCCACTCTGTTTTGATATTTGTCATAATGCTGATTTTAGCATGTTTTTAAGGGTTTTTTAAACCACTTGCATGATTTTAAATACGGTGGTATATTATTGAAGTCACTGTAGACAACACAGATCGAATCCAAACCAAATCCGACCAAAATGAAACCGAAATCCCACTGCACTTATAGCTCCCAATTCGTCCTCGCCGGCACCGCCGCCTTGAACACCAAGAAATCATCGACCTCGTTCTGCGGCACCGGTACGGCCCCGTCCGAACACTCTGGCTGCTCCTGCGGCGGTTCCGGGTGCTCCCGGTGCCAATGCAACGGCTAACGGTCATCAAGGCCGACAAGCCGAAAGGCATTGGAGAAATCCACAACGACCTCACGGTCAAATCCCGCGTGTGGGGTCCTCGGATCCCCACGCTTTTTTTATTTCCTAAATATAGTAAACTTAAATCCATGAAAATAATCACATGGAATGTTAATGGTCTACGTGCAGTGTGGCGTAAGGGAGAATTTCAAAACCTTATCAAAAGACAAAAACCTGATATACTCGCCATACAAGAAACTAAATCTCACATAGAACAACTTGAAGATGACACAAGAGATCATGCTGGATATTATTCATACTTTGAATCAGCGACTATGAGAAAAGGATATTCTGGTGTGGCTATATATTCCAAAGAACATGCCAAGAAAGTAACAGGCACATTAGGTGACAAAAATTTTATAGATGATGAGGGTAGAACAATTATAGCTGAATATGAAAAATTTTATTTAATGAATTGTTATTGGCCAAATGGCGGAAAATCTCCTGAACACTTTCAATACAAACTTGATTATTATGATAAATTTTTAGCCTTGGCTAAAAAACTTGAAAAGAAAAAACCTGTAATATTTTTAGGTGATATAAACGCAACTGTGGCGGACATAGATCTAGCTCGTCCAAAAGAAAATAAAGGACAGCTTGGATGTACTGATGATGAAAGAAACAGACTCGCAAAATATTGCAAAGATTTTATAGATGTATACAGGGATAAATATCCTGAAAAGCAGGAATACACTTGGTGGGATATGAAGACCAGAAGTCGTGAGAAAAATGTAGGCTGGCGTATTGATTACATTTTCATAAGTAAGAGCTTAAAAGATAAAGTTAAAAGTATAAAAATACTTGGCGACATGATGGGATCTGATCATTGTCCAGTGATGTTAGATATAGATTTATAATATAAGGGTTTTTATATATTACTTGACAAATGTATATATTATGTGATATAATATATACATGTTTAGAACCCTTACAGTTATTGTGGTCATGATCTTTATCGCTCAGGCCATCGCCATCATCGGAGAGTCTCATCGCTCTCCACAAAACCAAACCGGGTCCGTGGACCCAATTTCTGCCCACTTCAACATGGGCAAACTCTGGGACCAACAATAGTCCCAAAAACCAACCTCGACACCCCCCGGTCGACGGTTTTTTTTATTTATACCTTCCTCGTATCATAAGCCCAGTGAAGTAATGCCTGCCTTTGTCTTCTTCTACAATTCACATCCCCTACTCTACAATTATGAACTATCTGTGCTAAATGCCTTCGCATCATTCTCCATCTTTTTATTTGTCTTTGATCTTCATCAGGAATTCTTCTACCCATATAATATCTACAGTACCACTGAAACCAGCCACGAGGATCTTCTTCATATATCCAACCTTTTTCTCTCCATACTTTTAAAGGTTGACTAGCATTAACTTTGAAATAATTAATATCTTTATCACGTTTATTACTTTTATCATCAACAAACTTAGCCTTCTCAAACCAATCTTTAGGAAATTCTTTTTTACAATCACGCATATATATACCACCAAACACACCTAAACTTAACATCTCTTTCGGCGTTAATTGAGGTCGAAAATCTTTATCAAAATTTTTACCAATTTCTTCTGTTAAAAAATATTGATAATTTTTCTGCATTTTATCATTTACAATGACTTTCTTTTTCATATATTTATATTAAATATTTTATCACGATTTGTTGATCCCGAAATTAATTCTATATTAGATTTTGATGTATTAAAATATTTAGCCAATGCTTTTATAATAGCCTCATTGGCTTTACCATCTTCTGGAACCTCTTTTATCCAAACTTTATATGTATCCATTTTGTTTTCTAAAAAATCAAAACCTTCTTGTGGGATTTTTTCAACCCTCTCTTCTTTGGAAAATGGTTTTGCTTTAACTAGGATTTTCATCTTAAATTATTTTATCACAAATAAAAAAACGCTGAGGGAGGGATGTAAACCTGCCCTACAGCGGGGATGACCAGCCAGTGGTCGATGTTAGTCGCCGTCGTGATGCGGCGGTGGATCCGACTGCTCCAAACGGTTGCGGCCGAGGATGATGACTTGCTTGTCACTGAGGATATAGGTGTTTTCGGGATTCCACATGGTTTTTTAACGGGGATTGTTTTAGCCCCTGAATACATATACTACCGATACAAACACCTGAAGTCAACTACAACATATCCGGACTTTTTTTTGATGTATCTTACCCCAAACAATAAGCGGAATAATTATTATCACAGTTGATAATAATATAAACGGCATATTAATAACCAACTCTCCAAAATAATAAATCATGAACCCTAATGGTGCAGTCACAATCAAAGTCGCAAAGAAATAAGTTGAGTATTTTATCTTAGTTAATCCCGCTACATAATTTATAATGTCAAAAAATGGACTCGAAACGAATCTCAAAGTAATCAAGCCGAGAAACTTTTCTTTCTCAGAAAGTTTATCTTCGAATGAGTGTATTTGTTGTATGGGTATAAACTTCTTTAGAAATGGCTCTCTAAATCTTCTACCAATATAAAATGAAATCATCGAGGCTATCATAATAGCAATCTCAGCCAATATAAACCCATAAAACCAACCAAATATCGCAATACCTATGGTATCAAGTAAAAGTCCTGGTATAGGTGGAATAATAACCGGTATAGTTCTAACTATAATAAATATAACCGGTGCGGCTATAGGATGATCTATCAAAATTTGTTTAAAAAATTCAAGCATAATTTTATTTATCAAACATTGTTAATAAATATTGATCTATAAATTTTTGATCAAGATTATAAAAATATATTCCATCTTGATGAAGCTGTGTAGCTAAAGGTACACCAACAAAGCGCCAATGCCATGGTTCATAAGCATAATAAGCATTGCCTTTTGGATACGACAATACAAATCCATATTTATAAGCATTATTTTTCAACCATTCGAACTCTTTAGTTGTATCAAATTTATAATTAAGATTTGGCATAGCTTTTGTAGCCAAATCAACAGTAGTACCAAGTTGATGCTCTGAATAACCCTGCTCTGCTACAAAACGATTTGCAGTATTTGCTCCATAAGTCATTTTATTTTGGGTCTTGAGAGTTGCTTGTGTGCCAAAAGATCTATAAGCAGAAACAACAAGAGGTTCAACACCTTCTTTTCTAGCATCATCTATCATTGAAGTTAAAAATGGTAATACATTTGTATGTAATTTATACTCAACATTTGTATTTAAAATATAATCGGAGGGTATTTTTTCAACACTAACAGGAGAATAATTTTCATTTAAGAAATAAACTTTGGAATATTTTTTTAGAAGTTGAGGATCTGATTTTGCAAGTTTATCTAAATTTATAACTTTATCTTGTAAATCTTTATTCTTTTTACTTTCTTCAGCTATCACTCTAGATAATGTTGAATATAAATCATTAAAAGATTCTCTCGATGTATTTGTTATATCATTTAATGATTTTATACTTTCCTCATATAAAGAAAGTTTTCTGGATAAAATTTTAGCACGATATTCATTGATAAAAATGTATGAGATAAGAAGTAGTAAAATTATTATAGAAATAATTATTCTAGATTTTTTCATATTAGTTTATTATAGCAAATAGTGTAATAAAAAAGCACATGAACCCTTGTGGGGTGCATGTGCGTTTGACGGACCAACCGTCATGACGATTCACATCTTGGCATCTTCAATGGCAAGGCCGATAACCTCGATGTATTTCTTGAGGAGGTCTTCTCCTCCTTCCTTTAGGCGCCGCCCAGCGAACTTGGCGACGTCTTTATCCGGAAAAGCTTCGAATACCTTATCCTCAAGATCCCATTGATTTGGAGTCTTGGTTAGTTCACCGCCGCGAATGCGCTTGGCGATCTCATCAGCAGGTAAGTTATTCTCAAGCCAAATCTCAGCGAGACCAAAGTCTGAAAGGATATCTCCCTCAAGCCACTTCTTGTATTTCTCCTGATTCTCCTTCTGGAGCATCAACTGGAAAGACACATTAATATTGGAGAGAGTTCGACGAAGGTTATGCTGTTGTTCTTCGGGAAGTTTTTTGAATTCTTCCTTGAAACGAGGCTGGATTGCGAGGTAGGTATCCTTCAACTTAGAACCGTCGAAGAAGTAAGCCTTGATTCGAGAAACAACGATTGTCCGGCCCTGGAGATAAGATTCCCAGCCGTCGTTGTACTCTACACCCAGATTCTCATAAGTTTTGTCTCGAGCGGAATAATAGAGACTATGCCCAGTCTCCTTCATACCGTAGCCTTTGGCAGACTTCCAGAGTTCGTCGAAAACCCGTTCGACTAGCAACTCTTTGACCGAGAAGGCCAAGAGTTTACTAATGAGACCTTCGGCGATTTGCGCGCCGGTGGCGGTGAGAACAAGAGCGACAGTGATAGCGACAATCAGTCTTTTCATGATAGTGGTTGGTTTTGGTTGTTGATGTTTCTGACTTTATTATTATACTATATTTAGAACCCAAAGTCAATAGTATAAACCCTTATAAAATAAAGAAAAAAGCACATGAACCCTTGTGGGGTGCATGTGCGTTTGAAGCGAGGACTGGCCATGAACACTTTGAGAAGTGTTCCCAATCACTGTTATCTGTTCTGAGCTCCATTCTTTTGTTGACCTTGAAGAAGCGATAGCCTTGATACCAAATGACAGCATGGGATTGCATGGTCGACGACGAGAACCAAATGAGGGCGAGGATGACAGTTTTCATACCCTGTTTATATTGTATTAATGTGTATATAAAGTCAATAATATGTTATATTCAAAATGTATGAGTACCAAAAATAAAGTTAAGAAACCGGGGAGATTTTCCAAGATCAAGTTTGACACCCCAGAGCAAAAAGCCTCTTTCACCAGACTATTGAAAGGTGTAAACAAGGTCAACACCGAAGACAAGACGAAAATCGGTGGGGATGCACTGATAAAACCGAGGAGATGGAAATGACCTTTTATAGAATCCCATCATTCAAACAAATTCCGTCGCGATTCAGTTCGTGGCGGGTGTTTTTTATTTTATAAAACCTAATTCCACACTTTCCACTCCCCCTCACTTATAACCTCTACATTTCCATCTACCACCTTTATAGCAGAATTATCATCGAGGGCATAAATTTTATTACTAAACATTTTCGACAGCTCTTGCACTTTTTCAAAACGTGCATTTGTAAAATACTGAGAATTAATATGGGGTAAAAAATAAAAATTAACAAGATTTAATCCATCCATACTGTCAAATTTATCTAAATCTTCTCCATATATATCTTGTGAGGTTTTTAAATCTAGAATTGGATTAGTCACCATACTTCCAGCACTAACACCAACCCAAACCCTTGTTTTCAATAATTCAACTAGACATTCTTTTAAATTTAATTTATTAATCCATCCCATAAGATAATTAGTATTTCCTCCTTCAAAAAATAAGACATCAGATTCCTCAAATCTTTTTTTAATTATTTCAATAGGCAAAGCTGATATATCGGCAATTTCTATTTGTTTAAAATTCTGTTTTTGTAAATTTACAAGATCGTTTATTAACCAACCTTTATCCCCTTCTTCTACATTTGAAGCTGTTGGTATAAATACAACAGATATATCTTCTGGTTTTTTATTAACAAGATCAAATAGAGCTTTAGATATGGAGTTGTTTGTTAAACCTGCTGATGTTAAGAGTAATTTCATAATGAGAATTATATCATTTTTGTGGTTCTGTTTGGGATTTCATTTATTCGACTATTCATACATGTGTGATATTGTAAATTATGGTGATGTGGTTAAAGTGACCACGTCCAAAAACCGGCCAAAATAAGCCATAACCGAAAGGTAAAATTATGAAGAAATTGACAGTAACATACTCATCGAAACTACAGGCGGAGATTGCAAGAACAGAAGGTCGTCATCAATGGCGAAACTTACCCTTGATGGCACATGTTTATGGGTTGATTGCTCATGTACATCAGATTGCCATGACTGGCGAGATATCAAAACCCTCAGTTCCTGTGATCACTCCAGGGCACAGTCATTACACACTTCTGGGAGACCATCTGCCAACATCTGAAGAAGATTTAGCTAATCTGAGTCAGGTGTACCATTCCTCTAAACGGATTGAGGTTCAGGTTTTCACAGGTTTGGTGGAGGTTTGCCTCGGGGTAAACATTCTCTTTTACGGAAAAGGTAAAAACAATGTACCTCTGCTAATCTTGGAAGGTGCCTTGGATTCCGACGGTATTCGATACCTGAGAGTTAAGCAATAATATCGCGACAATAAATTTTCAACACCTTCTGCGGCTTCGGCCGCAGGGGGAGTTTTTTTATTTCCTAAACCTTAACTCCACAACTTAAACCCCTTACTCATCTCATTCACCACCTCAGTTGGACCATAAATCAAACAACCTAAATATCTAAAATCTTCTGTATTTTTCAACCCCATAGAATCATGAAGTTCATCATCATGTCTTGTATCCAACATCTCTTGAGGAAAATCTATAAGAGTGATGTCTTGATTATTTTTTATATTATTAATCAAATCAGATATATCTGGAGATGAACCTTTCTTTATTATAAAACCAAATCTAGCAATACCCTTGTGATTAAACCCTGATTTATCTGTTAACAATTCTCTACCCATCAAATCTTCATCTTTATTAGCACCCAAAGACACAGACATGTGTCCGAGCACATTTAAAGCTTGCCATTGTTCTATTTCAGAATTGATTATTGCAACGATTTTCTTTTGTTTGTAATTGTAGGTCATAAGATTTATTTTAAATTGTCATCCAACCACTCTTTTAAACCTAATAAATCTTTTTTCTCATCATCATAAAAATAAGTATTTATACCTATAGATCTGGCACTTTCTACTGCGGGCTCAGCATGTTCAAAATAAATAACATCCTCTACTTTTAAATTAAAGTGTTCCAACATTCTTTTATAATATACAGGATCTGTTTTCTCAGGATCATGCTTTAAGGTAAAAACCTCATAAGGCATTTTATCTAATCCAAATTTTATAAATTGTTCATCATTAGCCCCTGTTAATATAATTTTATTATTAGGATAAGTCTCCAATAGATCATACATTTCTTGAAATAATTTTCCTTCAGGTGAGACTATACAAAAAACTGCATCTACGAGTATTGTTTTCATAAATTTAATTATAACATATTACTTATCAGCCCTAATAATCATCTCCATCTCTGGTAAAACTGCCCCGCTTCTCATTTTCCATTTTTCATCAACCCATCTTTTTCCACTGTCAATAAACCCTAAATTTTCATAAAAACCTATCGCTTTTTTATTATACGTGGCGACATTCACAGTCGTATCTTTATTAAAATCTATAAAAATTTTCATCGCACCCCATAGTTTTTTACCAACACCTTTACCCTGATATTCTGGTAATACATATATTGTTTTAAGTTGATTGAAATTTTCATCTCTAATAACACTAGAAACACCGACTATCGAGTCGTCAATAATTGCAACAAATCTTTTTTGATTTTCTGGTAAATTTAATATACGTTCTTTTTGTATATTTATATTTTCTTCGGTAAAAGAATTCTTATATTTATCTTCTATATCATCTTTAGTTATACCAAGATCATCATTTGGATATGTATCTAACCAGGTTTTATAATAAACATTAATTATGTCTTTAGCGTCATCAGGTACAGCTTCTCTTATAAATATGTTTTGCATTTTATTATTTTATCACATTACAAATCGCTCCCGCTAACATACTATGAGACTCCTCTGTTATATGCGCTCCATCAACACCAACAATCATCTTATCTTGCACATCAACTATTTTTAAACCTAATTCTTTAGCTATATCTACATAAACTTTTTTAAATTCTAGAGATTTTTCATAGGCTCCGACATATTTATTATTAGTCATAGCATATTCAGTATTTTCATTTAATATGGGAGGAACTATAATAATGATTTCAGCTTTTGTGCGAAATTGTATAACTTGTATTAATGATTTTAAATTATCCCCAATATCTTTGGCAGATAAATTGAA
>CAZSTO010000004.1:0-27423 GCA_964610005.1 uncultured Candidatus Saccharibacteria bacterium
ATGGTATCACATATGAGACATTAGCTCCTCGTTCAGCTATTTCATCATCTGCATTCTCACAAGTTGCAAATAGTATTAATGGCACAGCTGATTCATCATTTGGAACAACCACACCATTTGCCGATACTTTAATCTCTGCATTATCAACAGTTGCTAACAAAGCTGTGATGACAATCAAAGGTGCTGTTGATCAGGTTGCTAACTTGTTTAATGTTTTGGATTCAAATAACAACTCACTCTTCACCGTGACTGCTGGTGGTAATGTAGGGGTGGGGACGAGTACACCGGGGGCTAAGTTGGTAGTTAAAAGTTCAGGTACTGGAGGTACTAGTGTTGCGTTTGCTATTTTGGATTCAAATAATTCCGAAAAAATGGGTATTTTAGATAATGGATATACATATTTTAGACGTCCAAGTGGGTCAATTGGTTTTTCTTGGGATCCTACGGCTTACGGTAATACTGGTGCAATAAATAGTTCTTACGTTTTGACTAATAATATCTCTCAATCTAATGGTACGCTTTTGATTGGAGGTGGATCTGGATCGGGCGATTCGATTTTCAGGACGAATGGCTCCGAGATTATGAGAATAACTACTGGTGGCAACCTCGGTATTGGGACAACAACTCCAAGCAAAAAGTTTGAGGTATATACAACATCAGCTGGTGATGGAGTAAAAGCAGGAAATGCATTTGTGGGTAATTGGAGTGGAAGTCCTGCATATGCAGCGTTTGGATATTCAGGGTTAGGAGATACAGGTTATGCAATTATACAAAACTCATCAGGGTCTACGTTATTTAATTCTGCATCGGGACAATTGCTTGGTTTTAACATAGGGAACACAAGGGCTATGACCATATCTAGTGCATTAAACGTAGGAATAGGAACAACGACATCAGGTTCAAAATTGGGAATAGATACCTCTGCTACGGTTAAAGGTTTAGTTATAAATGCGGCCACATCACAGACTGCAGATTTATTAAACCTTAATTATGATGCAACAACATATGCACAATTTAACAATAGAGGAGGGTTATATTTAAGAGATGAGGACGCTACCGCTCCTTATGCTTCTGCTGGAAGACCATTGCTTACATTGGATGGACCCTATGGTACAACTATAATGTATGGATCAAATATAGAAACTGGAAATATAAATCTATTAAATAGTACAACTTTGTATGTTGGTCGTGGAGGAGGGGGGCTTAATGTTGGTACATATAATGGAGCTATTGCATCAAAATTTGCCGTAAGTGGTAATGCTGTAATTGGTGCGAATTACAATTTACTAACAGCTCCAACAAATGGTTTATTAGTTGAAGGAAATACAGGTATTGGTACTACAACAACACCTAGAAAACTTACTGTTGATGGTACAGCACATATTTTTAATAACCTTTCTATAGGTTCTGGAAATACTGGATCGAGTGCGATATTTGATATTGCATATGGAGGTATTAATGGTATGGTCCTTGGAGGTGATTTGAATGTTCGAGCAAGGACGGATGCTACAAGTAAATATTTTTATGCCGGTTCTGCACCTTATAATAATGCAAGTAATCCATCTGCTTTATTTGTTGCAATAAATAGCTCAGGGGCAAATACATTATCTTTTGGTGGAGGTACTGGTAGTATGAATGCCTTAACTCAAATGGATTTTTATACAGCAGGTAGTGTCGGTACTGCAGGCGGAACTTCAAGGATGACTATAAACAGTGCTGGTAATGTCCTTGTTAATACAGGAAGTCTTGGAATTGGAACTAACTCCCCTATGGATTGGCTTGAAGTTGCAAGTAGTACGCCGGGAGGTCTTGGAGGAAGAATGGTTATATCAAATAAAGCGGCCAGAACAGATGGTAACACTGCTGAACTTGGATTCAAGGTTAATTCCAATTTTTCTTCTACATATTATTCTGCACTTATTTCCGCATTACAAGAGCCAGGAGCAACCGATAACTCATCTCTTGCTTTTTATACATATAATAGTGGTGCAGCAAGGGGTACTGAGAAGATGAGAATAACATCAGGGGGTAATATTGGTATCGGAACAACAAATCCTACTTCTTCTTTCAGTAGAAATATACAAGTTACAGGTGCTGGTAGTGCGGCTATGACTTTAGATAATGGAAGTAAAAAATATTCTTTTGGTGTAACAGGTACAGGATCTTTAGGTTTTTATGATGAAACTTTATCTGCATATAGAATGTCAATTGATTCATCTGGTAATATTGGTATCGGAACAACAACGCCTGGATCACTTCTGACTCTTGGTTCTGGACGAATAGAAGTTCCCATAGGTACTGCCGCTGCACCAAGTGTTGTGTTTAGTGGCTCTACAAATACAGGATTATATACAAGTGTTGCAGGTGCGTTCGGTATTTCAACGGGAGGTGTAGAGAGAATATTGATTAGCTCTGCTGGGAATATCTTTATGAATGGGTCTGCTGCGATTAGAGGCCCAGATGGAACAGCGGCTAATCCTGGATATTCTTTTGGACTCTCTGCACCAAGTACTGGTATGTTTAGACCGAGTGGTCAACAAATTGGTTTTAGTACTAATGGTGTAGAAAAATTAAGAATTGACGCAAATGGAAATGTTGGGGTTGGAGCTACAACTCCTGGAGTTAGTTTGCAGGTATCACCCCTAGTAACAAATTCTACTCCTCTAAATGGTAGTGCCACTGGTGCCTTCGCTGTTACATCTGTTGATAAACTCTATGGACTATATGCCGGTGTTAATGGTTCAGGATGGTCTTGGTTGCAAGCGGGAAGAAATGATAGTGCTGTCTTTTATAATTTATCATTGCAAGCTAATGGAGGTAATGTTGGTATCGGTACTACAACTCCAGCCTTTCCTCTTGATCTATACACAACAGTATCATCAAATCAAACATATGGTTATCTAAATTCATCTGGTCTGGTTGGTACGTCAGCAGGGACAAATAGTTATTCTATAAGATCCATGGGAAGAATACTTGCTCCTGAGTTTAATGCTGTATCTGATGCAAGACTGAAAGATATTCAATTTGATCTGGATAGTGGTATGGCTTTAGATGCTATAGATAAATTAAAACCTGTATCATTCACATGGAAAGATAGACCTGATGGACAACCGGTTCTAGGATTCTTAGCTCAAGATGTTGAAAATATAATTCCGAATGCTGTTTCAAAAGTTAAGGGTGTATTGTTTGATGATCAGAGAACTCTAGATTATAATCAGATTACAGCTGTGTTGGTTGGTGCAGTAAAAGAGCTATCAAATAAAGTATCTAGTCTATTTGACGGAAGTGCTCAGATAAAAGTAAAAGAATTATGTATAGAAGATGTTTGTGTTACTAAACAACAGCTACAACAGATGTTGCAAAATCAAAATATACAACCAGTTGTAAATACTGTTATTCAGACAAATGATAATCCTGTCAGCACAACATCTGATGCCACATCTACAGTAAGTACAGATAATGCTCCAGCTGATACACCATCAGAATCAACTCCTGTATCTGAACAACAAACTCAAGTTGAGTCTGCTGCACAGACACAGGTCGAAGCTGTAGTAGTAGAATAAAGATAAAAATTATGAAAAATATTCTAAAATTTAAAAAACAAATAATAAGTATATCAACAATATTTTCTTTATTTTTACCGTATGTGTCTATTTTTGCTGCACAAGCATCGTCTACTAATTTTATAGTTGATTCAACTTATTTTGATACTGGTAAAAATAGTAATTCAGCAAATTTTGGATTAACCGGAGATATAGTAACAGGTAATAGAGGTGTTTTTGTATCCAGTAATTTACCTTTAGTGCCAGGCCTTATAACATCTTGTGGAAAAATAACCACATCAGGAACATATATATTAGCAAATAGTTTGATTGGTATATCTGGTACTTGTTTTTCAATACAGGCGAATAATGTGACTATAGATGGAGGTGGTTTTTTGATATCAGCATCAGCAGGTAATACGAGTTATGCAATAGTTGCAACATCTTCAGCTGTTGCGGGTAATGCTTATGGCACAACAACTATACAAAACATAAATTTTTCAGGATTTCTAAATGGTTTTAATGCTAGTGGTAATAATGCAGTTAGTGGTAATACAAACGGAGGTAATGCAGGCAATATAGTTATATCGAGTTCGACTTTAACTACAATTTTGGCCAGTGGTGGTTTAGGCGCCGGTACAGGAGTTAGAGGTAATGGTTCAAATATTGTTATAAATAATTCTACAACAGGCAATATAACAACAGTAGGAACAGGTGGTAATATAATATTAAATTCATCAGGTAATTTAAATATTTCTAACAATACTTATACAGCAACAAATATTTTGAGTTTAAATTATGTTTCTTCGTTAACAACCTCAAATACAACATTATCTGCATTACAAAGTTTTATAATAAATGGAAATAATTATGGTCCATTTGTTGGTGGTGGTTTTCCAATAATACCTGGTAATATTTCATCTTGTGGCAATCTTTATTTTGCGGGAACTTATATATTTACACAAAATATATCATCGACATGTAATGTATTGGGATCAGGTGTTATTTTGAATGGTAATGGTTTTGCTTTAAATGCTAATTTGACTGCTAATAATTATGGTGCAACTATTTCAGATCTTGATATAAGTGGTAATGTTTCAACCACAGGGGCAGGTGCTGGTGCATTGATTTTTAACAACGCTTCAAATGTAAGTGGCAACACAACTGTTACAGGTCCTATACAAGGTGACGGTACTTCGTCTCTGGGTAATACAACTATTAGTTCAGGTGGAAGTGTTGCTACTAGTTCTGTCAGCTTTGTTTCTGATGTGGTCAATAATGGAATCATTAACAGTGGTGTAAGTGTTATAGGAAAAATAACAAACAATTCAATTATAAATTCTCTAACAGGCAGTTTTAATTTTAATGCATCATCAACTAACGCAGGAACGGTAAATGGTAATGCGATATTTAATGCATCATCAACTAACGCAGGAACGGTAAATGGTAATGCAAGATTTAATTATTTTACAGCTTCATCTGGTTCTGTGAATATAGCCACAGGTACAGCTTTTATTGGTACAGGTTTTGTATCTGGTAATGTTTATGATTCTACTGGGGTTAATACGATAAACACGTGGATTTTTAATGCTTCATCAACCAATACTGGTGTATTAAAAGGTAACGCTATATTTAATAGTGACAGTAAAAATATTATTACGGGTACGGTTCAAGGGAATGCTACTTTTAAAGATATGTCTTTAAACTTAGGTTCCGTCACTGGTAATTCCGATGTTTATTCTCCTGTTGTAAGACCTTTGGGTGGCACAACAAATGGACAGGTCATATATCATGATTATGCAGGAATGTATTTTAATGATCAGGCTGTTGGTCATGGTGTTGTGGGTAAGTGGAATGATATAAATAATTGGTGGTTAGATGTAAACTCTACTGTTCATTCTCCTGTGTTACCAACTGCAGGTGATACCACTATAGTTTTATTTGGAAATATATCTACAACTACAGCTTCCGCGTATGTGAAATCGATAATATTTCAAGGCACAACAACAAATAATATAAATATACAGGTAGATTCAACCGAATTAGATGCTGCCTTGTTCAATGCATCTTCAACAAATGGTGTGAATGGTATTATAACTGGTAACGCCACTTTCTCAGGTATAGGAACGCAAAATCTCGGTACGGTTACTGGATATATTACTAGAAGATATGATGGCGGTATATTTAATGTTATAGAGGATTTTACTCATAATGGAATTTATTGGATCATACAAGCCGTTAATGGTGCAACTGTTGATTTAACAAATGCAACATATTCATTAGCTAATAATATTTTTCAAGCATTAAATAATGCCACATTTATTTGGAATAATATTATCGGTGTTGGTGCGCCAAATATAACAGTCACATCTCCTGTATCTGGAAATAATATAAAATGGAAACCCATAATTTCTTGGGGTAATTCTACTTTGTGTCAATATAAAATTGATGGTGGAAATTATACTAGTGTAAATTGTGCAAACAATGGATCTGATATACCAAGGCCATCGGCCGGATTACATACTTTATTCATTAGAGGTAGTATAGGTTTAAATACAACTGAACAGTCTATTATATTTACCTATGACAATACACAACCTGTAGATACTGATTGTTCTACTCCATTGGATGAAGTAACCAGACCTTATTATTATTTAACTGCTAATGTAAACACATGTAATATCACTGCAACAACAACACTTCGTGGTGACAATAATGGTGGTGGTAATTTTTATTCAGCTGTAAATGTTGTTGGAAATGGAAAGTCTGTAACGTTACAGAATATGAATATAAGTGGTGCTCTTTATGGTTTTGGAAATATGACAGTTTCATCAACTACCGTTTCTGGTTTTACAACCATTGATAAAACTTTTAGCGCTGATTCATTGAGTACTTTTGCAACAACAACCGTTTCTTCATTGGGTATTGTTAATAGTGGAAGATTTATATCAGATGTTACAAATAGTGGAACTATAAATAATTCAACTGGTGATGTCACTGTATCTGGATCAATGATCAATAATAATATTATTAGTGGTGATTTTGTATTAAATAAATCATCTATAAACAATGGTACTATTTCTGGTAATGTGGTATTGAATGATAATTCTATAAATCAAGGTAATATATCAGGTAATGCTATATACAATATGTATACAGCAGAAGCTGGTATAGTCACAATATCTTCAAGTACAAATTTCCAAGGAACAGGAAATATTTCTGGTAACATATTAGATAATAGAGGCGAAAATATATTTATTTGGAATTTCGAAGATACTAGTTCTAATACAGGAACTATAAAAGGGAATACATATTTTAATGATTTATCTTCAAACCTAGGTACTATAAATGGTGATGCATATTTCTCTGATTATGCAACAAATCAAGGTACTGTATTAGGAAATGCTCGCAGATATTTAGCATATTTAACAGCTCATCAATTGGGCGGAAACGTTAGTGGCTTAACCACATATTATTCATATCCTAATTCTGTAGTATTTAGAAATATTTCTGGTGATAATAATTGGAGTAATATGGCAAACTGGTTTAGATTTGTTGCTACTACAACACCTTTAGGTAGATTACCTGTATCTGGTGAAAACGTTACATTATTTGCATCAACAACATTGGTAAATAATGTAAATGCAAATATCTATATAGCAGTTGCAAGCACAACTATAGATGGAGCAAGATATACTGTGAATGGAAATATATCTGGAAATGGTGCTTATGGTGGTTATGATGCATTAGATTTTGATCTAAGAAATATAAATGTTACAGGTACAACTACAGCGATAGGTGGAGATGGTAATCCGAATGTTGACGGTGGAAAAGGGGGGCATATAAGAGTATATGATTCATCCACTTATGTAATATCAGTAAACGGTGGAGATCCAATACATAACGGTGGTGATGCTGGTACTATATATGTTTATAACACAATAGCAACTCAACCAAATACACCTATTATGGCCATAGGAGGTGATTCTGTTGGATGTGGTTTTGGTGGATCGGGTGGTAATGTTACTTTGGTTGATACATCTGATTATGTTTTGTTAGTTGATGCAGGTAAGAGTGCTACATCTACTGTAGCAGAAGGTGGAAATTGTTTGACTGCACCTGTTGGATTTCCAGGTACCGCTGGTCAAATCTCAGTTACTGGTTCATATAATGGATCAAATAATGCTGCGGTAAACAATGTTCAAACAAGATCAAATTATTCAAAAGGTAGTGGTACAGATAATAAAATAATCAGAAATGAAAATAGAGGTATTATACCTGTTGTGAATTTTGCTATAAAATTATCAAACTTTGCTTTACCTAAACTTCCTGTATTTGGAAATGGACAGAATGGAACATTCTCATTCGGGGCTGGTTTAAAAACTTTCTTCAATATCTCATTACCTTATTACGTTGTTAAGAATTTCATCAACACACCCAATTTGTTAACCTCTATAGGTATAAATTCTTTCAATGATTGGATGGTATTGAGGTATAAAAATAAGGATTTAGATAATACAAAAATCACTGGTTTGTTTACTGTATATTCAAATAAATTTACACAACCTATAAAGTCGAGTGTGAGTGTAAATAATAAGTCACAATTGGTTCAAAATGTAAAAATAAATGCTGGTGAAGAGGTTATTGTTACATTGATGTCACCAAAGGGTTCAAATTATAAAGGAAAATTTAATAATCAGGATATAAATTTTGTTAATAATAGAGTTAATATTTTGATACCAAATAAATCAGGTAATTATCTGCTCACAACTCTTAATACACCTGTGATATTAAATATTTCCGTTACAGAAGATAATCAATTTAGTCATACAGTTGAAGGAGTTTCTAATGTATTTATAAAAGTGATTAAATTTATTAAAAATATATTTAAAATAAAATAGAAATGTGGATTTCTGTTTGTTAAGAAGTATACGTATGGGTTATAATATACCCATATGAATCTTAGTTTTAAAAACAAATTAAGTGTATTTACATACATACTACTTTTTGTTTTTTCAACTACAATATCATTTTCTAATATACAAGCTGCACAAGGTGTACCAACAGTACTTTCATATCAAGGAAAGCTTACAGATTCAGGTGGAAATCCATTAGGTGGTGGTGGAACAAACTATTATTTTAAGTTTTCAATATGGGATAATCCCACACCTGGATCAGGTACAAAACTATGGCCATCAACATCTCCTACAGCTACACAATTAATTGTTAGACAAGGAACTTTCTCTGTAGATATTGGTGATGATACATATCCTGATGCATTAAACTACAACTTTAATACTAACAGTAAAATATATTTACAGGTTGAAGTGTCTGGAGATGGTATCACATATGAGACATTAGCTCCTCGTTCAGCTATTTCATCATCTGCATTTTCACAGGTTGCAAATAGTATTAACGGTACAGCTGATTCATCATTCGGAACAACCACACCATTTGCTAATACTTTAATCTCTGCATTATCAACAGCTGTTAACAAAGCTGTGATGACAATCAAAGGTGCTGTTGGTCAAGTTGCTAACTTGTTTAATATTTTGGATTCAAACAACAACTCACTATTCACTGTGACTGCTGGTGGTAATGTGGGTGTGGGGACGAGTACGCCGGGCAGTAAATTTACTTTAGGCAGCGGTCAATTTGCTGGACCAGATGGTTCTGCAACAGCACCAACATATTCATTCAGTAGTTCTTCGGGTACAGGTATGTATTTAAGTAATACTAATCAATTAAACTTTTCCACAGGGGGATCTTTAAGGTGGTATATAGCTTCCGGAGGTACTCTTAGTTCTAATGGTGCTGTTATAAGTTTAGCAAATGGAACGGCGGGGCAGCCTGCATTATTGTTTGGTAGTGGTCCTGATTCTGGTATTTATAGAAATGGAGGATCAAGTAATATTCAATTTTCAACCGCGGGAACAAACAGAATGTCGATTGCTTCAGATGGTAATGTTGGTATCGGTACAACAACACCTGTTCAGAAATTAGATGTAAATGGAAATATAAATATACCTTCTTCATCAAGTACAGCCGGGGCTTTATATCAAAATAATTCTAGGTTATTACATACTTATGGAACAAGTAACATATTCTTAGGTGGAAACTCAGGAAATTTTACATTGACAGGTGGTTATAATGTTGGGGTTGGTGAAGATGCATTAAAATCTTTAACATCAGGACAATTTAACCTGGCTTTCGGAAGGAATTCTCTATCTGCTCTGCAAAATGGTGGTAATAACGTAGCTTTAGGAAATTCTGCTCTAGCCTCAATTACATCACAAGCCGGAAACACTTCTATAGGTGATGCCTCTATGTTTTCAACATACGGAAATAATAATGTAGCCATCGGAAAAGATGCCGGTAGAAATATTGCTTCTGCATCAAATAATACATATATTGGTTATAATTCTGGATATAATGGCACTACTGGTCTAACTAATGCAACAGCCATTGGTTATATGTCTCAGGTGGGTTCATCGAATAGTCTTGTATTAGGAGGTACTGGTTCGTATGCGGTTAATGTTGGTGTTGGTACTACCACCCCATCTGCAAAACTTGAGGTATATTCCGCTGGAGACGCACTTAGGATCGGTGATTCAACTGGAGCAAATACATATATTAATTTTGCCAGCTCAAGAGGGTTTATAGGATACAATGGTTCAACATTTAATACAGTGGTCCAAGCCGCAGCAACTAAAGGTATAGAATTTAATGTCAATAATAATAGTTTTGGTTCGGGGCAGGCTATGGTTATTACAAGTGCTGGTAATATTGGTATCGGAACAACAACCCCTGGATCTGTTTTAACGATTGGATCAGGGCAAATAGAGACACCTTTTGGGTCTGCCACTCTACCATCTTATTCTTTTACTAATGATTTAAATACGGGTATATATAATATAGCATCTGATGTTCTCGGTTTTTCAACTGGCGGTACAGAAAGATTTAGAATATATAATGGTGCAGTTGAATCTACAGGACAATTCAGGGGCTTAGGTAACTCAGCAGCAGTGCCTGCATTTGTTGGTTCTAATGATACTAACACTGGTGTATTTATGCCAGGTTCCGATGTTCTCGGTTTTTCAACTGGTGGCTCAGAAAGGATGAGGTTAGATTCTAATGGTTATCTCGCAATAGGAACAACCAGTGCATCTCAATTATTACAAGTTGGTGGTACCTACGGTAATATATCTGTACCTTCAGGAAAAAATATTTTGATAGCAGATGGCGATTATGGGGTTGGTGGAAATGCTGGGCTTGTATTAACCTCTGGAAGGGGTAACAACGGTATAATTTCAATGTGGAGAATGTCGGCTACTACAACTAGTAGTGGCGCTTCATTGGCCAATGATTTAATTTTTTCTACAGTTGAACAAGGCACAGCGATTCAAGCGGAAAAAATTCGTTTTACTAAGGATGGTAGGGTTGGAATAGGAATAAGTAATCCCACTAAAAATCTTCAAGTGTCGGGGGCATCGTCAACTATTGAAATCTCATCAACAGATAATACAACTGGACCTATTTTAAGTATGACAAAGACAGGTCATTCTGGTTTTACTATATCAAACACAAGTGTTGGTGGTGGGGTGATATTTAATGCTGGATCAGGCAATACAGATTATCAACATTATCAATTTCAAACAGGTGGAACCACAAGGTTGTTTATAAACGGTACAAGTGGAAATGTTGGTATAGGTACAGTTTCTCCAGGGCAACTCTTACATATAAGCGGTGCTGGTGCCAGATTAAGACTCCAAAATACATCCGGAGATCCGGTGTTTGAATTCCAGGGCCCTTCTGGAACTGCATATCTCTTTACCAGAACAAATGAGTGGTATATGAGAACAGATTCACCTACAAAGCATCTATTCTTTCAAGCTGGTGATGCCGCAGGGCAGCAAGGTTACGTTCGTATCGGTAGTGGTTCTTTATCAGGAACGCCAACTGCTCCAACTTCACAACTTACATTAAGGGGAAATACAAATTCATCGACATTTGGATTGCTAGATGTTCAATCTTATTTTGGTACAACCACTTTATTTGTTAGAAATGATGGTAATGTTGGAATAGGAACATCGACACCTGAATTTCCTCTAGATGTGTATTCAACAGTTTCTTCAAATCAAACTTATGGTTATTTAAATTCATCTGGCCTTGTTGGAACATCGGCTGGAACAAATAGTTATTCTATTCGTGCGCAAGGAAGAATTCTTGCACAAGAATTTAATGCGGTGTCTGATGCTAGATTAAAAGATGTTCAGTTTGATATAGGAAGTAATATTGCATTAGATGCAGTTAATAAACTTAAGCCAGTATCATTTACATGGAAGGGTAATCAAACAGGTCAACCTGTGTTAGGATTTCTGGCTCAAGATGTTGAGACTGTTATACCAAATGCTGTATCAAGAGTTAAGGGTATATTATTTGATGATCAAAGAACCCTCGATTATAATCAGATTACAGCCATATTAGTCGGCGCGGTACAGGAGTTGAGTAAGAAAGTCACAGGCTTTGCTAAAGAATTCAGAACAGAAAAACTTTGTGTGGGGGATACATGTATAACAGAGTCACAGTTAAAGGTTCTATTACAGAATCAGGGTGTTACATATACAGTACCAACACCTACTGTAGTTAGTGATAGTGAAAATACTAATGCAACCACAACTGAAGTGACATCTACAAGTACTGGTGCTGTGGTATCAGATACAACATCTGAAACAGTTGTGCCTGACTCAACGGTGATAACAGAAAGTTCCATACAAGAATCTACTAATATAGTCACAGAATAATTTACATAAGGGTTGACAAAACTCATAATTAAGTTTAATATGTGTTGGTCGCACCTTCAAAAACAAATCGGCATTTCCGTCGATATTTTTTGGTGCAAACCAATTACATCCATGAGAACCATCATCGCGCTCATTGTGGCGCTTACATGTACTGTGTCGGCTCAACAGCCGACGGTCACCGCAACTTCGGTCGCGGATATCGGAAATATTACTTCCTCTAACTTCTCGACCAAGGTCGGGAACAGAGAGGTGAGTTACGTCACACTTTCGGGTGTCAATGCAGTGTACTTCGGTACACGGCTTGATTTTCCGACAGGAACCACTTCGGTTACGTTGAACTCCGTAAACTTCTCGGTTACTCGCAAAGTTGGCGGCGGAACAACGGTCATTCAGCTGAGTGGGGTGAATATGGCCTTGAGCCAGTTCAATCCGGAGACTGATGCTAGCACTCCATCCATCCTTGCTTCACCGACTTCACCGTCGGGGAACCTGGTTGGTACCGCAATGGTCAATTCGACTTCGCTTTGGATCACTGAACACAAGGTAACTCTCGGCGGGTCATTTCCGAAGATGTCCAAACCCGGAGATTATTACGAGCTTTCACGCTTGATTTCCGGCAATGCGACCATCAACGGTATCGTCACTCCATTCACCATCTCGACTTTGTCGAGGGTAACAGCGGTCATCAACCCGGTGACAGGCAACCCCGTCATCGCTGATGGGAAGATTTCATTCCCGGTCACCGGCGTTTTGCCTGGGGACTTTGGTCTCCTCTGGGGTATCGAGAAGTCAACTGATTTGCTTATTTGGTCGAGGGTAACCTCACCGGAAGCTACCATCGTTGATAACGGCAATGGTGTAACAATCAGCTTCATCTATGATCCTGGAACCCCGAGGAAATTCTTCCGTATCGCGACGGGATCATTCTCGCCGCCTCCAACGTGATCATTCTCACAGAGCTTTGCCGACTTTTTTCGGCTAATCGGCATCCTGCCATCAAACAGCAGGATGCCTTTTTATTTGACATAAAAAACTATAAATGGTATCATTATTTCCTATGAAAAAATTAATATTATTATCAATTGTAATGCTTTTAGCATTTTCAAGTATATTATCAATAAAAACTTTCGCTATTTCATTGCCTTCAGTTGAGGATGCAGCTTCATGTTCAGCTGGTACAGATGCTGACGGTGATACACTTACAGGTATATCAGATCCTGATTGTGCTTCATTTTTGACTGTAGTTGTTACTCCAGAGACATCAGAATCATGTACAACTGGTATAGATGCCGATGGTGATACATTGGTTGGCGTTGCTGATCCAGATTGTTCATCATTTATAATTCCTGCAACAACTTCAGAAACTTTAACTTCATGTACAGCTGGTACAGATGCTGATGGCGATACACTTACAGGTTTAGCTGATCCAGATTGTGTTACTTTTCTTGTAACAACATCTACTTCAACAGAAGCTACATCGACTCCAGTGGTATCTACATTTTCTGGTCCATCATTTGGTAGTGGTTCAACAATAGGTGGTGGTATATCATCAGGTTCACCTATATCATCTATAACATCAGGCTCAGTTATCTCAGCTACTTCAACAGCTACAACCACAGAACCAAATTGTGCTGATATGTTTAAAACTTACATGAAAAAAGGTAAGAAAAATGATATTAATGAAGTTAAAAAACTACAAAAATTATTAAATATTAAAACAACAGGTTTCTTCGGTGATTTAACAGAAAAAGCTGTTAAAACATTTCAAGAAAAATATACTGATTCTGTATTAAAACCATGGGGTTTAACAAAATCAACAGGATACTTCTACAAGACTACACAAAGACAAGCAAATCTATTGCTATGTTCAAGTGCTAATATACCAATGCCTGAACTTAAATAATATTAATAATATCTATTAGAAAAAGCTTATATCATAACGGTATAAGTCTTTTTCTTTTCATGATATAATCATAAATATGAAAATAGCTATAGCTTCAGATCATGCAGGATTTGAATTAAAAAAATATTTTATAAGTTTATTGGAAGAAATGGGTTTAGAGATCACAGATTTTGGCCCTCTTTTGTATGATGAAAATGATGATTATCCTGATTATGTAAAAAGTGTTGGAGAATATATATCTAAAAATCACAACTCAGAAGAATATAGGGGTATTATTATAGGTGGATCTGGTCAGGGTGAAAATATTTGCGCAAACAGATTTGAAAATGTTAGATCTGTTTTGGTGTATGGTAATGATTTTGATTTAAATCAAAATATAGTTAAATTAAGTCGAGAGCATAATGATGCTAATGTTATATCTTTTGCTGCTAGATTTATAGAAGAAAAAGAAGCTGGTGAATTGTTGAAAATCTGGCTATCTGAAAAATTTTCAGGTGATGAAAGGCATATTAGACGTATAGATAAAATAGATAAAAAATAAAAATATGAAAATAATACCCGCTGTATTGGAAAAAGACTATTTAGAAATAGAAAGAAAGATAGATTCTGTATCTGTTGACACCGAAACTATACATATAGATATTTGTGACGGTTTGATGACTTCTCAAAAAACATGGCCATACAGTCAATCCTCTAATAATAGAATAGAGGAAAATTCTGTACTTAAAGATTTGCTAAACGAAGATATAGGCTTGCCTCATTGGGAAAATATTGATTATGAATTTGATTTAATGATTAAAAATCCAGATTTACATACTGATATTTGGGGTAGATTAGGTGCAAGTAAGGTTATTATTCATTTATCTTCATTTAAAGATAAAGAACATATAAATAGTTTTGTATCAGATATACAGTTATATATGATAGATGTTATATTAGCTTTTACTTATGATGAATATATAGAACAACAATCTCTAATAGATGAATTAATACAATTATCAAATATAAAATCATTACAAGTTATGACTATAAAAAATATTGGTTTTCAAGGTCAATCTTTTGATGATAGATGTATAGAATTGATTCAAGACCTCAGACATAAATATAATAATTTAACATTAAGAGTTGATGGTGGTATCAATGATGATACAATTGATAATGTATTTGAAAATGTTGATGAGATTGTGATAGGTTCAGCTATATTTTCAAAAGGAAATCCCAGAGAAAACTTAAATTATTTTAAAGATTTATGTTAAAATAAATACATGATTAGAAAATTTATAGGATTAATTTTGATATTATTAATAATTTATCTTGCTATTAAGGCTCTGGTCTTGTTACCATTCTTAACCAATGTGGTTATAGGCAAAAATAAATCACCATTTCAGGTTGGAACTGATTATGTTAATCAAATAAATCAAGTATATCCAACTTATTCGAATGTGCCTCAATATAGATATGCTAATCCAAATGATGCAAAATATGTAGGTAAAATAACCTTAGAAAAGAGTTTGGGTAAATTAGTTTTGACTGTAGAGGGTGCAAATAGAGGTAATGAAAAGATAAATATATGGCTTACCAATACTCCACAAGTCACAAATCAAACAGAGTATATAGATTTCGGTCCATTAATAACAGATAATGGCATGAGACAATATAATATAGATATGAAAGGCGGTGATATATCTTTCGATGTATACAAATATGTATTATTAGTTGATTCAAATTATCATGTTTATGCATCTATAAATTTACAATAGATAATATATAAAAATGGAAACAGAAAAAATAAATTTAATAAAACAAAAAGCTAAAGATATAAGAATTTCTATAATAGAAATGCTTGTTAAAGCTGGATCAGGTCATAGTGCTGGACCTTTAGGCATGTCTGATATATTTGCAACTTTGTATTTTTCAGAATTAAAACATGATCCTAGAAATCCTTTTTGGGAAGCCAGAGATAAAGTTGTTTTATCAAATGGCCATATATGTCCAGTATTATATGCTACTATGGCACATGCAAATTATTTTCCAATGGAAAAGTTGTTCACACTTAGACAATTGGGTTCTATATTGCAAGGTCATCCTCATAGGGAATTTTTACCTATGTTAGAAACGAGTTCAGGACCACTGGGTTCTGGATTATCTCAAGCTATAGGCATGGCATTGGTTGATAAAAAAGAATTCAAAGATAATAATATAAAATATATTTATTGTCTAATATCCGACGGTGAACAAAATGAAGGTCAGATTTGGGAAGCTGCTTTATTGGGCGCCAGAGAAAAACTTGATAATTTGATAGTTTTTGTCGACAGGAACTATATACAAATAGACGGAAAAACTGAAGATGTATTACCATTAGATCCTATGAATAAAAAATGGGAAGATTTCAATTGGCACGTGCAGGAAATAGATGGTCATGATATTAATGCGATTATAAATTCTATAAATATTGCAAAAAATACAAAAGGTAAACCCTCTATAATTATTGCTAATACTACACCAGGAAAAGGAGTATCTTTTATGGAGAACAATTATATTTGGCATGGAAAAGCTCCAAATGTTGATGAAGCAGAGATAGCCCTTAAGGAATTAAAATCTATAGAGATTAATTAAATATGAGTAAAGAGTATATATATAAAACCGAAAACTTTGAAGGACCACTCGATATACTTTTGAATTTGATTGAAAAGAGGAAATTATTAATAAATCAAATATCATTATCTCTTATAACTGAAGATTTTGTTAATTTTATTAAACAATTAGATACAGAAGATGAATTCTATTTAAAACATAAGACCCAATTTGTTTCCATAGCTTCAGTATTACTTTTGATAAAATCAAAATCATTGTTACCGAACCTTGAGGTTACACAAGAGGAAGATGTCGAGATAGAAGACTTGGAAAGAAGATTGAATATTTTAAAATTGATGAGGGAGTATGGTCAAAAAATAGAAATGCTATTTAATAAAAAAGTATTATATTTTCAAGGAAATTTTAAGAAAGATATAGTCATATTTACCCCAACTCCCGATATAAACATTTTAAGCATTAGGGAATCTATAGATAAAGTATTAAGTAAAATACCTAAAATAGAAAAAGAAATAGATAAGGTAAAAATACATAAGACTGTGAGCATAGAAGAGATGATGGGCCGTCTAAGTGAAAGATTGACCACTGCTTGGAATTTCAAGTTTACAAGTTTCTCTGGAAAATTAAGAAAAGATTATAAAGATGAAGAGGAGTTTAAGCAACACAAGAAACATATAGTGGTTAGCTTCTTAGCATTATTAGAATTAATAAAACAAAATATGATTATGGCCAAGCAAAATGATTTATTTGAAGAAATAGATGTAAGTAAATATAATAATATATAGATATAAAAATATGAATACAAATATAAATAAAATTGCACAAAAAATTGAAGCCTATCTATTTTGGAAAGGTGAGCCTGTTACAATAAAATCTGTTATGAAGTTATTGGATATAGATCAAGAGACGGTTGAAAAAGCTATAGATATATTAAAAGATAAAGAAAAAACAGATACAGGTATAGTAGTTATTCATTATGATGATATGTTAACTTTAGGTACTCATGTTGATGTAAGTGATTTTATTGAAAATATGATTAAAGATGATTTACAAAAAGAATTGGGTAAATCAGCATTGGAGACTTTAGCTATAATACTTTATCAGGGTCCAATTAAGAGAGCCGATATAGATTATATAAGAGGGGTTAATTCTCAATTTATATTAAGAAATTTATTAATAAGGGGTCTTATAGCTCGCGTTGATGACCCTAAAGATGAAAGATCTTTTCTCTATAAACCATCATTAGATTTATTGTCATTTCTTGGTATTACAGATATAAAACAATTACCAGATTTCGATGAGGTTATAAATAAATTATCTACCTTTAAGAAAGATGAGAATAATTAGATTATTTAGAGTTATATCAATATTATTTATCTTGTTTTTAATATTATCTTATATAGATGATAATTATAATAATGTTCCTGATAAAATAGTTGATAATTTTATAAATCTTAAAAATAGTGATGAAGATTTATCTAATTTACAAAATATTATAGATAATACATATGCAGAGGGGGTTATAGTATATGATGTTAAAAATAATAAAATCCTCGGACAAAAGAATATAGACAGAGTATATTCATTGGCCTCATTAACAAAAATAGTGACAGGATATTTGGTTTATGAACAAGATAAAACCAAATTAAATGACATACGTAATATGATGAAGACATCTGATAATAGAGAAGCCGAAAAATTGACTGATGTTTTTAACATGTATCATCAAGATAAGATCTCATATATAAATTATAGGGTTAGCAAATACAATTTATTTTTTAGAAATGCCAGTGGTTTAGATATAAAAGATGTGAATGGTAATAGAATAGCAGGTGGTCAAGGAAAACCTATAGACATTATATATTTTATTAAAGATTATTATAATAAATATCCAGAGATATTTGATCAGACTATAGTTGAATCAAAAGATAATACAAATATTATAGTTAAAGATTTAAAATTTTTAACAGGAGGCAAGACGGGTTATACAGATTTGTCAGGTGGCAATCTTTTTGTGTCAGTACAGAAAGGTTTAGGTAGAGATATATTTATATTGGTTTTAAATTCAACAGAGAAAAATCGTTTTGTCGATGTTCAAAATATAGCTGATTTCTTGGTAAAATCTAATATATGATACTATCAGCTCTAAAAGTTTTATTACCGACTTTATTATCATTCATAATCGGTATTTTAATTACGCCATATTTAACATCATTGATGTATAAATATAAGATGTGGAAAAAGAAATCTAGAAGTTCAGAAAATACAGCAGCCATGTCTCTAGAATTTCAAAGGATTCATAATCATGAAGAAGAGATACATACACCCAGAGTGGGTGGAATAATAGTGTGGTTGTCGATTATATTAACTATAGTATTTACATTCTTATTTCAATTAATAGTAAGAGAATATATAAGTTATGATCATATCATAGCCCACAATTTATTAGACAAAATAAATTTCTTCTCGAGGAATCAAACGGCTTTGCTGATTGTTGCTTTAATTGCAGGATCTATATTTGGATTGATTGATGACTTATTGCAAATATATGGTAGGGACTTAAAATTAGGTGACGGTATATCACGAAAAACACGTATATTCTTTGTATTATTAACAGCCCTTATAGGTGCATATTGGTTTTATGTAAAACTTGGTATGAATACTGTTCATATACCTTTTATGGGTGATATATATTTAGGTTTTGGTTTTGTGTTTTTATTCCTGATAGTTTCTTTGGCTATATTTTCTGGAGGTATTATAGATGGTATAGACGGTTTAGCCGCAGGTGTGATGATACCTGCATTCATGGCTTATACTCTTATCGCTTTTGCTGGAGATCAATATGATCTTGCAGCACTTGGTGGTGCTATAGTTGGAGGTTTATTGGCATTTTTATGGTTTAATATACCTCCAGCTAGATTCTATTTAGGAGAAACGGGTATGTTGGGTTTGACTATAGTATTGTCCATGTTTGCATTTTTGACAGGTGAAGTTGTTGTGCTTGCTATCATCGCTTTGCCTTTATTGGCAACCTCTGCTTCATCTACAATACAAATGTTTTCTAAGAAATATTTTCATAAAAAAATATTCCGCATAGCACCATTGCATCATCATTTTCAAGCTATAGGCTGGTCTTCAGCTAGAGTAACTATGCGTTACTGGATTATTTCTATAATATGCTCAGTATTGGGAGTTATAATTGCTTTATTGTCATAATAAAATTTATCTATTTACTAAAATATGAACCTTTTTAAAAAGAAAAATCTTAATAATAGAAAATCAAAAACCTTAGCGAAGATAGAACAAGGTGTTGATAAACCATTTTTATTTATTACCTTTGCATTAATAACTGTTGGTTTGATTATATTTTCATCGGCTATTATTATGCTTATTGGTACAGTAAAATACGATGCTGTTAGATTCAATCAATATGGACTCGGGTTTGTGGGCGGATTAATATTGATGTATATATGTTATAAAATACCAATAAATTTCTGGAGAAAGACATCTTTTTATATATATATCGCAACTGTAATACTTATGATTATGGTTTTTGTCCCTGGTATAGGTGTTTATCATGGCGGTGCAAGACGTTGGGTAGAAATATTTGGTTTTAGTTTTCAACCTGCCGAATTTTATAAAATAGGTGTAGTCTTATACATGGCTATGTGGTTAATGAAAGATTTTGGAAAAAAATTAAATACAAATGATAATTTTTTTGTAAGAACTTTACCACTTATTATAATATCAGGTATAAGTAGTATTCTATTTTTATTGCAGCCTGATACAGATATCTTAGGTGTTATATTGTTATCTTTGGTTATAATGTATTTTGTTTCTGGGGGTAATTATAAGGATATAATAATATTAGGTTTAATAGGTGGAATAGTGCTATCTGTAATAGTTTTTTCTAGACCTTATGTTATGAAGAGGGTTCATATATTCTTGGATCCAAGTAGTGATCCAACAGGTGCAGGTTATCAATTTCAACAATCATTGATTGCAATAGGTTCAGGGGGAATAACGGGTCGTGGATATGGTCAAAGTTTGCAAAAATTTAAATATTTACCAGAACCTATAGGTGACTCTATATTTGCGGTTGCTGCTGAAGATTTTGGCTTTATCGGTACGTTTTTATTGATAACATTGTATATAATATTTTTACTTAGAGGTTTTAAAATTGCCACAAAATCATCTTCATACGGATCTCTTGTTATAGTAGGTTTACTATGTCTCATAGTCATACAGTCATTTATTAACATGAGTGCTATGATGGGTATGTTGCCATTGTCGGGTACACCGTTAATATTTGTTAGTCATGGAGGAACATCTTTACTCATATCTTTGATGTCTATAGGTATTATCTTGTCGGCTTCTAGGGAGAAGAAGATTGGAGTAAAATAGTATAGATGTTATAATCAAAATATTATGAAAATAGTTATAACCGGAGGTGGAACAGGAGGTCATTTTTACCCATTATTAGCTGTGGTGGATGCTATAAGGGCAGAGTGTGCAGAGCAAAAAATATTAGATCCAAAGATATATTATACAGGCCCTAGTCCATATAACGCTAAAGAGCTTTTTGATAGGGATATTAAATTTGTTCGTATACCAGCAGGTAAGAGACGTGTAAACCCTAAGGGTATAGCCGTTTTAAATAATTTTATAGATATATTTAAAATGGGCTTCGGCGTATTTATCGGTATTTTAAAAATATTTACCATTTTCCCAGATGTTGTTTTTGCAAAAGGTGGTTATACCAGTTTTCCGACATTATTTGCTGCTAGATTTTTCGGTATACCAGTTATAATACATGAATCAGATTCTGTTCCTGGTAGGGTTAATGTGTGGGCGGGTAAATTTGCTCAAAAAATAGCTGTATCTTTTAAAGAAGCAGCAGAGTATTTTGATATTAAAAAAGTTGCATATACAGGTCAGCCGGTTAGATCAGAATTATTAACACCCATTAAGATTGGTGCTTATGAATATTTAAAACTTGATCCAAATCTAAAAACCATATCAGTATTAGGTGGATCTCAAGGCGCAAAGAAGATAAATGATATTATAGTTAGTGTTTTACCAGAATTAGTTAAAAAATATCAAATAATTCATCAAACAGGGAAAGCAAATTTTGAAATAGTTAAAGGTATGGCAGATATATCTTTAGAAGGTGCTACAAATCCTGATAGATATAAACCTATGGATTATCTAAATATGATGTCTATGAGAATGTTGGGAGGTATATCAGATATTATTATTTCAAGATCTGGATCAGGTATATTTGAGATAGCAGCTTGGGGAGTACCATCTATACTTATACCTATAACTGATTCGAATGGTGATCATCAAAGAAAAAATGCTTTTAACTATTCTAGAAGCGGGGCATGTGCCGTGGTTGAAGAGGCAAATTTATCACCACAGATTTTGATAAATGAGATAGAGAAGATTTTAAATAATCCAGATTTACATGAGAAAATGTCTAAGAATGCTAGGGATTTTTCTACTCCCAATGCAGCAAAAACAATAGCTCATGAAGTATTGAATATAGCCTTGAGTCATGAGGTTTAATGTGGTATAAATAAATACGTTGCACCCTGAACACCCCTCCGATCTTGGGACCGGTCGAGAGCTCTTGGTGTGAACAAAACACTAATATATTGGGACACTATGATTGCTGAAGCAGCAACGACGACGGACTGGGTGGTTGTACCGCTCGGTGAATTCGATAAAGCCACTCTTCTTGGCGTGGTCTTACCGATTGACAGGACGAAACCGGTTGACATCTGTGCCATGATGTCAGACGTCATCGATGAGAATTACACTTTTGCACCCACGGGTGTGATTGATTCGATTCATATCGAAGACTCTGTCATCAATCTGCCGGATCCGGTTGAGATGAAATTTGACCTCGCGATTCCACTCAGGCATCGCGATGATCGAAGGAACTGTCTCTTGTGGGACCGTGAACAGAAGGCTTGGAAAAAAGTCAGATTCAGTCCGAATATGGCAATTACGGGTCATCATGTCATGATCATTGCCGCAAAGCGGATTGAGGAAGACGAAGAATCCTGAAACCCTTACGCCTCACCCGCGTTTTCACCGGGTCCGACGCTACAACACGGCGTCGGACCCTTTTTAATTATCCACACAACAAAGTGTGGTTTTTTGTTTGCAAATGTAGGTAAGTGGTATATAATGGTATGTAGTGGGACAAAGTGTTATAAAAGAAAATTATTAAAAATTATGTTTATTGGCGAATTTACACATACATTGGATGACAAAAAACGACTTTCACTTCCTTCCAAGTTTAGAAAAGAACTTGGTAAGAAAGTTATTGTCACACACGGTCTCGACAACTGTTTGTTTATGTTTACATTGTCACAATGGAGTAAAATCGCTGAGCAATTAGGAAATTTATCAATAGGTAATTCAGACTCTCGTGGTTTTAACAGAATTATGTTGGCAGGTGCTGTTGAATTGGAAATAGATACCGCTGGAAGAATCTTGATTCCTGATTTCTTGAGAGAATATGCTGGTGTAAAAACAACAGATGATAAAAAATCAAATAGTAAATTAGTTTTTGCCGGAGTTCATACTCGTATAGAGATTTGGGAAGATAAGAGATGGAAAGAATATAAAGAAAAGATTTTAAAACAAGCAGATAGTCTAGCATCTAAATTAAGTTCAATAGGAGCAATATAAAAAAATGATCAGACATATACCTGTATTAGCCAAAGAGATTTATGAGCACATTGTCATTAATAATAAGGGTGGGTTTGAAGATTATTATCATTTAGATTGTAATTTTGGTGATGGTGGACATGTAGAATATTTTATAGAAAATCTATTATCTTCAAAAAAATATAAAAACATATTTATTTATGCATTTGATTTAGATCAAGATGCAATAAAAAGAGGTAAAGAATTTCTTAAAAAATATGAAGATAATAAAAATATTCATATAAATATCATACAAGGAAACTTTGCTAATATACTTGATCTAATCAAAGGTATAAAATTTAATAGTGTTTTATTTGACTTAGGATTAAGTACATATCAGTTGAATGGCGCTGGTAGAGGGTTCTCATTTAAATACGATGAAAGGTTAGACATGAGATTCTCAACCTTAGATGCAAAAGAAAATGAATTAACTGCTTATGATATTGTAAATTCTTGGTCTGTCGAAAATATAATTCTGATACTTAGAAATTATGCTGATGAAAAATCTGCTTGGCGTATAGCCAATAAGATAGTTGAAGTTAGGGAAAAACAAAAAATAGAAACTTCAGGTCAATTGGCAGATATTATACAAAATCAAGTTTTTAATGGTAAGAAATTTAAGATTCACCCAGCTACAAAAACTTTTCAGGCTATAAGGATTGCTGTTAATGATGAATTGCAGTCTTTAGAGAAAGGTTTAAATGGTGCCTATGATATTTTAAGAAATGATGGATATATCGCGGTTATAAGTTATCACAGTTTGGAAGATATTATTGTTAAACAATATTTTAAGAAATTAGAAGAAGAAAATAAGGGTAAGAGGGTAAATAAAAAAATTATTATACCAACAGATGGAGAAATAAAGAATAATCCAAAATCTAGAAGCGCAAAATTAAGAATATTTAATAAAAATTAATAAATTAATAAAAATGAAAAACAGAATAACAAAAAATACATATACATTATCAGTTATAGTAATGACAATAGCATTAACGTTGTCATACATAATATGTATATATAAAACTGTTGTTCTGGCCTCAGCTTCAGAGTTAAATAATAAGCAAGTTGAGAGTTTGTCTGCTGATATAAATCAAAAAGAATATGATTATATAAGAGAGATTTCTGCAATAAATTTAGACAAGGCTATTTCTATGGGCTATAAGAAAAACACAGAAGATATAATAGCTTATGTTAATATAAATGATATTAGTTTAGCTAGAAGATAATGAATACTTTTATTAATAGAATCAGATTATTGGCGATAGCCTTTATTTTGGTGGCTATGGTTTTGATATTTAAGCTTTATATAGTTCAGGTAGTTAGACATGATAATTATGTTGCTTTAGGTGATAGGCAATACATAAAGAAAAATTCTAATATTGTAGATAGGGGTAGCATTTTCTTTACTAAAAAAGACGGCTCACACGTGGCGGCCGCAACGATGAAAGATGATTATACTTTATATATTAACCCAAAATCATTTTATACTTTTGTTAAATCAGATAAAAATATTAATAAGCAAAGTGAGGAACAATTGATTTTAGATACTAAATCAAAGATTTTAAATACATTAAAATTAAATGAGGATAAAAAACGAATTTTAGAGGAAAAATTTATCAAGATACAAGCGAAGAAAAATGATGTCTACTTAGAGCTTGTTAAAGGTTTAAGCGAGGATGAACAAAAACAAATAAGAGATTTAAAATTAGACTTTTTAGGCCTTGGTAAAGAGAAAAAAAGATATTATCCAGGGAATGAATTAGCATCTAATGTTATAGGTACTATAGGTTTTAAAGGTGATGAATTGGCTGGTCGATATGGTCTAGAAAAGTATTATGAAAATATTTTGAATAGAGCCGATAAGGCTTATAGTAATTTTTTTGTAGATTTATTTGCAGGTGCCAAAAAGGTTATAACGGATAAATCACAGATGGAGGGTGATATATATACCACTATAGAACCAGTAGTTCAGAAAGAATTAGAAAATAAGATCAGAGAGATACACAATAAACAAAATTCAGATTTAACTGGTGCGATAGTTATGAACCCATATACAGGGGAGATTATTGCTATGGCTAAAGTTCCAACATTTTCACATAATGATGATAGTGCTTTTCCTATAGAATATTATAAAAATGATATAGTCGAATCTTCTTATGAAATGGGATCTATTATAAAATCTTTAACTATGGCTATGGGTATAGATACTGATAAAGTTCATGCTAATTCAAAATATAATGATGAAGGATTTATAAAGGTGAAAGATAGGACAATATATAACTTTGATAAAAAGGGTAGAGGGTATATACCTATGCAAGAGGCATTATCACAGTCACTTAACACTGGTTTTGTGTATATATCAAGACTTGTCGGTAATGATGTCATGACAAAATATTTTTATAGTTTTGGTATGAATAAAAAAACAAATATAGATTTACCAAATGAATCAGCTCCTTTGACCTCAAATCTTGAGAAAGGTGATGTAGAGCATGCCACAGCTTCTTTTGGTCAAGGTATAGCCATGAGTCCTATAGGAACAATAAGAGCTTTGTCTGTCGTTGCGAATGGTGGTTATGTGATCTCTCCACATATAGTAAATAAAATAAAATATGAAATTGGTGGATTTAAAGAAATCAAACCTGAAGATTTAACAAAGCAGACACCTGTATTAAAACCCGCAACTATAGATGAGATTAGAAGTATGTTGGTGTACAACGTAGATCATTCATTGTTAAATGGTAAAAGAAAAAACCCACGTTATACTATAGCAGCTAAGACAGGTACAGCTCAGGTAGCATCGGAGACTGGGGGTTACATAGATGGTAAAAATATACATACTTTCATAGGCTTCTTTCCGGCTTATAAGCCACAATTTATAGTATTTATTTATACTGTTGATCCTAAGAATTCTAGATACGCTTCAGAGTCTTTGGCAAATCCTTTTCTTGACTTGTCTGATTTTCTTATCTCTTATTATGAAATACCTGCAGATAGATAAACATTTTTCCTAAAAATGTGTTATATTACAAGACATATTACAAATTAATAGAAAATAAAAATAAAATAAAAATATGCATCTTGGTAAAAAAACAAAAATCGTATGTACAATAGGTCCTAAAACAGAGTCTCCACAACAGATGGAAAGATTGTTAAAGGCAGGTATGAATGTTATTCGTATGAACTTCTCTCATGGTGATTTTGCTGAACATCAAGGAAAAATAGATTCATATAAAAAAGCATCAGCTAAAACAGGTTTGAAAGCTGCGTTATTGCAAGATCTTTCAGGTCCTAAGTTTAGAATAGGTGACTTCGAAACTCCTACAGTTATGTTGAAGGCTGGTGAATATATCACACTTACTTGTGATAAACTTGAAAAAGGTACAAAGGATAGAGTTGCCATGAATTATCCAACATTACATGAGGAGTTGGTTGTAGGTAATATAGTTTTGGTTGATGATGGTAAAAAGAAATTTGAGGTAGTAGAGATAAAAGGTAAAGAGATAAAATGTAAAATCCTTGTTGGTGGAGAAACAAAAGGAAGAAGATCAGTAAACTTACCAGGTGCAAATCTAAAGATAAGAGCTTTAACAGACAAGGATAAAAAAGATATAGCTTTTGGTATCAAAAATAAAGTTGATATAGTCGCTTTCTCTTTTGTTAAAAAAGCATCAGAAGTACAAGAACTTAGAGATATTTTGAATAAAGCAAAATCAAGAGCTATGATAATGTCTAAAATTGAGACTCCAGAAGCTATAGAAAATATAGATGAAATCATAGAAGCATCAGATGCTATTATGATCGGTCGTGGTGACTTGGCGGTTGAAGTTGGTTATGAAGCAGTTCCTGGTTATCAAAAGATGAT
>CAZSTO010000005.1:0-2606 GCA_964610005.1 uncultured Candidatus Saccharibacteria bacterium
AATCATGATGTAGCTATTGCGGTAATAATTTTAACTGTTTTTATTAAAATTGTATTATTACCCCTTTCTCATAAAATGTTTAAAACACAAATATTACAAAGAAAGGTTCAACCTATAATATCTAAAATCCAAGAGGAATATAAAGATAATAGACAAATGCTCGGTATAAAACTATTAGAGGTTTATAAAGAACATAAACTAAACCCCTTCTCTTCTATATTATTAATGTTAATACAAATACCTATAGTATTTGCTTTGTATTTTGTTTTTTATAAAGGTGGTTTACCAAACATAAACACCATAGATCTATATAGTTTTACACCTTTTGTTAATAATGTTAACCATATATTGTTTAATGTTGATTTTACAAAAGCAAATAGCTTTGTTGGATTGGTTGCTGCTTTGTTTCAATATGCTCAAATACGTTTATCTCTTCAAAACATACAAACAACAGATAAACCTATTAATGAATTAAAACCTGAAGAAATAATGCAAAAACAAATGAGTTTTATGATGAAGTGGTTTATACCAGTTTTGATCTTTATAGCTTCTTTAAAGGTTTCCGCAGCTGTAGCGTTGTATTGGATAGTCTCTTCTGTTTTTATGATAATACAAGAATTATATTTTAGAAATAAATATAAAGAAGAGTTACTGAGTTTGAAGAAATAATTAATTGTATCTAATGATAAAAATAAATCCATACTTTTTCGTATGGATTTATTTTCGGAATTAGATTTCGTATTTCCACAAACTTAGAGAGTTTTTATCTTGAAACAATAAGTATTTGTTTGTATTTGATATTTTTATTTTATATATATCTATTGAATTACTTACCATATCTTGTAGTGGAATTATTAATTTAAATTCACCGTTTACTGGATTTATTGACCAAATATTATCTGTAAATTCTATATTATTTTTATACCAAGCTTCTGGGTAAGGTGCTTGATATAGTTTTTGCGGTATACCACAGAAAATAAGTTTAGAGTCGTTTGACCAAACACATTTATCTACTATTGTTGCCTGTGATAAATATGTGTTTGTTTTTGATTTTATATCATAAATAAATGTTTCCAGTGTGTTGTTTATTATTTCATTATATATAACCTTTTTACCATCAGGAGATGCTAATGTATTAAATCCATACTTCTCACCTATTATATAAGTGTTTTTACCTTTACCATCAGGGTTTAAAAAGAATAAATACCCAGGAAAATAAGCACTTGGTTTTGTTGTTAAAGCTATTGTTGTTTTGTTTACATATTGAGATAACCACTCTGATAATACAGTATTTAATACATTTGTTCTTACTCCACCATCAAAACTAGATAATACACCTGTACCGGTATTATTTATAAAATAAAACAACCTTTTTGTTTCTTTTGATAAAGATAGGTTTGATGAACTTATATTAATATTACCCACATTTGCATTATATAAAGTCGAGGTTGCTGTATCTTTTATTAGTTTTAAATATGTAGTTGATATTGTCTCATTGTCATCAGAAACTTTTCTGATGATTGCCGATATGTTGTCTATAAACAAAACTTCTTCTGCTCCTATGAGTGTGAAGTAGGATAGTTTGTTTAAATCTGTTGTAGAGGCCAAATTTTCGTAAATATTACCTGTTTTTCTGTCCCATAAGTATATGAATTCTTGATTCCTATAAACTTTTTTATTTTTTATAGCTTGAACCACACTTGTTGTGGAATTATTTGTGGATGTGTCAACTTCTTCTATGTCTTTATAGATAAAATCAAAACCACTAACAGGTTCTTTCCATATTTGTACTAATTTAGATTTTGTTGTGTTGGTTGTTGGATTTTCTACAGATTTTTCCTCACCTTCTTGTATATTATTTGCTTGTGTTGAGGTTGAAACCCTGGTTTGGAAAGGTGTTCTTGTTGGGTTTGTGTTTGTAACCGTGTTGTAATCAGATAAGTCACCTTGTGATACTTTATAGAATTTATATCCAAAATAAATTCCAAGACCAAATATGATTATTATTAATATTATTATTATTTTTTTGATTATGTTTTGCATTTTATGTTTTTATTATATTATGGATTTGAAATCTGTGCCCTAGCGGTTCCAAATGTTATATTCCATTGACCGGCTGGTATGTTTTTTAAAACACTGTTACTACCTATTGTTCCGTTTTCATCGTATATATCTATTGTGTTTGCAAATATTATTCCGTTATAAGAAGAAGCTGTTGCATCTTCATAAAAACCAACACATGTTCCGTTTATAAAAACAGTCTGACCTGTTGATGGTCTGTGTTTTGATATTAAATCAGGTGAAAGAGCTACTGAACCTTCTCTTAATAAATTATTTGAATTACCTCTTTTTTGTGCTGTATTTGAATCTGTAATTGAGTCTTTTGTTGCACTATACACAGTAACAACAAGTCTGCCGTCTGTTGATCTTATTCCGTTTGGTAAGCTTCTTATAAAATTTTCAGCACCAGATTCGGTCCAACCTAAAACTGAATTAAACATTGGGTTGTCTGTGGGGTTTCCTGTATAAGGTATATTAGGTATTCCATTGTTTGGAAAACTCCACCCCGGATTTTGATTTAAAACAGCGTCTATACCACTAATGTT
>CAZSTO010000005.1:2706-25596 GCA_964610005.1 uncultured Candidatus Saccharibacteria bacterium
TTACAATCTTTAGATGTAAACAACATTTGAACCAAAGTTTTTTGTTGTTCTGGTGTTGTTGGTGTTATGGATGATCCTGGCGTTGTTCCTGGTGGAGGTGTTGTACCTGTGGTGTTTGTTGGTGTAATTCCCCCTAGTTGTCCTGTTGTGTTAAAACCTGTTCCAGCACCTGTTGTGTTGGTGTCAACCAATGTTCCTGTTCCTGGTGTTGTGCCCAATGTTGTGGCAGCTGAAACAGATATTGTTGTTAAAAATATTAGTATATATACTAGAGTGAATAATTTTTTATTCATATTCTTATTTGTTTGTGTCTATGATATACAATATGTCTTTTGATTGTAGTATTGAGTTTTGGTTTTTTATTTTTATAGAAAGTTTAGATAATTCATCATCCTTCTTTTTTCTAAAAGATAACTCATTTGATGAATTTTTTATTTGTACATCATTTATATACCAACTATATATTGTTGCTAAGGTTGAGTTTATTCCATAATAGAATGGATATGATACTATAGTTGCTTCGTTTTTACTTAATTTAAATTGAGGCTTGATTGTTTTGTTGAATAATATTCCTAATAAAGGGCTTTTTTCATAACTAATTATTTCTGTTTCTAGTGTTGGTATTCTTAATACAGCTTCATTGTTATATGTTTTTGTCACTGTGTCTTTGTATGAATTTAATGCTGAAACAACAACACTAAATAAAGGTTCTTTTTTTAATATATCACCTTTGTATGAAAAAGATGAATAACCAGCACCTGACACACTTCCTTTAACAACACCATCAACACTCCATTTATAATTGTTATATGTATTTGTTAAAGGGTTTTCTTGATCAAGGTTTATAGCATTTAGAACAATAGATGATTCTGGTGTATACATTGATTTTCCTTTATAAAAAGGTGGTGTATAGGTTCTTGATTCCCATATTAATATAATTTTTTTAGGATCAAACACAAATTGTTTTTGTATTTTTGAGCCATAATTTGTTGTAATCTCTAAATCAACTGTACTTTTTTTATCCAACACAAAATTTATTTTATTTAAACCCACACCAGATTTAAATGATTTGTTGTTGATTTTCCAATCAAAAGCAGAATCAGAAATATTTGTACCATACATTTCTGCTGATATTGTGATTGTATCACCTATGTTTGGTCTTTCTGGGTAAATATTAAAATATGTTTTCTCTTCTAATTCTGAAAAATTTTCAGGCCCAGTGGCAGCATATGTGTTTGAGGTTAAAAAATAGAAAAAAACTATTATAAATATAAGTATAGATTTATAATTTAAATTCATAAATTAATTATAACAGACTTTAATCTGAATAATAAGTAAAAAATACATTTGCTGTTATACAAGGTAGATTTCCTATAACCGGTACACCCTCTCCTAATGCGGTAAATGCCATTGATGTTATTTTTGTTAAATCACTAACTTTTAAAACACCAGAAAAAGCAAACCAAGGTATAAAAATTATCAAACTTAATATAGAGAAAGCTATACCAACACCTGGAATCTCACTCAAAAAGAAACTAAACAAATCTAAAACAACAGCAACTAAGACCATACATATAAAATTCAGTGTCACCCCTTTTTTTAAAAGGTTTTGACCCGCGTTTACTGCCTGGGTTGCTTTATTTGCTGGGTTTAATCTCTCTACCCTGCTTGGTGTTGCTAATTGTGTAGCCATTCTTTGTTTTTATCTTTGTTAGCATTGGCTAATAATTCTTCTGGATTAGATGTTATAATGTCATGTTCTGTTCCCGATGATACAACTTTTAACGCAACGTGTTTCTGGCCGGCGAAGAATATACCCTCTCCAACCCCGGACTCTAATAATAAGTATTTTTCTTCATCTGTAAGATTGAATGTTTTTTGAACCATATCTATAGATGAAGGTGATTGTTTTAAAAGAAATTGCATGGATGAGTTTGTGATGATTGGTAGACCATAAGGAGATCTCAAGAAATCTTCAACATCTTGGGTTATTGTTGAAATACCCAAGTAATATTTACGACCTCTTTTTGCTAAACCGAATAAAAATGATGCTGTATCTTCAGATTTCATCATATACCATGCCTCATCCACAACCAAAAGCCTTTTTTTCAATTCTTTTCTAACAAGATTCCAAATGTGATGCATAACTATATACATAGCTACAGGTTTTAATTCCTCCTCCATATCTCTAAGTGAAAAGACTACCAATTTTTTATTTATATCTAGGTTAGATGGTTTATTTATAAAGCCAGACCAAGTACCTTTTGTATATTTTGTAAGCCTTTGTACAAGTGATTCTCCTCCCTCCATACCAGCTAATACAAGTTCAAAATCAGACATAAGCGGTGGTTCTATTGCAGCAAAATTTGATTCTGGGGTTATGTCTTTAAGTGCATATGTTTCTGTTATTGCTCTATCTATAACAGAATCTTCTTCTGGTGTAAGTCCTCCAAGCATAAGCCTAAACAAACCTACTAGATTTACTATATGTGATCTTAAAACATCTGCTGGAGACTCATCTTCTCTTGGTACAGGAAGATCGAATGGGTTGATGTGGTTTTCTGAGGTAAGTGATATGTTAAAATATCTACCACCAAGTGTTTCGGTCATTCTCTCGTATTCTCTTTCAGGGTCTAAAACTATAACATCAACATCAAACATTAAAGATCTTAATATCTCTAATTTTGTTGCATATGATTTACCTGAACCAGACTTTGCAAAAGTCACTGAGTTGTAGTTTTCAAGTGAAAAACGGTCAAACAGCACTAAACCATTGTTGTGTCTGTTTAAACCATATAAGATACCTTTATCTGATGTTAAATCAAAAGATATAAAAGGAAATATACTTGATAACGGTGCAGAATTTAATTTTGAATGCACAGCCATCTCATCAGTTGCTACAGGTATAGTTGTTTTGAAACCTTGTTCTTGTTGAAATAGTGATGGTTTTATAAATACAAGTGAAGCCTCAAGTGTTGATTTTATTTCTGATTCAACTTTATTTAATTCTTCTTCGCTATCACCATATACTGATATATATATTCCCACATCAAATATTTTCTCTTGTGCCTGTTGTAAATTATCACGCAGCTGCTCTAAGTTTTGATAAGATGCATCAAGTTGAGGGTCACGAACCAAACCTTTTTCCTCTCTATCGTTTATTTGACTTTGAACTTCTGCAACTTTCTTTTTGAATTCGTTTAATATAACTGATGTATCTATAGGGTGTACAAATATAGAAACATCAAAAGCCTTATCTAGATTTATTATAGGAGAAAACCAAGAATCTGAAAGGTATTTTGGATATGACATAACAAAGAAACTTCTAACCAGCTTCTCCCCTAAATTAAGGGTCTTGGGACTTATTTTTAATGCAGAGGGTGCAATAATATCTTTTAATTCTAGTACCGCAGATCTATAAATATCTTTCGGTAATATAGAAGTTATTTGTTGAGTTTTATTTGTATTGTTTTTTGGTTTTAAAAAATCTAGAAATCCCATAATGTATATATTACATCTTTATTGGTTTTTCTGCATCTCCTGGATTAAATATTCTATAAAATAATTCAACTAATTCCTCACTTCCTAGTCTTGCAACTTTAACACCACATCTCGCTAAACCTTGTTCAACCACAGATATTCTTTGTTCTAATTGACTCTTTATTTCTTCAAACTCATCATTTTTGTTTTTTGTTTCGTCTTTGTCTTTTTTTAGTATATTTGCAATTCCTTTTGTTGGACTTGATACAGGATCATAAGGAATAACCAAAAAGAAACTCTTTGTCATAATATTTGAACCTTCTGTTAAGCCTTTAATGAACATTATGTATTCACTGATTTGTATTTTCATCAAATCACTGGTTTGAGCCTTTAGTCTCTCCTCCAATAATGCTATATAAGGTCTAATATCTAGTTTTCTTGATTGTACATATATTTGTACTGAAAAATCCAGAGAGTTCAAGAAGTTTTGAAATTGATATATAACAGATTCTTGTTCCTCTGTTGATTTTAATGCAAAGTTTATTGACGTAGCCAATACAACCGCTCTCATAGAGCCATCTTTTAAGATCATAATACCTTCACGTATTTCATTTATAGGTACAAATTCTTGTGATGGGTTTATTGCCATGGGCGACTAGAGAGAATCGAACTCTCGATACAGGATCCACAAACCTGAGTTTTGCCACTAAACTATAGTCGCCATGCTTGTATTTATATCATAGATACAAGCTTTTTTCAATTTTACTCTTTATTGGTTGGATAGACATTTTTGTTAACATCTAAACTCCAAGCCAAATCTTTTAATTTACTTTGTGATAATGAAGGTGCAATCATTGAATCAATACTCTTTGTTTCAATTTCTTTTTTCTCTGCTGTGACCGGTTTATCTATTTTTTTCCATATATATAATTTTGATTTTGTTACATAAGCAAACCCTGCTGCTAAAATATCAACAAAATCTTTATTATTTATTTTTACGAAAGCTAATGAGCCTGCCAATATCCACAAAACTATCATTAATATTATTCCAGGAAAGAAACCTAATATCTTATATATTATATAAGTACCACCCAATCCTCCTAATATATAGATAAATTGCTTAAAACTAAATGGTCCTATTATTTTACTATCGAACTCTATAAATTGTGGTACTTGATATCTCATATTATTCTATTGGTTCTCTATATATATCGTTTAGATTTATATTAATTGGTTTTTTAATTTCTGGCTGTGTTTTGGTTTCGGGTTCTTTAATGATTTTTTCTTCATGAAATGGTGTCTCCAGCTCTTTGTTTTGTAGTTGATGGTCTGGTTCTATCGGTTTTGTTTCTGGTTGTGTGGCTGTAACTTTAATCTCGGTCTCCACTCTAGGTTTTACAGGTTCTGGTGATTCTATGGCTTTTAATATATCATCTTTTTCTTGATCTATATTTTCAGGTATTTCTTTTATCTCTTCTTTTACAGGTTCTTTTGCCAACTCCTCTTCTGCCTCTTGGTTTATTTTTTCAGCCTCTTTGTAGAATTGTGCATAGGTCTCTGCTTCCTCTCTCTCTTTTTTTTCTTCATCATCCATGAGTAATTCTTCTAGTTCTGCATCTTTTTTATCCTGATCTTCCATTGATTCCAGTCTTTCTCTTATTTTTTTTAATATTCTAAGATCAACCTCTAACAATATATCAGCCGCTGTTTCAGAGTTCACATGTCCGTTGTTGAACATATTTGAGATAAAATCAGGGGCATCTATGTCACCAAACATGAGTTTGATAACTGAATCCTCTAATACCTGTGTTTGGTCTATGTGTAGTTTGAATTTGTTTTGTATCTCTATTAGAGATTTTTTCCAGTCAGACATTATTACTGCATATTGTAGGTTTTCAGGTAAGGTATTTAATTTTTCTTCATAATAATTTTGGTTCATGTTTTTTTATTTTTTATCTTTATTTGTCTCTGCTTCTGCTTGTTTTTTTATCTTATTGGCAAGATTTGATCTTTGTTTTATTAATGAATCTTTTGCTTTGTCTAGGAATTTTGTATATTCGTTTTTCTTATCTTTCAATTTTTGTTCTGCGTCTGCTAGCCTGATAGGGTCTCTGGCTATGGCTGGATCTGTTGTTTTGTCGTAAGCTTTATTTAACTCTCTGATTATTTTCTCATTGTCACCATGTCCTGTGTAAACAGAACCTGATGTGAACGAGCTCTCTATTGTTTTTAGATCAGGAAGTTTTTCTACATAATCTATTTGTTTTCTGATTTTTTCTATTTGTCTTTCTGCCTCATCTTTATCTATATCCTTGGTCATAGCCTCACTCTCTTTTTTCTTTATTATATCACCCGCTGCTTTTATTCTTGCTGCAGCTTTTTTATTCATATGTATTCCTAGTCTTTTTTTACCATCCGTCATATCAGCACCACTCTTAGCACCGTCTCCTTCCGTGTGAAATTTTATAGCATCCTGTATTGCGTTGTACATAGCACCTTCTCTCATCTTGTACCCTGTTAGGTTGCCGTGCTCATCTTTTACTTCCTGTACTGATTTTTCCATTAATGTCTCTAGGTGGGTTTTTCCATCTTTACCAACTATTTTATGAGCACCTTTAATACCAAGTGTTGCGTCTATTCTAGATGAAGCCAATTCAGTTAAGTAATCTTTATATAGTTCTGCTGGTGTTTTGCCCACTTTTGCTCCCTCGGCTATTTTGTCAGCAGCGGTTTTTTCCCAATCTTTTTGTGAAGATGCTTTATATTTTGCATCTATCGCGTTTTGTATTCTCTCCTCGTCTTCTTTGGCTTTTAGTGTTCTTTGTTTATCTAGATCCATCCTTGTTTTTCCAGCAGAGTTTGTTGGATCTTTATACTTATCAGCAAATTTTGCAGCTTTAGAGCCTAACCAGTTATTAGAGTTGTTTGCTGCTATACTCCTAGCCAGGTCTCTTAATCCTTCTTTTGTTGTTATTGCTGCACCACCATCAAAACCTTCTCTGAATGTTTTACCCCTAATTTTACTCAATGTTCCCCCTGCTAGTCCTGAGATGCCAGACGATGTCAACTTCGCCGCACCTATACCAACACCGGCCGCTGCTGATGATGATTTCTCCCAAGTTTTTTTGGCTAAGCCTTTTGTGGCTGCATCTTGCCAGCTACCAAATTTATTTGCAACACTTTGGCTCCATTTGCCCCCAATGGTCTCACCTGTTCCTGCTGCGTGTTTAACACCATAACTTATAGCTCTCATCATAAATATAATGACTATGACAAATACAGCAAATACTGATATGGTCTCAGTAGACATACCGCCTGTGCCAGCAGCCGGTGGTTGACATATTATTTGTAGGAAACTTGTTCCTTTTGAGCCCTCACCCAATTTTTCAAATATAATAATTGCCACCAACATCCAAAACAAATAAGCTATTGGAAATGTTAATACATGTTTCATTTCTGCCCACCAACTATCTTTGAATTTAGAAACACTAGGGTTATTTGGTAACACATATCCCCAAACCCATAAAGGTGATTTTATAAATAACACTATGATATTTACCAATCTAACCAAGAATAATACAGCAGCTAATCCTAATGCTAAACACAATATAGCCAAGAATATTGATCCTAGAACTGAAACTGTGATAAGTGCCCCCGGATTATTAACACAAGCGTTATATGCTTGTACGCTTCTATCTGAGAATATTTGAGTGATATTATACAAAGCAGATAATCCAACAACACCCATTACTCTTGCCGATATTGAGGCTGTTGGGTTTTCAGCGCTGCTTGCCTTCATTGTCTCGTATATCTTCAAAGATACTATATTTGAACCATCAACCATGATCTTGGCCGCAAATAAACTGAAGTTTATCAATATGGCAACTATTACAACATTCATCAAAACTTTTTTAGCATTGTATTGGGCTTCATTACCTATTAATAGCTGTATAGCTGCCCATAATAATATAAATATAAAAGTTATATTTAATATATCTCTCAGGAATGTCCAAGCAGCTTCTATAACACCAAGTTTTTTGAAGAATTCTGCTGAGTTTACGGAAAGTTCCAGTGAATAATCAAACAATACTCCTACTATATATGTTATAAAAGACATCAATTTGAATATGATGTTTGTGCCTTTGGCTGCTAACCACAACATACAGTTGAAGGTGAACATGCTTAATACGGTGCTGCATTTTGCGGTTGGGTCAACACCAGACATTTGTCTCTGTAACTCTGCCTGTCTCAATGCATCCGCCGCATTCGTTGCGTTGGTCGCCGCCTGTGCTTGTGCTGCTTGTGCTGCTGCAAGGTTTTTCTCTAACTCTGCTAATTTTGCAGGATCATATGTGCCTTGTGTATACTCTCTTGTTTTTTTGAAGTCAAATAATGCTTGCTGTGCCGCAGCCAAATCACTGTTTGCTTCTGCTAACTTATCTTGTGCTAAATTATCATCTTGTGTTTTATTGTAAAAATCGTTTTTAGCATTAACTGTTGTACCAATGGGTATACCCCTATCTCTGTCTATAAGGTTTAAAAGACCGTTTCCTGTTGTTGGATCAAGTGAATCAACAGAAACTTTACCTTCTTTTGGTACGGGGTTTTTGGGTATATACAAACTATCATTGTCTGTGGCTACTGCGATGATATAATCTTTTCCATCATCCCCTTTTGTTATATACACACTTGCTGAAGGTGTATTAACCACATATGTGTTATAAGCTGTAAGTTTCTTGGTGTTTACATTACTTTTTCCTGCCTCTAATTTTATCAAGAGTGCCTGAAATTGTTTTGTCTCTAATTCTGTTACGTTTTGGTTTTTGTTATATAGGTTTGTATTACCTTTTTTACCATTACCTTGATCTGAAACCTCGAAGCCCATAGATATACCTGTCTCTGGATCAAATTGTTCTTCGGCGTTATACCAAGAACCTGTACTAACGTTGTTAATAGTTTTTGAAGTGTCTCCTTTTACATCATATGCTGCGTTTATATGTGTTGCGGGTATCAAAAAAACACACAAGAAAATTATTCCTAAAAAAATATTTTTTATAGATTTATACATATGCATACTTACATATAGTATACTATATTAATTTAATAAATTAAATTAATATCCTGTTTGATTTTGTTGTAACACTCTTCCTAATGCTTGATTTATAAATTGATTAACCAAAGCTGTTACAACTTGATCGAATTTGTCTGCAAAAGCTAATCTTTGTTTTGGTAAATTAAGTGTTGATTCAAGTTGTCCTTGTATAACTCTTCCGGGTGTTATTGTCTGACAGTCTTTTTTATTTGTTTTTGGATTGTTTGTACAGGTTGTGTAATTTAAGAATCCGCTGTTCCAATTCAAGTCTCTCATCTGGCTGTTTTGACTAGCAACTATTGTTCCTATTAATGCATCTGATGTTCTAAAGAGTGTGTCGTATGGGTTACCTTGTTGTGTTTGTGTTACATTATACCAAGAATTCCAACCACCGCCTTGTATAAAGTTCCCTTGCATAAAACTATTCAATTGGCCTGGGTTTTGGTCAAAAGTACAACCAAGGAATCCATTACTTAAACCTCTGTTTACATATCCGCCTGTTTGATATCCATATCCATAAGGCTGATTTGCGCCATATTGAGCTAATGTTGCTCTAACCATAGCCTCCCTATACACATCACATACATTTGTACCACCTGATAAACCATAGGCTAGATTTTGTATAAAAGACGCAGCTTCTTCATCTGCTAATTGTTTGAAAAACATATCTGGATTATTTAAAAAAGCAGGATTTCCGTCAAAACCTGTGTTAATCCATAATATAGTTGAATCAGCTATATACCCTATCATAGAGTTGACTATACAATATGCGACAGAATCCCAACTGGGTAATGATAATACACCCCCAAAACCTACTGTACCGACAGACGCACTTGTTTGAGCTTTTATGTTTTCACCAACAACACCTTGTTCAGATGTTGGAACTAATGTTAATGACCCTGCTATTTTTTGTGTTGCTTTACCTAGGGCTTTAGATACACTTCCTGTTATTAAGTTAGATAATACTTGGCCAGCACCACAACCTCCGACTTGGGCTGCAATTGATCCAGCCACCCCGTTGTTTGTTGATGATGCAGTTGATGATGCATTAGCTACTATTCCATTGATTTGATTTTGCACATAAGCTGAGTTTAAGAAAGGATTTCCTGGTGTTTGATAAGGATTATAATTATTATATGCATTTTGGTTGTAAACATTTGTGTTTAAATTGTTTACCGTATTCATAAGTTGTGGGTTTTGATTGTATAAACCTGTATTTGTATTCGTGTTTGGGTATGTTGTATATGTAGGATCAACCGCTAGTACAGATATTGGTCCAAAAATAAAACTTAGAATTAAAAATGTATTTATTGTTTTTATGAAATTTTTTTTCATGTTTTTATTCTATTTTAATACTTTCATTATTTGTATTGCTATTAGTCCAAATTATTCCAGGGTCATCTGCTGTATAACTTACTTTATTAAGTATAATTGTTTTTTTGATTTTTTCAAAACCATTTGTTAATTCGGTAGTTGCTGTTTGTAGGTTATTTATTCCAAGCAATGCTTTAGCTGGATCAGAATTTTGATATTCTAATAAATTCATACCATCAGAATATTTTAGATAACCATTTATTATCAATAAATGGTTATCTGCTAGTATGTCAGGAACATTGACTGACATTAATACTTCCGCCGCTCCTCTATATGCTGCTGCAACATAAGGTGTTTTGTCTTTTTTTGTGTTTATATTTGATATTGCTTTTGTTAAAGCGTCTTGAACTATAGCTAGATTTGTACCGTATATTTTTAAATTTTCTACACTAGAAGATGTGGTTTTTATTTGATTTATCTTTACCGTGTTTGTTGATTGAACCTTATTTTTCAACAAATCATTGGTTATTTTTGCTATTTCATCACTTTTGATTTCTCCAGAAGTGTTGTATTTTATGTACTGTGTAAAAACATCTTTAGATAAACTATCTGTTAGATTATCGTTGCTATTTTTTTGAAAAGATTTTGAAAATTTTTGAAAATTTTTAATATTTTCCTCTGCGACTGTTGCCAATATGTTTTCTTGATATTTGTCTGCTTTGGTTATAATCTTTCCGTTTTCATCTACAACAATATTATCGGAAAACTTATTAATCAATTTATCTTTTTGAGTGACTGAAAAAACTATTATAATAAGAAAAACACAAACCGCCGCGATGTTTAAAGTATGTTTATTCATTGAGATTATTATATAACAATTCTGTTATATAAATCCAATCAACAGGTTTTAATTCTTCTGGTCTTTTATTTTTATATTTATCATCCTTTATCTTAAGTGTTGATCCAAGCTGCTTTCTTTTGCTATTAAAGGCCTTCTTTGTTGTTTCCCAATATTTTTTTTCGAAATCTACTTTTTTGTCTGAGAATATATTTCTGTTTATATTATGTATAATCAATACAACAGAGTCGACTTTTGGTGCGGGTGTAAAGTTACCACGAGATACTTTAAGAAAATTATATGAATCCCCATATGTTTCTATGCCAAGAGAGAAAAGACTTTTCTTTTTATCTTTAGCCCTATCTCCTATCTCTTTTTGGACCATTAATATCATAGCCTTAGGTTGTTTTTTTGATTCTAAGAATTGTTTGATGATATATCCTGTTAAATAATAAGGTATATTGGCTATTATTATGTAGTCTCTGATATCTTTTTCTGTATTTACATCAAATTTTCTTATATCTTTATGTATTATTTTCAGATTTTTATGGTCTTTTTGAGGAAATCGATCTTCTAATAATGGTATTGCCCTATCGTCGGCCTCAATGCAAAATACTTTATTTTTAGTAAATTTGTTTAGTATTTCCTCAGTTAATTCACCTGTTCCTGGTCCTATTTCTAGTATTTGAGTATCTGTTTCTATATATTTATTGGCCTCTTCGACTATCTTTTTTATTACAGTCTTGTTATTTAAGAAGTTTTGACCTAGTGATTTTTTTGCCTCTAGTTTATATTTCATTAAGGTTAATTTACCAATCTATTTCAGATAAGTCTAGTAAATCTCTTTTTCCCCCATTGTTCTGGGGTTTGTTTGAATAGAAACTTGTGTTATCTGTATAATCTAATAACTCATCACCTATATCTTTTATGAAGTTTGATATAGTTCTTATTTGTCTTGCTCCAAATATCGTCCTCATAACTGCATTTGACATATGTAATTTCTTTTTAGCTCTGGTTATTGCAACATAAAATAATCTCCTCTCCTCCTCTTCATCTGTATCTGTGTTATTTTCACCAGCTCTTTCATATGGAAACAGACTCTCTTCCATGCCTACTATGAATACATAATCATATTCTAACCCTTTTGACGCATGAACAGTCATTAATCTAACTTTGTTTTGCTCATCTTTTTTATCTAATTCATCTTGATCTGACATCAAAGATGTTTCTTCTAGGAATAAACTCAAAGCCTCCTCTGGTTCAAAGTTGTCATATTTTGTGGTTAATGATATCAACTCTTTTATGTTTTCAGCCCTCTCTATGTCTTCTTCATTTTTTGTCATCAGTGTTTTTTCAATACCACTATTTTTATATATATATTTAAAAACCTCTGATAATTTATCTGTTTGTGTCTTTTCCTTTATTTTATCAAGTAATTCGAAATAATCTTTAACCTTTATCTGTGTCCCTTGATTCAGTTCTGATATTTTGTTTTCAGCTATTTTAATCAAACTTACAGGACCTATACCTCTTGTTGGTGTATTTATAGTTCTTTTTATGTCTGTTATAGAGTCTCTGTTTATTGCTGCTTTTAGATAGGAAATCATGTCTTTTATCTCCCTCCTCTCAAAGAATCTAATCCCTAAAACTTGATAAGGTACATTGAATAACAAACAAGATTCCTCCAATGCCCTTGATTGAAAGTTTGCTCTATATAGTACAGCTATATCTTTGGGCTCAACACCTTCTTGTATTAATGATTTTATCTTACCTATAACATGTCTCGATTCATCTGTCTCATCAAAAGCTGTATAAACTTCTATTTTTTCACCAGATTCTTTTTGGGTGAATAGGTTTTTCTTTTTTCTATATATGTTTTTTTCTATTACATTATTTGCGGCTTCTATTATGTTGCCGGTAGATCTATAGTTTTCTTCCAACAAAACTACCTCTGTCCCAGGAAAATCGTGTTCAAATTCTAATATGTGTGATATGTTTGCCCCTCTCCATGAATATATTGTTTGATCTGCATCACCTACTACCACAATGTTTTTATCATCTCCTGATAACAGTTTACATAATTCATATTGTATAGGGTTAGTATCTTGGTATTCATCAACGTGTATATATTTCCAAAGATTATTCAGTTTTAATTTTATTTCTGGATTTTCTTTTAATATTTTTACAGGTAATGTTAACAGGTCGTCAAAGTCTACATTTTTTTCTTTTTTAAGTTGTGCGTCATATACACCCCAGACAGCTTGAACTGTCTCCCCTATGAATCCATCATGTCCGGACAAAACCTTTGTTGTATACTCTTGTAGAGATATATTATCCCCTTTGTTTCTAGATATTATGTTTAATATTTTTGACGGCTCTATTTTTTTTGGGTCATGACCTTTGTTTATAAGTATTTCTTTTACTTTTTTCTTACTATCATCTCTGTCTAATATGGTGAAGTTTTTATTTAAACCTATTGTGTGTCCGAAATTTTTCAATATATATACCCCTAAACTATGAAATGTCGATATAAATGGTTTTTTATATCTTATTATTTCTTTTAGAGCCTGGTCTGATTCAAGCATGTGTTGCACACGCTCTTTCATTTCTTTAGCTGCTTTGTTTGTGAATGTTATAGCCAATATATTGTCTGGTGATATATTGTGTTGTATCAGGTTAACTATACGTGTAGTTATGGTTTTTGTTTTGCCTGCTCCTGCACCTGCGATTATTAATATTGGTCCGTTTATTTGAATAACCGCCCTTTTTTGAGCGGTATTCAATTGATCTATGTAGTGATTCATTTTTTATTTATTGTTTAGCACATGATGTAATACTCTTTGTTTTAAAAAATCTAAAGACTCTTTGTTTTGTTGTTGTAAATTCTTTAGATTTTTTATGAACTCTGTCAAAAATTCTATCTGCATTTCTTGTGTCCTGTTTAATACATCATAATGGTTCTGTAGAGACGACAATATATTATCTGCTTCTTTAGGCTCCAACTCTTTCATGAGTTGATCTGCTGTTTGCTTTGCTAAATCTGTTGCACTTAATGTGTTTTGCATATTTTTATAATCTAGATTTAATTTCTGTGTATTCTTTTATTTTAGCATCTAGTACCATGTTTTGTAATATTGTATTTGTTGATTTTGATTTGTGTAAATTTAATGCCTTTAATAGACTATTTACATGTTCTATTTTTTTCTCTTTTGTTAAGGTGTTTGATCCTAAAAGTAGTTCATATGCTCTAAAGATTTTGTTTAACTCACTGTCTTCGTTTTTGTTTAGATTTTCTATAACAATTTCTTGAAGTTTCAACTCAATTTTTCTTATATTCAACTCATCGTTTTCATCACTATACTCACTGTGTTTTCTTATATTTTTTACAGCGGCTTCAAATTTACTTACCAGTTCTTTTACTTTGTTGCTATCTAATTTTGAATCTTTGCCTTTCTTTTTTGTTTTAAGATCTAATATTTCTTTCTCGACCTCTTCTAGTGATTTCAATCCTATTTCATATTCCGCCTTGCTTTCTAGTTGTGCTAATTCTTCATCTGTCTCAAACTCAAATAATATATCCTCTGTTTTGACCACTTCTCTTGAAGCCTCATCTATTTTAACTTGTTCTTTTTCATCATCCTTCAGCAGCTTCTCTGCTTCTGATCTTATGGCACTATCTCTATATCTAGAATCTGAAAATGTTTTGTACATTGATCCAAATATTTCGTATAGCTTCTTATCTTCTTCAGAGATATTTGTTAGATCAAACTTCTTTGGATCTTTAGCATATTCCATCAACTGAGCTGAATTTTCTCTGATTAGGTGTAATAGATTACCCATCCTGTTTCTGTTCTCTTGATTTAGAACATTGTCATTCTTTCCTATTCTCTCTACGAGGTTTTGTTTTCTAACTTCTCTGATTAATGGTGCGAACCTGTTTATTTTTTCTGGCTCAAGCCTCTTGCTTCTTATGAAAGGAAGTTTTTGTCCAATATATGCAAACATTTTTCCTCCAAAACCTTTTGCACTCTTGAATTCTGTATCATCAGTATATCTTCTTATTATGTTTCCAACACCACCTGATTCATCCTCTGTCTTTACTCCCCTTGCATATTGATCATAATTTTCATCCATATCTTTTAGGAAATTATACAGATCAGATATTGTTTCTCTTATTTCTTCATCACCTTTTGTAGCTTCAAAAAGTTCTTTTATTTGACTTGATTTTAGCTCTCTATCCAATTGACTGCCTTTTGATCTCGCCTCATTTATATCTCCTTTTACTTTTTTAATTTTGTTTAATTTATCTATGTATTCTTTATTTTGTTGGTTCTTCTCATATTTCTCACAAATTTGTTCAACTTTATCTTTGTTGTTTTCAAAGTCTCTGTATAATAAGAAAAATAATTCTGATATTTTTGCATCAGCCAAAACAGATTTCTTATCACCTGATTCTTTCATTGTTTTTGATAATGATTGCAATTTTTCAAACAAAGATTTTGATTTTGTGTAATTTGCATACCAATCTGATATATGTCTTTTTTCAAATTCATTATTGATACCTCTTTGTTTTAATGATGAATAAATAGCTTTAAGCCAATTTTCAAAAGTTTGGTCTTTCAGCATCTCAGAATAGTCGCCTTGATTATCTATTTCTATAAGTTCCTCTATGGATAGTTGCTTTACTGTCTCGGCTTCTTCCGTTGTGGTGTTAACAACTTCTTTGTTTTTTGTGTCTCCTCCTATTGTATTTCCTTCATAGACTTCAAGTTGATCCATAGGTATACCAGTCTCACTACCTTCAAAGAAAGCAAAAACCGTATCTCCATTTTTCTCTGTTTTTAATATTCTTCTGTACTCACCCCATTGAGCTTGTCCTCCTGATACCCACATTACAAACTCACCCCTTCTTGGTTTTTTGATTTTTATTTTTTCAGGTTCAGCGGGCTTAACTTCTTCTTTAGGGGTTTGCTCCTCATCTTTTACTGGTTTTGCTTTTGTTTTATTTTCTAGTTCTGATTTAACTCTTTTAGCTAGTTTTATAAGATTCTCTTCTACTTTTGTATCTATCCTCTCTTCTATAGGGGTCGCTATCATACCAAGGTTTTTCTTTAACCATATTTGCGTGCTTTCCTTTAATTTTCCTATTGTCTCGTATTCTTTGCCTGCTGTTGTAACTGATTGTAAATATTCTAAGGCGTCACCTATGTTTTGTATTGATCCATCGCTCTCTTGATTGTTTTCATTTTTTACTGGCTTAGGTTTCTCTGTTTTTTGTACCCTTTCCTTTTTTTCAGAGTACCAGGCATTACCTGATGATATTGATTTTATGTCTTGATTTAATGCATGCAAAATCTGTTTTTTGTTGGCAAAATCTGAATTTCTTATTTTAGATTTTATTGCATTTATTTTCTTAATAAGACCGCCGATAGATTTTCTTTGTTCACCCTCATTGCTTATCTTATTTATTGAGTTTATCATATCAAAAATTAGACTGTCTCTTTTTGATAAAAATTCAGTAACATTTTCTCTTGATTCTGCTAATTTATCTAATATATCTCTATATGTTTCTTGCTGTTTTTCTTTTGTCTCTTCTTGCCCTGTTTCTTTTTCTTCCTCTTTTTTTTCTGTTTCTACAGTACTTACTGTTTTTAGTTTTCCTCTTATTTCATCAATGAGTTTTAAATCTCTCATTACTGCCTTAACACCCCTGTTTGTCTTTGCGAGGTTCATTTCCATCATACGCTCCGCGGCCTCTGCGATTAACTCTTCTTTTTCTCTTATATAAGATTCTAAGTTTATTAATTCATCACCTTTGATTGATCCATCTTCGAGTTCTTTCAGTTTTTTTCTTAACTCTCCCTCTGACGGTGTGTATGATGGTGTTGTTATGAGGTCGACAACTTCTCTTTTTTGAGGCTGTGATTCTTCGGTTGTATCCTCTGCCTCGGGGGTTACTTCTTCCTTTGTCCTTTCTTCTACTGGTTTGTCGGTCTCTTTCTCTTTGGTTTCTTCTTCAATAGGGGTACTTGATCTTACTGTTTGTTGTTCTCCTATCTGAGCAGCTACTGATATACTTCTGTTTTTATTATCTAGGTTTATTATGGCACTACATGTTCCATATATTCCTGTATATGTTACCTGTATAAAATCTTTTCTCCTGTTTATGTTTATTCCGTCTATATCTTTAATTCCTGATAATATTACCTCAACCGATTCACTATTTATGTCTTCGTTTGATAGCATTTTTAATGCTTCTGCCGCTGCTTTTAACTTATCTAAGCCTGTTTCCTCCTCTTTCTCTGTGTTGTCTTCTAAAACAAGCTCTGCTTGTGTTAATGTTTCTGGTGTTGGTTCTTCTTTTGTCATAATTGTTGATTTTTTTCTTTTTTTAGCTTTTGTGTTTATTGCTGACTCAAACTTTTCTAGTGCCTTTTCCCATTCTCTTTGATATATTTTTACCCCGCCTTCATCTACGAATTGTATTTCTTTATCTGGCTCTAATGCTTTTAATCCATCCATTTCCTCTATTTTACTTCTAAGCTCAGATATCATACCTGCTACAGCTTCATATGAGGCCTTATAATCTTCATTTTCTGGGTCCTGTTGCATAAGTGCGGATATCTCCCTTGTCTTTTTTACCCACTGATCTAATGTTCCGTTTGTTATAAAATCAAAGTTTCCCGATATTTCGACTTTCTCGGTATTTTTTGGAGGTGTTTCTCGTGACATATTGTAAAAATTATACCACACGAATTTGCTTGATTACAATGTTTTGAAGGTATAACATATTATATGTGCAAATGATTTTTCGTATAGTTGTATTATGTTGTATATAATACAACTGCATAAAAAACATTTTATTAGTTTAAGATAAACGTATTTTACACAAATCTTCAAATTCATTGGTCGGTTTTCTTATTTTTTCGGGATTACTTACAGGTTTTATACAAATAAATATAGACGGTTCCGTAGATGCTGGCTCTGATTCATCCGCAGGTGATTATCATGTGCTTGATTTAAATAAAAATTTAAATCAAACCGTTAGTTTAAACATGGAGAATGGTCTTTCCGGTTATTTTAATACATTTTCTAAAAAAGCAGATAAAATATCAAAGGTTAATGCTGTAAAGCTTGATCAAAAAACCCTTATAATAAAAGGTTTTAATGAAAATATTGACCCAGCTCTATTGAAAACAATAGATTTGAATATAAAAAATATAGCCGAATCTACCTCTACAAATATAGGTGAAAGTGGATTTGAACACGGTACAGATATAGTGCCGGTTGTTTTAGATGTAGATGTTAGTGGTGATGTTGTTGAGTTGGTCGATTCAGATGGTGATATATCAGAATATGAAGTTGCGCCTGGTGACACTTTGAGTTCTATTGCTGAAAAACATAATATCTCGGTTGAAACCATTTTATGGGCCAATGATTTGAATTCAAAGAGTACTATAAAAGTTGGTCAAAAACTTGTTATATTACCGGTGTCGGGTTTATCTTATAAGGTTAAAAAAGGTGACACTGTTAGTGGTTTGGCTTCTAGATTTGGTGTTACAGAGGATGATATTGTAGGTTTTAATAAAACAGAGGGTAATAAATTGATAATAGGTGAAACTATAATTATTCCAGGTGCAAAACTAGCAGATAAACCTTCAAATAATCCAAAAAATCAAACAAATAAAGGTAATAATGATAAGCCTAAAAATAATACTTCTGCCGGATATTTTGTCAGACCTATTAACGGTATTAAGACTCAAGGTATACACGGATACAACGGTATAGATTTCGGTGCCCCTATTGGTACAGCTGTATATGCAGCAGCTTCTGGTGTTGTGACATTGGTGCGTGGTGGAGACGCTTGGAATGGTGGATATGGTAATTATATAGTTATTAAACATCAAAACGGAACACAGACTTTATATGCTCACCTTGATAGTATTGGTGTAAATATCGGTCAAACTGTTGATCGTGGTGATGTTATAGGTAGATCAGGTAATACAGGTAGGTCTACAGGTCCACATCTTCATTTTGAGGTTCGTGGAGCTAGAAATCCTTTTTAAATAAATTTATAATCTTATCTAATGTTTTGGTATTAATGATATTGATTTCCTCAATATCATTTTTACTTTTTATTGATAGAAATTTTTCATATTCTATTGATGTGTTAAATATTTTCTTTATTAGATTTTCATCTTTAAAACCAAAGCTTTTTATGTATTCGATTTTATCTATCATATATCGATCTTCGATATTTACATTTATTTTTTTTGAATTACTATCAAAGTCTAATATAAATTTATTTATATTAATGAATGCTTCTGATGATATGTCTTTATGATATATTTTTGAGTATATATTGTTCTTTATAATAACATCAAAAATATCTTCTGATAATAATCTGATGTTATTTCTATACCTCAATATATTCCTCTGAATACAAAAGCATTTCACTTTACTGTCTTGGTTGAAGAAAAATTCCCCTGTTCCACACGGGCATGTTGTGTAAAATGCTAACATACTAGATGCTCTAATCTGGTTTATTCTCAATAACTTTATTCTATCTAAGTTCTTGATGTTTTCTATCAGATTAAAGCCAAACTTACTCATAAACAGATATTTATCATAATCTTTCTCATTATGTGTTTGTATATTGTTTATGTAAGGTGTTGTGTATTTTAATAATATTTGTTCATCATCTATATTGGTTAAACCTGCAAAATTTAATAATTGTGACAGACTTAATCTCGATCTATAGAATATAAGATTTTTTATGAAATTGTATAAGTTATTATTTTCATTTGTTTTTTCGATTAGAATATTATTCTTTGTACATAATAAGAAAATTACCTCATCTATTTCATCTGGAAGATTATTGATGTTGTATTTTATTATAGGATCTTGTTTTATTTTTTTGGAAAAAAGGTCTACCTGTTGATTATTTTTTATGTTTTGATTTAATTCGTCCAAAGTATTTCCTGATATAAACTTTATATCATGCTTGATTAAAACACTTGATATGTCTTGTATTTTATTTTTAATGAATTGTATATCTTCATGTGAGCAACATATGGTTTTGATGTTATGTGTTATTGCTGTGTATATGGTTGATAAGATGTTTTTATTGGAATTGACGTTTCCCAGTATGGACAATCTGCCTGTCGCTAATATGTCTTCGTGGTAATTTATCAATCTCATAGAAAATAGACAGCTAAGTGCTATGCCTAAGTCATAATTATTTGTAACTTCCCCGTTATCATACGGAGACACGTTTACCGTTATTCTTTTGTTATGTGATTTTAGGTTTATTAATTTTTGTGTTCTTAAAGATGAGTATATTCTGTCTTTAAGCTCCGATATGTTTTTTTGATTCATTCCTAATATGGAAAATTTGTATATTCCTGAAAGAATTACGGATTCTATCTCTGCTGCCTCTGTTTTATTATCATTGTATTTAACTCCGAATATTTTAATATTATTATCCATAAATAGATAATAATGTTTTTGTGTTAAATTTTTATTAAAGAAATTATAAAATCTATCTAGATATATTTTCTTTTAACAATCTATCTTTTATGTCTATAAATGAAGATTCTCCTGATGTTATGAGAACATATTTATTATTGATGAAACCGTAAACAATTGTTAAATCATCGGAATTTTTGACATACTCTCTAACATCGTGATTTTTGATTACTTTGTCTATAAAGTTGATTGTGTCGGCGTTCTTATATTTTATTGTTGTTGTAGATTGTGTTTCTGTATTGTTCCCTTTAAATATATCTTTTAAGTCCACAGGCATATATTTTTCCCACCCAAGCATAGATTTGAATGCTAGGTCAAAGTCATTAACTTTTATAAGTGCATATGTTTCAAATTTGTTATTTGGCATTGAATATAATCCAAAATAATATTCATCGGACAATGCTCTTATTAGACTTAACTCTCCAGAATATCTTATTTTTTCCATAAATAAAGGTAGGCCAATATTTGTTTGTATTCCTATGTTATTATATGGAGAAATTTTATTTTCTATAACAAGATTTTTTATATTATTAATATCAGATATAAGTTCCACCTTGTTTCTATTTGAAAGATCAACATCTTTAATGATCTCAGGGTTTAATATATTATTGTTTTTTATAGTTGGTGAATTTTTTGTAGTTGTTGTGCTAACTTGGTTTGTGTCTGTATTAATGTTGTCATTAATTATCGAATTGTTTGATCTGTATAGTATATAGAAAGTTATTATCGAACCTATTATTAATACAGAAAATAGTATCAAGGCTACGGTCCTTATGTCTAATTTTGTATTTGTCTCTGTTTTATTTGTTGATTCGCCTGGGTTTTTGTTTACAAAAGAATTTTTGTTTGGGTCAGTTACTATCTTGATGATATTTTTTCCATAATCTTTATCTCTGACCGCGGTGGCTAAATCAGTTTCTAATGTGTGTATTGATGTTTTTGGTACTATCTTATCATCCATAATTATTTAAATTTAGTATTATTTTCTTTTATTTGATTGTTTCTTGTAGATTAAATATCTTGAGGGGTTTTCTGATAGGTCTATAAATTCATCCGCAAACTCTTTTATCATACCAGAAGCTGATTGACCGAACGCTACTACCTCTACCCTGCATCCATATGTGCCCTGTAAATATTGAACTAAGTGCACAAAGTCTCCGTCCCCTGATGCTATGATTATAACATCTAATTTAGGTGCTAGTCTTATGGTATCTATCGCTAAACCAACATCCCAATCGGCCTTCTTTGATCCGCTGCTAAATATTTGTATATCTTTTATCTTGGTTTCTATTCCTATTTTACCAAGTGCATCAAAGAAATTTTGTTCATCTTGTGTATCTGTATTTATAACGTACGCTATGGCCCTTATAAGATTCCTTTCTTTTAATGTGTCTTGTATTATATTATTAAAATTAACTTTTGCTCTGTATAGATTTTTTGCACCATGATATAAGTTTTGTGTATCAATAAAAATACCCACACGCTGACTTTTATGTTTTAGATTTTCCATATAAGAATTATATATTAATTTACAAATATTTAAAATAAATAAAAGACCTGTGTTTTTATGGCAGGTCTTTTATTCGTGCTGTATTCTGGTCTAATTATTTTGATTTTGATACTTTCACAGCTTGAGTATATCTATCACCGTCAACTTTTTTTAGATACTTCATATGAGAAAGTCTTTTAGATACTAGTTTTAAAAGACCTCTTCTTGAACTGTTATCTTTTTTGTGATTTTTAAGATGATCAGCAAGTTGATTTATTCTTTCTGTTAATATTGCAACTTGTACATCAGAAGAACCTGTGTCTGTTTTATGTATACCAGATTTTGAAATTATTTTTGACTTTTTTATTTTAGAAATCATATTGCAATATATTATCATATAAATAATTTTTATGCAAATTATATGACTATAAAGTTCTTATTTTTCAACAGAGATTCCTATATTTAATTTATCGGTTGTATAAAAAACACCCTCGATCCCCTACTGTATTAACAGTCTTACTTGCCTTATTTGGATTTGGATAATGTTTATATGTGTTATAATTTAATCATGAATATAAGTGATGCTATACGTCGTTTTTTGGAATATATAGAGATAGAAAAAGGTAGAAGTTTAAATACTGTAGATAACTACAGTCGTTATCTTGGTTTTTTTTCAGAATATCTTGAAAATAAAGGTATAAAAGACGTAAAAGACATTAAAAGACAGGATATAAGAGACTTCAGGATGTATCTAAACAGAAAAAAGAACATAAATTTATCAAAAAGTAAAGAGGATTTTATAGGAAAGAAGACCCAAAATTACTATCTTATATCAATAAGGTCTTTTCTTAAGTTTTTGCAAAAAAATGAGATATCGGCCGTTTCACCAGAAACAATAGATTTGGCTAAGGTTCCAGAAAGACATATATCTTTTATGACAGGCGAGGAACTAAATCAGTTACTGAATGCTAAAAAAATGCCTATAAATAAAGAAAATACCAATATTATTAGGGATATTGCTATAATGGAACTGATTTTTTATACAGGTTTAAGTGTATAAGAACTATGTTATTTGCAAAACGATATTGATCTATATCTGGGTGAGATATCTATAAGAGGTAAAGGGGGTAAGGTTAGGGTTGTGTTTCT
>CAZSTO010000006.1:0-21331 GCA_964610005.1 uncultured Candidatus Saccharibacteria bacterium
AAGGGTATAGTATTATATGAACCATCTGTTGTGGCTGTATCAGAAGGTGATAATCAAATCTTAGCTGTTGGTATAGAAGCAAAAGAAATGATTGGAAAAACTCCAGATTCTATCATCGCATATCGTCCTATGCGTGATAGTGTTATTGCTGACTATAGAGTAACAGAAGCGATGCTTCGATATTTTATACATAAAGCTTTAGGAAAATGGAATCTTATCGCTCCTGAAGTTATGATATCTGTTCCAGCTGGTGTTACTTCAACAGAAAGACGTGCTGTTATAGAAGCTGCTATACGTGCTGGAGCTAAAAATGCATATGTTGTTAAAGAACCTATATTGGCCGCTATAGGTGCTGGTATATCTATACAAGATCCATGTGGAAACATGATTGTAGACATAGGTGGTGGCACTACGGATGTTGCAGTTATATCACTTGGAGGTATAGTTGTTTGTTCTTCTGTAAAATGTGCCGGTACTCGTATAGATGGTGCTATAGTTGATTATGTAAAGAAAAATTATAACCTAGCTATAGGTGAAAAAACTGCTGAAGATATAAAGATTAAGATAGGGTCAGCAGTTACTGTTGAGGAAGAATTGTCTGTGTCTGTAAAAGGTAGAGATTATATAACTGGTTTACCAAGATCGGTTGAGTTAAAAACAAATGAAATAGTTAAAGCTATATCAAAAGAACTTAGGGATATGATTAAGGCTATAAAGGATGTGTTACAAGAAACTCCTCCAGAACTTGCATCTGATATTATAGATCAGGGTATCACTATGACAGGTGGTTCCTCACTACTTCGTAATCTAGATGAATTAGTTTTCCGTCGTACAGGTGTGAAAGCTCATGTTGCCAATGATGCACTTTATTGTGTGGCAAAGGGAACAGGTATAGCTCTTGATCACTTGAATGCGTATAAAAAAGCTATAGTAACTAAGAGATAATTTCAATTATGAAAATATTAAAAGGTGAAGCTGTATTAATAAAGACTAATAAAAATATTGAGGAAAGATTATCTTTTGTAAATGATAATTTTGAAAATAATGCAGATGTTTTTGTAATAAATAGTAAAAATATATCTGTAGATGAGATAAGAAATTTTCAAGAATATTTTCAAAAAGAATCTCATGGATTAAATAAAGATTTTAAAAGATTAGGAATAATTATTTTTGATGATATTTCCATACAAGCTCAAAATGCATTATTAAAAATACTTGAAGATATAGATAAAGAAAATTGCATTATTTTATACACAAATAAAAATGTAAAATTTTTGTCAACTATATTGTCAAGGGTTATTAAAATAGATGATGAAGATTCAACCAAGAAAAATAAAATCAAAGAACCTGATTTAACTTCTAAAGAAGATATAGATAAACAAGAGGTGGTAAAGTGGATAGAATATAAGATTGAAAATAGTAAAAATAAAGATAAAATTCCACTTATTTGGATAAATAGTCCTTCACCAAATATAAAATACATTATTGAATATGTTAACCTTTTCTATTAAGTAGACGCAGGCATATAATAAATGTATGCGTATAGATAATGATATAAAACTTGATTATGATGATGTATTACTTAGACCTAAAAGAAGTACATTAACTTCAAGAAAAGATATTTCATTAGAAAGAACATTTACTTTTTTACACTCTCCGAAAACTTGGACCGGTGTACCTATCATGACTGCGAACATGGCTTCATGTGGTACTTTCTCTATGGCAGAAACTTTGTCTAAACATAAAATCATTACCACATTTCATAAATATTATACAATTCAAGATTTTGAAAAATTTTTTAAAAAATTTAAAAAACCAGATTATGTTTGTTATACATTAGGCATAAGAGATGAAGATATCAAGAAGTTAAAGCAAATTAAAGCTAAGAAACTTCTTGATAATTTTTCTTTTATTTGTATAGATGTCCCAAATGGTTATCTTGAAAGATTTTTGGACACTATTAAGCTTGTTAGAAAATTATGTCCACAACATATAATCATTGCTGGTAATGTTGTCACAAATGAGATGACTGAAGAGATACTATTATCAGGTGCTGATATAGTTAAAGTTGGAATTGGTCCCGGATCTGTTTGTACAACACGTCGTATGACAGGCGTTGGCTATCCTCAACTTTCAGCGGTTATAGAATGTGCTGATGCTGCTCACGGTATATCAAATACAAAAGCTCATTGTGGTTTAGTTGTAGCTGATGGTGGTCAAAAATATCCATCATGTATAGCTAAAGCATTTTGTGGAGGAGCTGATTTCAATATGTCAGGCTCATTGTTCTCTGGTTATGATCAAAGTGGTGGAGATTTGATAGAGAAGGATGGTAAAAAATATAAAGAATTCTTTGGTTCAAGTTCTAATAAAGCATTACAAGAATTTTACGGTAAAAAAGATACACATAGAGCATCAGAGGGTAGATATGTTCTTATGCCATATAAAGGAGATATAGAAATATTTATACAAGATTTATTTGGATCATTAAGGAGTACATGTACATATCTAGGTGCTAGATTTATAAAAGAATTATCTAAGAGAGCAACTTTTATAAGGGTGAATAGACAACTCAATACTTCACTTGAGATGTATGATGTAGGGAATTCTCAACAGTAATTTGTGATATAATATTTTCCATGAATAAGAAAAAAGTGATTATTATCGGAGCCGGTCCTGGTGGATTGTCTTCAGCTATGATTTTAGCTCATAGAGGTTATGATGTTACTATTTATGAAAAAGAAGATAAGGTAGGTGGAAGAACTTCACCTATAGTGGCAGGGGATTTTACATTTGATTTAGGCCCAACTTTTGTCATGCTGCCGCAGATTTTTGAGGAGGTATTTAGCTTAGCTGGTAAAAACTTACATGATTATATAGATTGGAGGAGATTAGATGTTTTGTATAAATTACATTTTAAAAATGGTAAAAAATTTCCTGTTTACTTCGATAAAGATAAATTAAAATCAGAAATAAAAAATATATTTCCTGGAGATGAGGTTAATTATGATAGATATTTTAATAAACAATCTATAAAGTTTGATAAAATGTATCCTTGTTTAAAAGTACCTTATCATAAATGGTATCATTATTTCAGGTTAAAATTATTGAAGGCTTTACCTGTTATGGATATACATAGAAGTATATATGGTGTTTTATCTAGATATTTTAAACATGAGGATATGAAGATATCTATGACTTTTCAGGCAAAATATCTTGGTATGTCACCATGGCATTGCCCAGGACCTTTTACTATTCTTTCTTATGTAGAACATAAATACGGTATATATCATCCGATAGGAGGTGTACATAAGATTACTGAAGCTATGGCTAAAGTTGCTTCAGAAAATGGTACTAATATAGTTTTAAATAAAAAAGTAAAAGAAATAATAGTTGAAGATGGTAAAGCTGCTGGTGTTTTGTTTGAAGATGGAACGGAAGACAGGGCAGATGAAATCATTATGAATGCTGATTTTGCTTATGCTATGAAAAATCTGATTAAAAATGAAAATAGAAAAAAGTGGAAAGATAAAAAAATAGAAAAATCAGAATATTCATGTTCAACCTTTATGATATATTTGGGTATGAATAAAAAATATGAAGATTTGGATCATCATAATATATTCTTTTCAGGTGACTATAAACAAAACATCAAAGATATATTTGATAATAAGATATTGTCTAAAGATCCTTCTTTTTATATACATAATGCATCCAAGACAGATCACACTCTTGCCCCAGAAGGAAAGTCTACTTTATATATCTTGGTACCAGTTTCTGATTTAACAGCTGATATAGATTGGAATACAGAAAAAGAGAATTATAAAAATCTTGTAATAGATAAAATAATAGAGAGAACTGGCATATCGGATTTTCGTGATCATATAGAGGTTGAAAGAGTGATCTCTCCTAAAGATTTTGAAAATAAAGTAAATGTATTTAGAGGCTCGGTGTTTAATTTATCTCATAGTTTAAATCAAATGCTTTATTTGAGACCTCATAATATATTTGAAGATATTAAAAACATGTATCTTGTTGGTGGTGGTACTCATCCAGGTTCAGGACTACCAACTATATTGGAATCCGGTAGAATAGTGGCCGATTTGATAGAAGAAAAAATAAGTAAATAATAAAATGAACACAATACAATCTTTAAGATTAATATACGAATTATATTATAAGAAAGGTTTACCTAATCTTGATTTGATACAATCATATGGTTTATTAGCTATAAAGATTGGTCAAATACATGCATTAAGGCTAGATTTTTTACCCCCTGAAAAATGTGAACATTTGGCGAAATTGTATAGACAAAATACAGTAATACCACTTGAAGATACTGAATTTAATAAAAATTTTATAGGTAAATATAAAAGTTTAGAAAAAACACCTTTTGCATCAGCCTCTGTTGGTCAAGTTTATAAAGCTAAACTTTTAGATGATACTGATATAGTTATAAAGATTGTAAAATCAAAATTTAAGAAACAATTTTCTCATGATGTGGCGAAAATAAGAAAATTTTTTAAATTGATATTATGGTTAAATCCTAAACTCAAAGGTGTTGGTAATCCTCTAGGAATACTCGATGATATAGAAGAGTATACTTTAACAGAGCTAGATTTGAGGAATGAAATAAAAGGACAAAAAACTTTACTTGATATATATGAAGAATATAAAGATAAATTTGATTTATCAATGGTATCATTTAATAAAATATATGAAGAATATTCTGATGAAAATACTTTGGTCTCAAATTTTATTCAAGGCAAAACGATAGATGAATTATTGAATGAGAAAAAATTTACATATGATGATATGTTGAAATTCTTCTATATACAAGGATTTTATATTTTTATAATTGGACGTTTTCATGGTGACATACACCCAGGTAATATCATATATGATCAGGGAAAATTTTATTTTATAGATAATGCTTTTATAGGAAAAGTGGGGGACAAGATTCGTAAAGGATTATGCGTATTCTTTGATGCATTAAGTCATAATGATTATATAGGTTGTGCACAAGGTTTAAATAAAATGTCTGAAAAAGAATTAACGGGTGAAGAGTATAAAAATTTTGAAAATAAAATGCTTGATCTTTATAAAGATTTTACAGGAAAGACAGTTTCTGAAATATCTTTAACAAAACAAATGATGTTAACTATAAAATTGGGTGTTATTTCCGGTATGAATTTTGAAAAGGGAATATTTTCTATAATCAGAAGTTTAATGTATCTTGATGGTATGGTTTTGAAATGTAATCCAAATGCAGTACTTATGAATGATATGAGAAAATTTGTTGAGGAGTATAGAGATTATATAATGTAGATAAAATATGGCTACAAAAAATTTAAAAGAAGAAGTATATAAACAAATATCTAAGATACCAAAAGGGCAAGTTATGACCTATAAAGAACTTGCTAAAAAAGTTGGTAAACCTAAGGCTATAAGAGCTATAGCTACCATAGTCGGCTTAAATCCCAATCCGATTATTGTTCCATGTCATAGGGTGGTTAAATCTGATGGCAGAATAGGGGAATATACATACAAAGGAAAGAGAGATAAAAATATGAAAATAAAACTCCTCCTTGAGGAAGGGGTTAATGTCTGTGGGGATAGGGTGATATAAAATAAAGAAAAGAAGCCGACCTACTCGAGGTCAGCTTCCAGTGAAAAGCGGTCTAGCAATGCCTGATTTCGGGTGATGGCTTCTCTGGTTTCTGGAGATCCATAATCCCAGATACAAAATCTGTTGTGGTACTTACAGAAATTTTCAGCATAAGCAAAATGATGTACATCGTGCCTACCAAAACCTCCGGGTATACACTCTCTTAATTTCTGTAACGGCGCCTTATTGGATTCTCTTCCTATTGGGGTGATGTTGAATATTCCAAACAACGAAAAATATGTTGGGAATATGAAGGTAGATTTTCTGTTCCTGAGGAAAAACATGAACTCTCCCCAGTTACTTATAAAACCACATAGGCACATTTGATGAATACTGCATGGAAATTGTTTTGTTTTGGAAAAGAGGATGGTTTTGACCCACCATGAATTGTTCTTATGTTTCCAAAGGATTCTGATGACTTTCCATAAATCAGTCTTTGGAAACTTAACCGCAAATTTTGGAAAGATCCATACGATTCTTGTTGAACCGTGTTTAATCACAGGTTTTGGTAAAATACCTAACCAGACTAGTAATTTGAAAAGGTGCATACTATGACATTATCATTTTGTATCTGTCAATGCAAATTGCACATATTTACAAAAGTGTTAAAATTAACCTTATGAAAAAGACAACAATAATCACAATAGTAGTATTAGCTGTTATAGCCCTATGGATATTTTCCTCATATAACGGTTTAGTGCAAAGCAGAGAAACTTATACAGCACAATGGTCACAGGTTGAAAATCAATATCAAAGGAGATTTGATCTTATACCAAACTTAGTAAATGCTGTTAAAGGTTCAATCAAGCAAGAGCAAGCTGTTTTTGGTGAAATAGCAGATGCTAGAAGTAGATATTCAGGTGCTACAACTCAAGAACAAAAAGTTCAAGCCGCATCACAAGTAGAATCAGCTTTGGCAAGACTTTTGGTTATAACTGAAAATTATCCAGATCTAAAATCATCAGCCTTAGTGCAGGATTTATTGGTACAACTCGAGGGAACAGAAAATAGAGTATCTGTTGAAAGACAAAAGTATAATGACATGATAAAAGAATACAATCTAAAAGTTAAGAGAATTCCTGGTGTGATATTTGCTAAGATATTTGGATTTGGAGAAGAACCTTACTTTGAATCAACAAAAGGTTCTGAACAAGCTCCAAAGGTGGATTTATAAAAAAGGTTGATATAAAATAAAACCATGAAAAAACTGACATATATAAAATTATTAACTATTTTATTTGTCGGTTTTTTTGCTTTAGGTGTAAATGCTGAATCTATAAAACTCAAAACCTATATTACAGATAATGCAAATATAATACCTGATAATGAACAAAGTGTATTGGAAAATAAACTTGCTGAATTTGATAAAAACACCACAAATCAAATAGTTGTTGTTACGATACCATCATTGCCGTCAGGTGAGACTATAGAAACTTATGCTTATAAAATATTTAATGAAAATGGTTTAGGGCAAAAAACTAAGAATAATGGTTTATTATTTTTAATATCTTTAAATGATAGAAAAAATAGATTTGAGACTGGTTATGGTTTAGAACCTATTATTCCTGACGTGTATACAGGAAGATTACAAAGGGATGTTATCGCTCCGGCTTTTAGAAACAGCGATTATATAGGTGGTATAAATCAAAGCCTTGATCAGATCATTGATAGGATAAATAAAAATGAAGTTTATACACAAAGTAATAATGATTTTAGTTCTTTAATTAATGATTCAGAAATAGGAAAAGTTATAATAGTTATATTATTTTTTGTTTTTATGATTCTACGGGTTATCATGTATCTATTTTCTAAATCAAAATCGTATTGGTTTGGTGGAGTTTTAGGTTTCATTATTGGTGTTGTTGTTTATTCAATAACAGGTTTTATATTAGCTTTTGGAATCACGATAATAGGATTATTGTTAGATATGTTAGCCTCGAGATATCCAAAATTGTTTAAACTTAAAAGTGGTATAAATAGTAGCGGTGGTATTGGAGGATTTGGTGGCTTCGGTGGAGGAGGAGGATTCTCTGGTGGCGGTGGGTCATCAGGAGGTGGAGGTTCTTCTGGTGGTTGGTAATTTGACATAGATGATATAATCTTTATATGTCACAAATAATATTGATAGATGTTAGAAGTCCTGAAGAATATGAGGATTATCATAAGGAGAATGCTATAAATTTGCCTGTTGAAGATATATATCATAACACTGATACAGCTAAAAATATTTTAAATAATATAAATAAAAAAGAAGACACAATACATTTGTATTGTGCTTCGGGTAGTCGTGCTGAGATGGCCAAGATGATTTTAATGAATATGGGTTTTGAGAAGGTTGAAAATCTAGGTGGTTGCTATTAATCGGTTTTCTCTATTGTTCTTACTTGTATATTTTTATTTGAGAATCCTGTTAACTCTATATAAGACGGGGTCTGTATATTATCTTTACTTATTGTTAGATAATTATCTCCAAGTCTAAAATTTTGAGCGTTAACTATGATGTTTATATCCTCAGGTTTTAGACGACTGACATCTGTTTTGTTTCCGGATATTGTTATGGTAACCTTTTCTGGATTTGTACTTTTTATCGTTAGATTATTATCTAATGATTTAAATTGTATAGGTATTTCATAATTTATCTTAACTATATTCGCACCATATACAAAGAATACCCATAATGAAATTGATATTAATACTGATATTATTTTTAATAGTGTATTTCTTATAAATATAAAATGTAATATACCATGAGGTTTACTCTCAACTTTCTCTTCTTGTTTTGTGAACTCTGCAATAATATTTGCTAATTCTTCAGGGGTTTTTACTTTTTGTAATTTACCCTTAGTTGATACAGATACTTCGCCCCTTTCTTCTGAGACTATTATACTCATCGCATCTGTTTTTTCAGTTATACCTGCACCGGCACGATGTCTAGTTCCCACGCGATTATATTCTTTGAATTCTTGTGCTAATGGTAAATGAAGGCCAAACATTTTTATTTCAGATCCTTCTATTAATATGGCACCATCATGACCAGGTGATGATGAATCAAATATAGATAATATAAGAGGGAATGAGATTTTACCATTTAAAGGGAAACCACCTTCAATAATATCATCTAAGGGGTATTCACCTGGTAAAACCAATATAGCACCCATCTTTATTCTAGCCATTTCAAAGACTGCTCTAACAATAGTCTGTATATTGTTTTCTGGTAATGATAAAGCTTTTTTAAATGAAACAGTTCTACCTGATGATAACCATTTGAAGAATTTTCGTATTTCAGGTTGGAATACGATAACGAATACAGCAATAAAGAATGTCAATAATGGTTCAAATAATTGTCTAGTTAAACTTAAGTCAAATCTTTGAGAAATAAAATTTAATACAAATAACATCAAAAAAGATCCGAGTATAAAAAATGATCTAGTCTGTTTTATAAATATTAGTATTAAATATGCAGATAAGGCGATTATGATTATATCAAATACATCCCTTATATTAATAAATAATAATACTTTTTCTATTTCTTGAACTATGTTATTCATATTATTATTTATAACATAGTGAGAATGTATTATCTATCTAGATTTTATTTTCTATAACATTTCTAGTTTTATGAAATAATCCACGTTCAGGTATTATTTTTTCTACAATTTTTGCATATATATTAAATAATAATAACAATACAATAGCAGTGATTATGCTCATAAGTACATGTGCATTTGCCAGTGTTTGTCCTAAGCTTGTATCGAGTGATAATAAGAGATTTTTTAATGGATTATGTAATATTATCGCTAATATGGCACCAACTATATTAAACAAAAAGTGCGCCACTGCCGTTCTTTGTGCGGCTGTATTCATAACTATGGCCGCCATTAAAGCCGTAGCAGTTGTTCCTACTCCTGAGCCCATTATTATTCCAAAAGATTGATCAAAATTTAATAATCCTTGTGTTGCTAATGTTATAGCTAATACAGATGTTACGGTTGAAGATTGAAATATTAGAGATATTATAATACCCGCTATTATTGCTAAATATATATTATCTACACTTGATATTATCTTTAATGTTTCAGGGCTTTGTGTATATGGATGTATTAAAAGTTGTATATAACTTAAGGACAAAAACATTAAACCAAAATAAAATACTGGTCCAGAATAATGTTTAACAGGACTATGAAAACGTCTCATAATAAATCCTATAACGATGAATAATGGCGCCAAACCTATGACATTAAAAGCAATCATCTGTGAAGTTAATGTGTTACCGACATTTGATCCTATTATTACCCCTAATGCACCTCTAAATGTTATAAGTCCTGCATTTACTAAACCTACTAAGGTTACAGTCAATGCACTATTTGATTGAACTATGGCATTAACTATAAATCCTATAAAAGTTGAACGAAATCGGGTCTCTGTAATTTTTGATAAGTATAATTTCATTTTTTCACCTGCAACTCTTTCTATACTTCTACTGAATTTACTTACCGCAAATAAGAAAAGTATAATCGTTGCAAATATTACAAGTATGTCTGATATCATATGATTATCATTTTATCATAAAAAAAATCCCGGTCCCACATTGTTGTGTGGTCCCGGGGTATGGGGTTAGGGTGGATGGTCGACGGTATTCAGACAGGTTCGGTGGGGAGATAGCATGCTCTTTTCAATGATGGGTCACAGGGGACATGTTCGTACACATCGAACATGAATTGATTTTCCGACGGTTCAAATACAAAAGTGATCGCTATGGATCCGTACGTTGTCGACTGGATCGAGAATTGAATCCTTCCTCGATGGTCTTTACTTTGGACAAGTTCGATAACTCTCTTGTTGCTCATGCCAATGTCAGCAACCCAGGCATCAGGATCGCTGACGATCATTCTGAAATTGCAGTCCTTCTCAAAGAGGGGGCCGACCTTGAATTGATCATCAAGTTCCTTGATGATGTTGTGGCCACCTGTCAATTGACCGGTCTTCACCAATGTTTCAATCAGGCCGAGAACTCCGTTATAGCTGTCGATTCTATCCATGGTTTTGTGGGGTTGGTTAATGTGTAAACGTTCTTATACTACCACACATATCTATATAGTCAACCCACCATGTTAACGCATTGTTGTATAATAAAAATATGAAAAAAGGATATAAAGAAAATATAGAAAAATTAACAATAGAAAATAATAATTTTAGAAAAGTTTTATACACAGGAGCACATATGCAACTTGTGCTTATGAGTTTAAAACCAGGTGAAGAGATAGGTTCAGAAGTGCATACTGAGAATGATCAATTTTTTAGATTTGAAAAAGGAGAAGGAAGGGTAATAATAAATGAAACAGAATATATGGTGGCAGACGGTGATACGGTTATAGTCCCAAGTGGTAGTCAGCATAATGTTATGAATACTTCTACAACAGAAGATTTAAAACTGTATACGATATATGCTCCAGCTCATCATAAAGATGGTATTGTTAGAACAACAAAAGAAGAAGCTGTTAATAATGAAGCAGAGTTTGATGGAGTTTTGAGTGAGTAATTATTTCTTCAATCCCCATTGCCAACGAGGTTTTTCACCTTTTTTGTAACAGATATAGAATAGCAATATAGTAGCAATAACTATTATTGCTATTTTAAATTGTGGATATTGTTCTGGATTCATAACTGCCAAGACAACAACCATTAACCAAATCAATATAGTTAACCAACCTTGAGGTTTTGCCGGTGTCCAACCCCAGCCATATATTTTTCTTTTAAACCATAGATTTCTCGGATTATCTTGTAAATATTCTTTATATGAATTATATATATTTGTCATATGTATATTATAACATCTTTGATTGTTATCCACATTAATTTATTTTATGTATTTGACTATACCCCCTAGGGGGTATAGTATATTAAATATGGCTACAGAAAAACAAAAATTAATAAATAGATTAAAAATTATAGAGGGTCAAGTTAGGGGTATATCAGAAATGATAGAAAAAGATGCTTATTGTATAGATGTGATTACACAAGCATCTGCTGTTAAACAGGGTATATCAAATGTTGAAGATAAACTACTTGAGCATCATCTTGGTCACTGTCTAGTTAAACAAATCAAACAAGGAAAGACAGATAAAGCCACAGAAGAAATTATAAAAGTTTATAGATTAAAAAGAAAATAAAATAATATAAAAAATATGAAAATATCAATATATACAACATTGGGTTTAATAATAGTATCGATGTTTATCGGTATAAATATAGGTTATTTTAATAATTCAGAGTATAGAAATAACATGTATGATAAAAATTCTATGGATTTAGGGCAAGCCGATAGAAAATTTGATTTAAGATATATAAATGCGATGATAGCTCATCATAGGGGTGCCGTGTTATTGGCGGAACAAATGGGTAAAAACACGACTAGGCCAGAGATGAAATCCTTATCTGAAAATATTCTTAAAGATGAGCCTGTTGCTATAGATCAGTTATATAAATGGAAGAAAGATTGGTATAATGATACGAAAATAGTAAAAGATCCCAAGGTTGCCAATCTTGGTCCAGTAGATGATAAGTCAGATCTACGTTTTTTGAATGCTATTATTTATCATCATGAACAAGGTATAAAGATGACTAAAGAAACCCATATAAAATCTAGTCGTGTTGAAATTTTGAATAATGCAGATGCTGTTGAGGCGTTTTTAACCGGTGGTATTGAAACTTTAAAAAATTTAAGAAAGACTTGGTATAACATATAATATATTAAAAATAAGATTATTATGACTAATAAAACTTTTAAAATTGACGGTATGCATTGCGCTAGTTGTGCCGCTGTTATTACCAAAAAAATATCATCATTGGCTCCTGTAAAATCTGTGTCTGTTAATTATGCAAATGAAAAAGCTAAAGTTGAATTTGATTCTGATAAAATTTCGATTAAAGAAATGAATGAAGAAATAAACAAATATGGTTATTCTCTTGTTGATGATAATAATATGGAGAATGTGTCTAATATGAATCACATGAATCACGAAAATTCTCATAAAGGTTTTGAAATATTAAAACAGAAGAAAGATTTTATATTGCCGATAACTTTTATAATATTCGTTTTAATGTTATGGGATATATTATCTAAATATTTTGCTAATATACCGAATATACCTATACCTATGAATTTGTTTAATACTTTTTCTATGCTGATAGCAACAGTTTCTATGTTTTGGGTCGGTAAAGATTATTTATTAGGTGTGACCAGGTTTATTAAACATAAAGTTGCGAATATGGATACCTTAATAGGTATAGGTACTCTTGTAGCCTATTCTTATAGTGTGATTATTACTTTATTTCCAGAATTAGTAAAAATTTTTAACTTACCAGAATATACTTATTTTGATGTAACTATAGTTGTGATTGGTTTTATAACTTTAGGAAAATACTTAGAAGCAAAATCAAAACGAAAAACTGGTGATGCAATAGAAAAATTACTTGGTTTACAGGCTAAAACCGCTTTAGTTATACATGATGGTAAAGAAATAGAGATACCTATACAAGATGTTATTCATGAAGATAGGGTCATTATAAAACCTGGTAATAAAATACCTGTTGATGGTGTAATAATAGAAGGATCATCTTTTGTCGATGAGTCTATGATAACAGGCGAACCAATACCTGTAGGAAAAAAGATTGGTGATAGTGTGGTGGCTGGTACCATAAACTCAAATGGAACTTTTGTGTTTAAGGCTACTAAAGTTGGATCAGAAACATTGCTGTCTCAAATCATCAAAATGGTTGAAGATGCACAAGGGAGTAAGGCGCCTATAGAAGCCTTGGTTGATAAAATATCAAGTGTATTTGTTCCTACAGTATTGATTGTATCTTTTGTTACTCTACTAGCATGGTTGACTATAGGTACTAGTGTTTATGGATTTTCAACAGCTTTATCTTTAGGAATTATATCATTTGTATCCATACTTGTTATAGCTTGTCCGTGCGCATTAGGCTTAGCAACTCCAACAGCTATTATAGTTGGTGTAGGTAAAGGTGCAAAAAATGGTATCTTAGTAAAAGATGCATCGACATTAGAGCACCTACATAAAGTAGATACTGTTGTTGTTGATAAAACAGGTACTATAACTATTGGTAAACCAAATATAGTTAATATAGAAAATCTATCAAAATTGGATGAAAGAGAATTTATAAAAATATTAGCTTCTCTGGAAAATAAATCAGAACACCCTATAGCTCATGCTGTGTTGAATTATGCAAAAAACAAAGATATTGATTTATATAATGTAAATGATTTTGAAATCATACAAGGACGAGGATTGAAAGCTGCCATAAATAATGTTCAGTATTATGTTGGTAATGTTAAATTAATTGATGGTTTAAAATTAAAAATAGATAAAGAGAAAATAAGTATATATACTGATCAGGGTAAAACTCCTGTTGTGTTATCTACCGATAAAGAAGTATTAGGGTTCATAATGATATCAGATGAGATAAAATTAGATTCTAAGGATGCTGTCAAAGATCTGCATAAACTTGGTATAAAAGTCATCATGTTGACTGGCGATGAAGAAAAAACTGCAAAGTATATAGCTTCACAGGTTAATATAGATGAAGTCGTAGCCAATGTCTTACCTCAAGATAAATTGGCAAAGATAAAACAATTACAAAATGAAGGTAAAATAGTTGCTATGGCAGGAGATGGTGTTAATGATGCACCGGCGTTAGCACAGGCTAATGTCGGTATTGCCATGGGTAATGGAACTGATGTGGCTATAGAGTCAGCGGGTATAACGTTATTACATGGTGATATATCTAAACTTGTTAAAGCGGTAAGATTATCAAAGATTACCATGCGAGGCATAAAACAAAATCTTTTTTGGGCTTTCATATATAATATAGTGGGAATACCTATGGCGGCATTTGCATTATTGAATCCAATATTTGCAGGTTTTGCGATGGCCATGTCTTCGTTCTCAGTTGTATCAAATTCATTACGTATTAAAAATAAAAAAATATAATATTCACAAATAAAAAAAATGATTCAAAAACAAATACAAAAATATAATTTTCATGTCAATGGTATGCATTGTAATTCATGTGTATTATTGATTGAAGATAAATTAAAAGATCATCCTCAAATAGAAAATGTGAAAGTCAAACTGAGTAATCATTCTATAGAAATAGAAGGAAATTTTGAGGGTATTGATAATAATCAGATCGTGGAAACTTTATCCAATCTTATAAAAGAAAATGGTTACAGCCTATCCTTAGAAAAACAAAATAAAAATAAAAATCTATCTGATTTTAAAATCGCCATACCTACAGCCATCATGTTTATGATATTGTTTGTTTTTTTACAGAAAACAGGTTTTGTTAATCTTGTAGGGGGACAAGGAACTAGTTATGGTACAGCATTTATTATAGGTATCATCGCTTCATTGTCGACGTGTATGGCCGTTGTTGGTGGATTATTATTGTCTATGTCTGCGACTTTTGCGAAAGAGGGTGACAAAATAAAACCACAGGTCTTATTTCATGTGGGTAGAATAATATCTTTCTTTATCTTGGGTGGGGTTATAGGATCTATAGGATCAGCTTTTACTTTAAATACAACTATGACATTTATATTGGGTTTAGTGATCGGATTTGTTATGTTAATTTTAGGTATAAATTTATTAGATGTATTTCATTTTACAAAAAAAATGCAAATATCTATGCCAAAATTTATTGGTAAACAAGCGCACGGGGTAGCTAAGTTTAATCACACTTTAACACCATTCTTTGTCGGAATATTAACTTTCTTTTTACCTTGTGGGTTTACTCAATCAATGCAGCTTTACACACTGTCTACCGGTAGTTTTATAGGAGGGGCTTTAACTATGCTATCATTTGCTTTGGGTACTTTACCCGTATTGGCTTTGATAAGCTTTAGTTCATTTAGTATAAAAAATAATTCTAAATCAGGTATATTCTTTAAGACAGCAGGATTAATAGTTATTTTATTTTCATTATTTAATATTATTAATAGTTTAGTTATAATAGGTTTAATACCACCAATATTTAATTTTTAAAAAACAAAGCATATGAAAGAAATAATAGTCTCAATATCAATAGCTATATTATTAGTATTATTAGCAATAATATTTTCTGGTTCATCTTTTTCTAATGGTGTAAACATCGATAATGCCACAAAAGATAATAATGCCAATAATGTATCTATTGTAGATGGTAAACAAATAATTCAAATAAACGCGAGGGGTGGATATCAACCTAGAAAAAGTACCGCTAAAGCAAATATGCCTACCGTAATCAGATTTAACACATTGAACACTTTTGACTGCTCATCATCGGTTAGAATTCCTGGTATGAATATATTTAAGATGCTACCTCAAAATGGTTCTACTGATATAGATATAGGCATACAAAAATCTGGAAAGTTAAATGGATCATGTGGTATGGGTATGTACCAATTCGAGATACAATTTCTTGATTGATATTTTATATAAAAACACCCTTATTGGGTGTTTTTTTGTTTTTATTCTTCCAACCATTCAACGGGATATTCTAATATCTCTAATCCAAGTTCTGTGACCAAATCTCTCTCCCATCTAGCTCCTTTAGAACTTTCCCAATCAGGTAGAAATAGGGCCTTATTTATTAACCCGGAAGAAAATATTGTTCTGTAAAATATATCTAATATATCCATATGATATCCATCAGTTACTGGATATTTATACATGATTTTTCCTATGGCATTTTCAAAAGGGAGTTGAGTAAAGACGCACATACCTTTTTCACAGGCCGTCTTTATGGCCTTATCAAATCTCTCTAGATTGTCTTTAGTATTACCGAGTCCGCCTGTGGATATTGGTCCACATATTTCAACTATAGGTTTATTTTCTTTTTCAGACATTTCTCTTAGAACTTCTATGGCTATTTTTGCTAATTCTTCGAATGTCTCAGCGTTATCTATTTGTCTTATATGATTGTCTGTAAAATATTTTTCCATGAAAATAAGTTTAGCATATTAGTAACATCAATGGAAATTTGTCAACAAATCTGCTACACTCTATATATGCTATTCCTAATAAGATTTATACAGAGACTGATTATAGATATAGTTGCCATTCTGGTTTTGATTTTTGTCTTTGTAAATATGTTTGTATTTTTTGATAGGCATATACCCATGTTTATAGCTTGGATTATTACTTATATAATAGTTGCTTATTTTATATTACCCTTGACTATACATTTGACAGTTATGATAGTTAGAGCGGGTCGTATTCCTAAGTTTACTTTGGCTAAAGATGGATTGATAGGTGATCCTGTGAATCTAATATTTTATGGAAATAAAGAGAAGCTTATGAAAGCTTTTGAAACCATAGGATGGAAAGAGGCTGATGAATTAACTTTTGAGACAGGATATAAGATGTTAAAAAGTGTGATTATGAAAAAACCGTATCCAAGAGCTCCTTTTAGTAATTTGTATTTATTTGGTAGAAAACAGGATATAGGTTTACAAGAAGATGTGAATAATAATCCTAGACGTAGACATCATATAAGATTTTGGGCAGGTAACTTTGATGTGATAATGAATCCGGAAGATGTTGATTTATGGTCTAGAAAAAATAATGTTGATACTGACAATGCAAATGTATGGATAGGTTCAGCTAGTTATGATATGGGATTAGGTTTAGATGTTTTGACTTATCAACTTACTCATAGAGTAGATCATTATGTAGATGCTGAAAGAGACTATGTTATTAAGCTTTTACAAGATGAAGATCTTATAGATTCTGTAAATAAATATGAGGCAGGTGAATTTAAAATAGGTAAGTATATTTCTGATGGGGTTATATATGAGGTTAGGTTAAAATAATTTATAAATTATTCAACATGAACTTTTGTGATAGTATTTTCTTTTTGTACTTTTAAGAATAATATAGCAAATGATCCAACCAATACAACCATAGATGCTATAAAGAATACATATTTATAAGCATCTATTTGTGCCAATAATTCTACTAATATTATATATTTTTGTCTGTCTACAGGATTAGCACTGTTAAGTAAACTATAATTATTTATAGATAAAATATTGTCGCCAATACGACTACTCAATATTGCTCCAAAAACAGCTATACCGAAAGCACCAGCTATATTTCTAGCTAAAGCTAATATTGATGAAGCCACACCTATTTCACTTGGTGGAACTAGGGAAGCAATAAGACTCGTTCTTTGAGCCATGCCAAAACCCATACCGAAGGCCATAATAGAAAGCGGTATTATTATGCTTAATGCACCAGATTTGGCGTCAAGAAATGAAAATAAAAATATCCCAAATGCAGCAACTATAGTACTGGCAAAGATGATGTATTTTGATTTGACTTTGCCCATAAGTCTTCCGCCTATAGGGGATGCTAACATAAGTGCTCCAGCCATAGGCATGAATAAATACCCTGTTTCAGTTGCGTTATAACCCATAAAGGTTTGAGCAAAAACCGGTATTAAGAATAATGCGCCCATCATACCCATGAATATTATAAAATTGTTTGCCATTGTGTTTACAAAAGCGGGGATTTTAAACATTTTTAAATCAACAATAGGTTCTTTAACTTTTTGTTCTATTTTTATAAATATAGCCAAAGATATTAATATTACTGTATAACATATATTTGCTTCTATAGAACCCCAACCCCAATCTGCTCCTTTATCAAGCACAAGAACTAAAGCAGATAAAGTTCCACCAAGTGTGATAGCACCCCACCAATCAAAATAATAAGTTTTATTTTCTGATCTTGATTCATTAATAAATCTCATAGCCATTAATAATCCGATAATACCTATTGGTAGATTCACTAAGAATACAGATCTCCAACCAAAATTATCTATAAGTGGACCACCTAAGAGTGGACCAAAAACTGATGCGGCCGCAAAAGATGATGACCATATGCCTAACGCTTGAGCCCTCTCTTTGCCTTCCTTAAAAGTTACGGCAATGATGGCCATAGCAGTAGGGTAGTCAGCGGAACCGGCTATGGCTTGTATGATACGAAATACAATCATTGATGAAAGATTCCAGGCTAGGCCAGCCAACACTGAACCAAGTATGAATATAGAAAAACCAAGTATATAAACTTTTTTTCTACCAATAGTATCACCGAGTTTTCCCCATATAGGCACGAAAACAGCATTGGCTAATATATATGCAGTTGCTATCCATCCTGCTGAACCAACAGTTAGATTAAAATCATTTATTATTTTGGGTAATGCTAGGTTAACTATAGTTTGATCAAGACGGCCTAAAAAAGTACCTACAATTACAGTTATAAGTATCCACCATTTTAAATTATTTTTTTCTGATAATACTTGGTTTTCCATGTTTTTATCTATTTGTATAAATAGTCATTTTGGCTGACATACCACCTTTTAACTCTGGATATTGTGTATGATCAAATTCTACATAGACATTGAATTTCTTTATAGGTCTTTTATCTGATATAGAAAATGCCACGCCACTTTCATTTGATACAGCACTAACACCATCAACTACACCTTCGTATTTTCTACCAGGAAATGCATCCACTGTGAATATAACTTTTTGTCCTGATGATATTTTCTTTAACCCTTTTGTTTCTTCTACAGAGCCTATTACTCTCATTTTATTATTTACCACAACAGTTGTAACTGTTTGACCAGCATTATAATAACCACCTATAACATGTGGGACAGTTGATATAACACCTGATTCTTTTGCATGTACTATCTCAGAACCTATTAATGCAATGTTTTGATCTATAGATACAATATCACCTTCTTTTACATATATGGCGTTTAATACTCCAGCAGTTGCTGAACTAACATTTGATAGTGGAGCATCAAGATATGAATTCTCTATAAATACTGTATTTTTATTGTATTCAAAATATATAAATCCTATTAATATACCGAATATTATAGTCATAGAGGTAACACTTTGTACCCATGATTTTAAGAATAATTTTTCTTTTTTGTTTTCTGTTATGTTATTCATATATTTTTTATTTTATTGCTATTTTATCTTCTAGAGTTATGCCTGATAATATTTCCACATTTTCATTATCACTCTCTCCCACAGTAACTTCTTTCTCTGTGATTTTATCATCTATCTTTATTAATACGTATTTTTTACTACCTTTATCTATGATTGCATTTTTAGGCAACATTATAGATACGTCTTTAGAAAAATTATTTCCTGATATTTCTATAATAGTTGCATTTGAAGCCGCAACTTCTCCAACAGATAATCTAACAGCAGTAATGATACCGTCACCGGGGGATTTGATGATTCTATTATTATAATTACTTTGAGCTATTTGTAATGCACCAAGAGCATTTGAGACTTGGGCTCTAGCAGCTTCTAGATCTTCAGGTCTAGCTGAAGTCGTAACAGCGTTAGCGTTTGATTTTGCGGTTTTTATTGCAAGTTGAGCATTTTGTACATTATCGATCATTGTATTAACTGTTATACGTGCCGAAGATATGTTTGATTTGGCCTTATCTACATTTGATTGATATTTTGTGTCATAAGTTAAAGTGTTTAAGGTATTGGAAATATCATTTAAATATTTTTGAGTTGTTTTTAGATTTTGTAACAAAGTTTGTTCATCGGTGTTATTTTTCCAATCATTCAACATTGATCTTATATTTAATCTAGAGTTTTTTAATTCCATTCTAGTTGTTGAATCCAATGGCTCTATGGTTGATACGGTGTTTGTTGTTTGATCAAATAAACTTAATCTAAATTCTGGATTATCAGAGTTCGGGTATGAATATAAACCGTCAACATTTGTTCTTATCAAACCATCTATTTGAGTATATCCATTTTGTATTAGATGACTTAAATTCTGTTCTGCGGTTTTTACACCATTATTTGCAATATCTATAGTTGCATTTGTGGCACCATTTTGTACTTTTTGATAATTAGCTAATGCGATATCATAAGCAGCCTTAGCTTGAGTTATAGCACCTAAAGCACTTTCATCATCTAATGTTGCCAATAATTGACCTTTGACAACTGTATCGCCTGTTTTAACTGTTAATGTTTTTATTCTACCACTAGATAGAAATCCTAAAGATACATGAGTTGTATTATTTGTTATAGAACCGGATGTGGCATTGATGAATCTGTACTTAGTTGTTGGATTTATCAATATATATGCGTATACACCTATTATTATGGCTATAAATAATGATATAGCAGTTACTAATAATGGTTTATTTATAATTGTTTTTAAATGTTTCTTCATATATTTTTCTGTTGATTAATCTATAAGTTTTATTATTAATTGTTTAAATTTTTTTCTTTCAGTTTCTGTTAATTTTGATAATAGGGAGTTAAAGACTTTTTCTTTTTCTGACTTCATCTTCGATAACTCTTTTTTGGTTTTTGGGGTTAACTCTATATATGTGAGTCGTCTATCATTTTTGTCCGGTTTTCTTGCTATAAGTTTTTGTTTGTAAAGTTTGTCTATAAGTGATGTGGTTGATGGGGGAGTTATGTTTAGATGTTTGGATATACTTTCCATAGTCCTCTTGTTGTCTGTATTTATAAATATAAGCGTTTCTAGTTGTGATAATGTTAAATCTTTACCAAAAGTTAATCTTTTGGTTTTTTCATTCATCTTT
>CAZSTO010000007.1:0-19740 GCA_964610005.1 uncultured Candidatus Saccharibacteria bacterium
GTGACTTGGCGGTTGAAGTTGGTTATGAAGCAGTTCCTGGTTATCAAAAGATGATCATAGAGAAATGTAATCACGCAGGTAAACCTGTTATAACAGCTACACAGATGCTAGAGAGTATGATTAAAAATCCTGTTCCTACACGTGCTGAGATCTCAGATATAGCAAACGCTATATATGATGGTACAGATGCAATAATGCTTTCAGAAGAAACAACATTGGGTGATTATGCAGTAGAAGCCGTAGAGATGATGACAAAGGTTGCTATGAAAGTTGAAAATGAGCTTAGACAGAAAAATGTGATGTTTAATATAGGAGTAAATGAACATAGTACAGGTCAATCAATATGTGAATCAGCGGTATTTACAGCTGACAACATAGATTCAAAGTTTATAGTTGCTATAAGTGAATTTGGTTATGCTGTTAGAATGCTTGCTCGTTATAAAGGTCAAAAACCTCTTATACTTATGACTCCAGATCAAACAACGGCCAATCAGTCAAACTTATTCTATGGTACATATGCACATGTGACTCCAAAATATACAAATTTTGAAGATGCGTGGAAAAATGCAAAAGCTTCTCTGTTGAAAGATAAATTGGTTAAAAAAGGAGATAAAGTTGTTGTTGTTTCAGGTACACCTTTTAAAAAGACTGCTGAATCAAATGTCTTAGTGGTAGAGACTATATAATCAATACAGTCAATTTTTATGAAAATACAGGTGTGTTATAATACACTTGTGTCAACAAAAAAAATAAAAACCAAACAAGATAATAAACTCATCAAATCACCGTATGCTAAAGTAGAAAACGGTGATTTGATATTTATAGATAAAGGTATATCTTATTCTGACAAAAACCTTAAACATTATGTTTTGAAGGTAAAGGATTTACCAACTTATGATCAACCTAGAGAAAAACTATTAGCTTTTGGTCCTAAATCTTTAAATTTATCTGAATTACTGTCAGTTGTCTTAATCACTGGAACTAAGAAGGAAGATGTGTTGTCTATGGCCTCTCGTGTTCTTAAAGAATATGGTAAAAGTATATTCTCAGATACGGGTTCTGATATAGAGAAGATCTCTAAAGATCTTGGTATACCCCTTGTTAAGACTTGTCAGATTATAGCCTGCGGAGAGCTGGGTAAGAGATTATTTGATAAAAATATAAATGGTATAAAAACAATCAGAACTGCCGATGATGTATATGATCACACTAAAGATATGCACTCTCTATCAAAAGAACATTTGAGAGGTCTTTATCTGGACACTCATAATAAAGTTATACATGATGAGGTTTTATCTATAGGTACTATAAACAGCAGTATAGTTCACCCTCGTGAGGTCTTTAAGCCAGCCATAGAATACGGTGCTGCCGCTTTTATCTTAGTACATAATCATCCTTCCGGTGTATCAACACCAAGTGAATCAGATAAATTTATAACTAAACAAATTGTAGAAGCTGGTAAGGTTTTAGGTATAGCTTTATTGGATCATGTCATTGTTACCAGAGATGGATTTACTAGTATAGACGTAGAATATTAATTATATGAAAGGAAAATTATATATAGTTGCAACACCAATAGGAAATAAAGACGATATAACTATTCGTGCCGTATCGACATTGAATCAAGTTGATATAATAGCTGCGGAAGATACTAGGGTTGCATCTAAATTATTGTCTTTATTAAAGATATCGAAGAAACAACTTATATCCATAAATGAATTTGCTACAGATAAAAACATAAAACATTGTATAGATATATTAAATGAAGGCAAAGATATTGCTTATGTTTCCGATGCGGGAAGTCCTGGCATATCTGATCCGGGAGCTGTGTTGGTTAAAGCATGCCGAGATGATGATATAGAGATTATACCTATACCAGGTGTATCAGCTATTACAACATTGATATCTGTCTCTGGGATAAGGGAGACACCTTTTATGTTTTACGGTTTTTTACCACATAAAAAAGGTAGGCAAAAGATATTGGGAGAGTTATTAAAAACCGATACAAATATCGTGCTATACGAGTCTGTGCATAGATTTGTAAAATTATTAGAAGAGATAATTAACATAAATCCAGAACAGTTTATTGTCGTGGGCAGGGAATTGACTAAGATGTATGAAGATATAAAAGCTGATAATGCTAAAAATATATTAGATTTCTATGTTAATAATCCTTCAAAAGTTAAGGGCGAATTTGTTATAATTATAAAAAAATAGAAAATTATGTTATCTCCATATATAGATTTATTTATATTATATTTAAACACTCATGCTAATTTTTTAGTAGCTTATTTTCCGATATTGGTTTTCTTATCAGCTGTATTGGAATCAACACCATTTATAGGGACCTTAACACCAGGAACATTATTTTTCTTATTTTTTGGATTTTCTGCATCAAAGTTAGATGTTCATATATCTCTTTTGATACTTGCTGCGACCATAGGTTCAGTTGTTGGTGATTTACTTGCTTATATGTTAGGTAAATATGGATCAAACTTTTTATTAAAACATAAAAAATTATTACAACATTCTCATATAGAAGAAGGTCATAGGTTTTTCTCAAATCACGGTTTTAAAAGTATATTCATAGGTCGTTTTGTTGGTCCAATAAGACCTATAGTTCCATTAATAGCAGGAAGTATCAAAATGAATATTTCTAAGTTTATGTTTTACGATATATTGTCCGCCTTCGTATGGTCTTCATTGTATATAATAGTAGGTTATTATTTCGGTACATATTTTAAAGAGATAGAAAAATGGGTTTCTGATATAAGTATATTATTGACTTTGATTATTTTAGTTTTTGTGGCATTATATTATTTTAAATTTAGAAAACACAAAAAACATGAGCAAGGAAAACAATAGAAAATTTAAACTAATTTCTGATTATGAACCACGTGGTGATCAACCTGAGGCAATAAAGTCTTTGGTTAAAGGATTGAAATCAGGTGAACATCATCAAACTTTACTTGGCGCTACGGGTACAGGTAAGACTTTTACTATTGCCAATGTCATAAATCAGGTTCAAAAGCCAACTCTAGTTATAGCTCATAATAAAACTTTGGCCGCACAGCTTGCTCAGGAGTTTAAAGAATTTTTTCCTGAAAATGCTGTACATTATTTTGTATCATATTATGATTATTATCAACCTGAGGCATATATTTCTCATAGTGATACATATATAGAGAAAGAAGCGCAGATCAATGAAGAGATAGATAGACTTCGTCATGCTTCAACTCAGGCTTTATTAACAAGAAATGATGTAATAATAGTAGCTTCAGTTTCTTGTATATATGGTTTAGGTTCACCTAAAGAATATTTAGATACAAATTTTCATATAAAAAAGGGTGAGAAATATGATAGAAATGAGATTGCTAAAAAATTAATACAAATGCAATTTTCTAGAACTTTAGCAGATCTTGGTCAGGGACAATTTCGTATGACTGGTAATAATATAGAGATTATGCCAATACATGAGAGAGTCGTTTATAGATTGATTTTTAATATGAATACTCTGGAGACTATAGAAAAAATAGATCATATAACTAGAGTCATATTAGAAGATGATGTCGAATCAGTTTTTATATTTCCAGCAAAACATTTTATGACTTCTGATGAGGCTAAAACTAAAGCTATAGAATCTATAAAACAAGAATTAGATCAAAGATTAAAACAATTAGAAAAAGAAGACAAACAGATAGAATATCAAAGATTAAAAAGAAGAACAACTTATGATTTGTCTTTAATCAGAGAAGTTGGTTATTGTAATGGTATAGAAAACTATTCTAGACATTTTTCCGGCAAGAAAGAGGGTGAAGCACCTGATACATTGATATCATATTTCCCTGATGACTTTTTAACAGTGATAGACGAATCACATGTTACAATACCTCAAATCGGTGGTATGTATGCAGGCGATCAATCAAGAAAGAAAAATCTTATTGATTTTGGTTTTAGATTACCTTCAGCTGCAGACAATAGGCCACTTCGTTTTGAAGAGTTTGAATCAAAAGTCGGTCAATCTATATATGTTTCAGCTACTCCAGGAAAATATGAATATGAACATTGTAAGAAAGAACATATAATAGAACAGATTATTAGACCAACAGGGTTATTAGATCCACAACTTGTAGTAAAACCGGTAGTGGCTGATAAAGAATATGTTGGACAAATATATGATTTTATAAATGAAGTTGAACAGGTTGTAAAAAGAGGTGAAAGGGCTTTAGCTACGACTTTAACAAAAAAGATGGCTGAAGATTTATCAGAATTTTTGAAAGAAAAGAAAATAAAAACAAGATATTTGCATAGTGATGTCGAGACACTTGAGAGAATACAAATATTAACAGAATTAAGAAAAGGTGATTTTGATGTGTTGGTCGGTGTTAACTTACTTCGTGAAGGTTTGGATCTACCCGAAGTATCTTTGATAGGTATATTAGATGCTGATAAAGAAGGCTTTCTAAGATCACGTACAGCTTTAATACAAACAATAGGCCGTGCAGCTCGTAATCTAAATGGTAGAGTTATATTATATGCTGATAATATGACTGATTCTTTACGCTATGCCATAGACGAGACTAATAGAAGAAGAAAGATACAAGAAGAATATAATAAGAAAAATAATATCACACCTCAATCAATTAAAAAGAATATTCATGATATTACAGCATCCATAGAATCAAATCATGAAAAGACCGTAAAGAAGATGTTATCTCTTGACATTGATATTGACAATATAAAATCTTTAAAGAAAAAAGATGTTAAGATTATATTAAAAAGGAAAGAAAATGAGATGAATGCAGCTGTGAGAGAGCTTGATTTTGAAACTGCTGCAATACTCAGAGATGAGATAAAAGCAATAAATAATATACTTGAGGACTTATAGATTATATTTGACGTAAGGTGTTTTTTTATGTATGATATTTTTTATGCGTGGGTCGTATACCACGTTGCACAAATTAACACATAACATTGGGACTTATGTCGATCATCAATAATCGCATTATTCGTTCGGGTGGAAATCATCACGATAACGTCGTCGGGCTTATTCTTATGGGGGCCGTTAGTTGCGGCAAGAAAACCCAGATGAAAAAGCTTCTCAACGATGAAGACTATGAGGGTGTTCACATTGACCTCGGTGAAGAGATTCGCCAGAAGTTGATCAGTGACCCTCACTTTTCCAGACAGCATGAGCATCTCGTTTCGAGCGGGAGACTACTGCCGGATCCTGTAGTTCTCAACCTGGTGGCTGAAAAGGCTCGTCAGATTCGTCAGAAGGGAATCATCGGTCTTGACGGTTTTTGCCGTAACCGTTGCCAGGCTGATATGATCGGCCACATTTTTACTCGTCCGGACAATCTTTTGGCGGTCGAATTCGAGGTTGACTTTGATATTGTCATGCAACGTGCGCCTTCGCGTGGTCGCAGTGACGATAACATGGCCCAATCTCGTTACAAGTTGTGGCAGGACAACCGTAACGGAGTCTTCCGCAAGCTGAGCGCCAAGGGAGTCAAGGTGGTATCAGTCAATGCGAATGGAACACCCGATTTTGTTTTCGAACAATTCCATCAGCATGTCAGGAATCATGTCTTGCACCTGAAGTCTTTGTCTGATCAAAAACAGCGAAGTGGCAGCAGCAGTCGTGTCCTGACTCATCCTCACAGTGGGCCATGGGAGGATAGCGAACACCATCACTAACCACCAACCCCGGTGACGGACTCAACCACCGTCGCCAACTCAGACCGTATCCTTACCCCAGGAGACGGTCTTTTTTTATGCCTTTTTTATCTGTAGATTTATGATATATTTATGCTATGAAAAAGTCCGATAAAAAAGACTCAAAAATGGACCTAGACATGATACATGTAAAAGGTGCTAGAACACATAATCTTAAAAATATAGATGTGTCTATTCCTCGTGGTCAAATGACCGTCATTTCTGGTCTGTCAGGCAGTGGTAAATCATCTTTAGCTTTTGATACTATCTTTGCTGAAGGGCAAAGAAGATATGTTGAATCTTTGTCATCATACGCTAGACAATTCCTAAGACAAATGCAGAAACCGGATGTAGACGAGATAACGGGTTTATCTCCAGCCATATCTATTGATCAAAAATCAAGATCAAATAATCCGCGTTCGACAGTTGCGACTATAACAGAGATATATGATTATCTTCGTGTTTTGTATGCACGTGTTGGTAAACCTCATTGTCTAACTTGTGACAGAGAGATAAAGAGACTTTCCAAAGAGGAGATAGTTGATACTATACATAATATAGTTAAGTCTATAAATAAAAAAGACTTAAAGGGTAAAAAAGAAATAATGGGTGTTGAGGTAGATTCAGAGATATTTAAAATATATGCTCCTGTTGTTATAGGTCGTAAGGGTGAATATTATCAGATGTTATACGATTATCTAGGTAAAGGTTTTGAAGAGGTTAGAATAGATGGGAAGACACATAAACTTCGTGAAAAAATAGAATTAACAAAAACAAAAAAACACGATATTGATATATTGATTGATCAATTTTATATATCAGAGATAAATGAACCTTCACAATCATTTAAAGAAAGATTAAATGATGCAATAGAGAGGGCACTTCGAGAAGCTGAAGGTCTACTTCGTATATATACAGATAAAGAAGAACATCTTATATCTTCAAAATTTATGTGTCCATATGATGGTTTTTCATTTCCTGAAATAGAACCTAGATTATTTTCTTTCAACTCTCCTTATGGTGCTTGTCCGGAATGTAATGGTTTAGGAACAGATAGTTTCTTTGTGAACAGAATATGTAAAGTTTGCCAAGGTGCTAGACTTAGACCTGAGGCTTTAAAGGTTTTTCTGTCAGGTAAGAAAAATATTATAGATTTTACCAACATGACTATAAATGAAGCTATAGATTATGTTTTAGGTATGGAAATGTCTGATATAGATAGAGAGATATCAGCGGTAATAGTAAAAGAAATATTATCTCGTCTAGAATTCATGCAAGAAGTTGGTTTAGATTATTTACAATTGAATCGTCGTGCACATACGCTTTCGGGTGGTGAATCACAACGTATACGCCTAGCTTCACAGCTGGGTTCAGGTCTTGTTGGTGCCATGTATGTTTTAGATGAACCAACTATAGGTTTGCATCAAAGAGATAATGATAGATTGATAAAAACATTGTTACAACTTAAAGAGATGGGCAATACCGTTATAGTTGTAGAACATGATGAAGATACTATATTATCAGCTGACTATCTTGTTGATATAGGTCCAGGAGCAGGTGTAAAAGGTGGTAATGTTGTTGTACAAGGTTATTTAGATAAACTTTTACGTGATCCTATAAAATCTTTGCCTATAAATAAAAAACATTCTGATTCAGAATCTTTTACCGGTTCATTAACTCTTGATTATCTTCGTGGTGCACATGAGGTTGAAGTTCCTGAACACAGAAGAGATACAAACAAAGGTTTTATAAAGATAGCAGGAGGTAAGGTTAATAATATTAAAAATCTAAATGTAGAAATTCCATTAGGAAGACTTGTTTGTGTAACAGGTGTATCAGGATCTGGAAAATCTTCTTTTGTTTATGAAATTTTATATAAAAATCTTTTAGGAAAACTCGATAGAGAACATAGAACAAGTCAGATTTATAATTGTACTTCTTTTAGCGGTACAGAATACGTAGGAAGAACTATACTTATGGATCAATCACCTATAGGTCGTACACCTAGATCAAACCCTGCAACCTATACAGGCGCTTTCACCCATATACGTGATTTATTTGCTGAGACTATAGAGGCTAAAGCTAGAGCGTGGGGTCCAGGAAGATTTTCTTTCAATGTTAAAGGCGGTAGATGTGAGAACTGTCAAGGTAATGGTTCTATAGAGGTTGAAATGCATTTCTTACCGACAGTATATGTTACTTGTGATGTTTGTGGAGGAAAAAGATTCATGAAAGAAACTTTAGAGATATTATATAAAAATAAAAATATACATGATATCTTAACTATGACAGTTGACGATGCTGTGACATTTTTCGAAGATATGCCTGGTGTATATGATAGAGTTAAGACATTACAAGAAGTAGGTCTTGGTTATCTTGAGCTTGGTCAATCAGCAACAACACTTTCAGGTGGTGAAGCCCAGAGAGTAAAGATTGCTTCAGAATTATATAAACCACATGTTCAAAAAACTATATACATATTAGATGAGCCTACTGTTGGTTTACATTATCATGATGTTAGAAAGTTAATAGAGATACTTCAACGTCTTGTTCAAGCTGGTAATACAGTTATAGTTATAGAGCATAATATGGATTTGATAAAATGTGCTGACTATATATTAGATATTGGTCCAGAAGGAGGGGATAAAGGTGGAGATCTTATAGCTAAAGGTACTCCAGAGGAGGTGGCCAATAATAAAAACAGTTATACTGGACAATATTTGAAGAAGGTGTTATAATATTACAACATGAGTATAGGAAGTAGTAAACATCAAAATATAGAGTATTTGCAAATATCTTTGCAATTTATAATACAAATATTTGTGTTGATTTTTCTTAAACTATTCTTTAAGTTTAAGGTTGAAGGAAGAAAAGAGATTGTAGAATTATTGAGAGAATATAGATCAAAAGAAAAAGGTATATTATTTGCTCCAAATCATATAAGTGAATATGATCCACTTGTTGTTAGATATGGATTGCCTTTTATCATACCTATAATGCCAATGTATTATGTATCTATGACAAGGGAGCATTATCAAGATGAAAAATTTGGTTGGCGTAAATATTTTTACGGCGGAAAATTTTTTAAGATATTAGGAGCTTATCCAGCTTATCTTGGTATGAGAGATTATCAAGCGTCTCTTATTAATCATATCGAATTATTGGAGCATGGAAAATCAGTATGTGTTTTTCCTGAGGGTAAGATGGGTATGGAAACTTTTAGACCTGGTGAAGCAAAAGGGGGTATTGGTTTTCTTGCTGAATACACAAAAACAGATATTGTACCCGTACAACTTAGAGGCCTTAGAAATATAAATTGGTTTAAAGTGTTTACTTTTCAAAGACCTACTATAGAAGTCAAATATAGAAAAGTCGTTCAGATAGAAGATGTTTTGAATGAATTGAAAAAAGATTCTAAATATGATGTCGATATAGAGAGAAATAAGAAAGTCGCATCTATTGTTATGGATAAGGTTTGGGAATAAGTCAAATTGATAAAATTCCTAAAAACCCTTATAATATCTAGTCTATGAGTTATGTTTTCTTTGATTTGGATAAAACCCTCATTACTAAAAATAGTTATGAGATAGTATTAAACGTTCTTAGGCGTAGAAGAGTAATTTCTTTTAGGAAATTTTTATATTATAGATTTTTCTTATTGATGAGACGTAATATAGATAAAAAAATGAAGACTTTGGCCAAGCTCTTTCAAGGTGTTGATATGAACAGATTAGATAAAGTTATGAAGGCTTTTATATTTACAGAATTTGATCAAATAAAAAATTTAACAGCTGTAGCCGAATTAGAAAAACATAATACCAGAGATAAAAAAATAGTATTAGTTACAACTTCATTTGAGCCTATAGCAAAATATGCTGCTAGATATTTTCATATACATGATTATGTTGCTACTAAACTTGAAATAAAGAATGGTAAATATACTGGAAAAATTCTTGGAAAAATAAATTATAAAGAAGAAAAGGTTAATAGACTTCGTGATTATGATTTTAATGATTCATTTGCTTATAGTGATCACAATTCTGACATACCATTACTTAAAAAAGCCACATACAGATATGCTGTAAATCCAAATAAGAGGCTTAGAAGATATGCCAAAAATCACGGCTGGTTCTTATTAGATTAGGTTGCAAAACTGTTTAAAAAAGCTTATATTGTATACATTATGTCAATGTTAGAATACAACGAAATCGTTATTAGAAAAGTAATTATATATGATGATGGTGAGCCTTATGAGATCTTGGACTCACATGTTTTTAGAAAGCAGATGAGAAAGCCTGTTAACGCAGTTAAGATGAGAAATCTTCTCTCAGGTCGTACTATAGAAGTTTCATTTCAAGCCACAGATAAAGCAGAAGAGGCTGAAATAGAAACTAAAAAAGTTAAATATTTATATAATAATAAAGGTGAGTGGTGGTTCTGTGATGAAAAAAATGCAGGAAATAGATTTAAATTATCAGAAGTATTGTTGGGTGATGCAACAAAATATTTATTAGCAAATGATCTTATAGATGTAAAATATTTTGGTGAGACACCTATAGGTGTTAGATTACCAATAAAAGTTGAACTTGAGGTTACAGAAGCTCCACCTGCTGTTAGAGGTGATACTGCCAAAGGTGGTAACAAAATTATCACTCTTGCTACCGGAGCAACCATACTTGCACCAATGTTTATAGAACCAGGAGATATTGTTAGAATAAATACAGAAACAGGTGAGTATGTAGAAAGAGTTAGTAAATAAAAAAGACTCGGGGATTGGACCCGAGTTTTTGTTTTCATCTGAAGATGTGTGATTCCAGGATATTGATGAAATGAAATCCTGAAATTGTTTGTCCGTTAATGTGGACATCGGCGCTAGGATAGGTCATCGGATGACCAACTGACATGCTGGAGAATATCAAGATGAAAGTAGTGCCAAGGCATAGGCTTACGCCAATGCATTTAGCCCTGCAAAGACCCTGATCTATATCATCTAATCTTCTTCTCTGGGCTTGATTATAAATATAATCGGGTAGGGCATTGAACCATACCATTGTTAAAACTAGCACCATTATACCCATCATAACTATTAGATCGAAGTTATTGTAGGGTATTTTTGTGTTAACTGCCATTATCGCCATAGCGATGGATACAGCTATCATATAAGGGAAAGATTTGATTGAAAATCGGACAAGGGCGATGATGAGTGTTTCTTTCATGGGGTGTTTTTTGGGTTCGACAAATATAAAAATACCATGAACTCTATTTACTGTAAACGCTCAAAGTTTTTTCTAGCATTTTTTCTATAGAAAATTCTTCAACAACTTTTCTATGTATATTATTTGAAAGTCTATACCTTATATTTTCATCAGATAACAATTGCTCTATTTTGCTTATTACATTTTCTCTATCATATAAATCAAATAGTAAACCAGTTTCATTTTCTAATATTATCTCAGGTATACCACCAACTCTTGAAGCTAATATAATACTAGAGGCTAAACCAGATTCAAGTAATACATAAGGGAACGCCTCAGTTCTAGAGGGTAATATGAATATATCAGACATCTTTATATATTTATAAGCTTCTTCAATTCTACCAAGTAAATAAACTTTTTCTGTTAAATTATTTTCCTTAATTATTTTATCAAGATTTTCTCTTTCTTCTCCATTACCGATTATTATATATAAAAAATCTTTTTTAATTCCTTTAAGATGGGGGATAAATATATCATAACCTTTGTTCTTATGTAATTCTCCTATAGATAATAATATTTTTTTATTGTTAAAATTTATATTTTTTTCTTTCAAAATTTCTTTGGATTTTTCTTTGTCATAAAAGTCAAGATGTGTGTCAATACCATTATAAATTTTTATTAATTTATTTTTTATAAATGGTAAATAATCTATATCTTTTTTTGTTTTTTCGGAAACCATTATGGTTTTATGTGTGAGTAATATTGTTAAATGATGAAAGAATATTAATATTAATTTTTGCCATAACGGTCTCTTCTCATTGAATGCAAAACCATGAGCTGTAAATATAATATTTTTAATGCCGACTATTCTTCCGATAAATGCACCTATACCGCCCATCTTGGAACTATTCAAGTGTATTATGTCTGGCCTCTCTTTTTTGAAAATTTTATATATCTCTATAAAAGATTTAAATTCATTTACTATGCTTATGTCACGTTTTAAAACATTTAATCTGATAACCCTTATACCTTGTCCTTCTAATTTGTTTGGTAATGCATCACCTTCACCACAAAGTACCACCACTTCGTATTTACTTTTATCAATATGTGTGGCTAAATCATAAACATATCTCTGGGCTCCGCCAAAATTACCCTTAGTTATACAGTATAGAATTTTTGTCATACTCATAGTATACTTATTTTTATATGAATAAGTCAAAATCCATACAGATACTTCAATTTTTCGGTGATATTATACTTTTTGGGGCAGCCTTCTATATCATGGTTTTTGCTAGAAACTTAAGCCTAGATGCCCATTTTTGGCCTTTTGTAGGGGTTATATTGGCTCTTTTGATGGGCCAATATATAGTTGGTCTATACGATAGAACCGCGGCTGATTATAAGGCTAATTTCTTGAGAATATTTATAGTAAATATATCAGTCTTTATTGCATCAACTTTATTCTTTTATTTTTCATATAGTACTTTGGGTATTAGTCCAAAGACTAATCTTTTGATTTTCTTTATAACTTCTTTGGTTTTAATGAATGCTTGGAGATATGTTTTTGCTAAATTAAATCCATTTGTACAAAATGTGTATGTTTTTGGTACAGGTGAAGATTTTAATGATTTGATAGATTATTTAAAAACAAATAAAGATCATTATTATCGTCTAGCTAAATATGTTGATCTAGATAAAATGTTTGTTGATGATATAAAAAGGGAATTTAAAAATATACCATTAGACAGTCAAAATCTTATAGTAATAGATACAGATCATGCCAAAATAAAGACTATAAAAGAGTATTTATATGAGAGTATATATTTAGGTATTAAATACACTGAGTTGAAAACTTTCTTTGAACAAGTCATGAAAAGAATACCTTTAGCCCAGATAGATGAATTATGGTTTTTGACATATATACAAAGACAGGCAAGTCCAGTGTATTTATCATTTAAAAGATTTTTTGATATATTTTTCTGTCTACTATTGCTACCGACATTTATAATGTTTCCATTTATCAGAGTATTTATGTATCTTGAGGGTCCTGGTAAATTCTTTATACAAAACAAAAGACTTGGACAACTTGGAAAGATTATAAAAATACCTAAAATTAGAAATAGAAAATATGATGATGCTGGAGTTAAGTTTGGTGCAAAATCAGAAGATAACCCTGTATCAAAAGTTGGTTCTATTATAAAACCACTTCGTATAGATGAATTACCTCAAATATTATCTGTACTTCGTGGCGACCTGTCACTTATAGGTCCAAGACCAGAGTTTAAACATATAGCAGATGATTTAACTAAGGATTTGCCGTATTTTATGATGAGAACATTAGTAAGGCCCGGACTTTCAGGTTGGGCACAGGTTAATCAAGATTATGTTCCATCAAATCTAAGAGAGACAAGATTAAAGCTTTCTTATGATTTCTATTATATAAAACATAGATCTATTAGTTTAGAATTACAAATTTTCCTAAAAACTATTAGAACAGTTCTAAGTAGAGTAGGGAGTTAAAATAAAAAATGATAAAATAAAATTATGAATAAAAAGAAAATTATACTTTCAGGTGTTAGACCATCGGCACGTCCTCATATAGGAAACTATTTTGGAGCAATGAAACAATTTGTTGATATGCAATACGATGCAGATTTTAAAGATGCTGATAGGTATTTTATGGTAGCTGATCTGCACACACTTGATGCCAATAAGGGTGAGAGTATGCGCAAGGCAACCATTGATGTTGTTTTAGATTATTTAGCTATAGGTATAGATCCTAAAATATCTAAAATATTTATACAATCACATACGGCTTATCATCCAGAACTTGCGATGATATTCTCTTATCTAACAACCGTACCGTATCTGATGCGAGGTCATCTTTATAAAGACGCTGAGGCAAAGGGTAAAGAAGTTATAGCTGGAACTTTCTTGTATCCAGTTCTTATGGCGGCGGATATACTTATGTATGATGCAACTCATGTACCGGTTGGTATAGATAATAAGCAACATCTAGAGATAACTCGCGATATAGCTCGTAAGTTCAATAAAGAATATAGTGTTGAATATTTCGAAGAACCAAAAGAATATCTGATAAAAGATATGCAACTTGTTCCAGGAATAGATGGTCGTAAGATGAGTAAAAGTTATGGAAATCATATACCACTTTTTTCAACTAGAGAAGAAATAGAAAAGTTGGTTAAAAAAATAGTTACTGATTCAGGTTCTGATATACCAGAAAATGTTTATGCTATACATAAACTTGTTCGTGATGAAAAAGAATTGAAGGCTGTATATGAAGAAAATAAAGGAAAATATAAAATATTAAAAGATATTCTTATAGAAGATTTAGATGCATTCATAAAACCACTTCGTGAAAAAAGAGCTAAGCTTGAATCTGATATGGATTATGTGATGAAAGTATTGAAAGAGGGAAATGAGGTAGCAGCGAGTTTGGCCGCTAAAAAGATGAGTGAAGTTAAGGGGATTTGTGGGTTAAGTGTTTAGTGTGATGTAATAAATATTTTCTATAACCAAACATATATATTCTCCAGTGCCTTAACAGCATCACCGACAGCGATGTTGTTTTGATGATACAGACCATCTGTACAGTCACCGGCAGCCCATACACCTTCCACAGAAGTTCTTTGTGTTCTAGGGTCAACTATTATATTTCCAACATTATTTTTCTCAACTATATTTATATAATCAGTATTTGGTATTTGTCCTATCTCAACAAATATACCTTCAACATCAAGTTTTTGATCATTATTATAAGTTAAACCTTTTACAAATTGTTCGCCGAAGACCTCTGTAACAACTGCGTTATTTATTATTTCTATATTTTCTTTACTCTTGGCTTTATCTACTGTTATTTCATCAGCTCTGTATGATTCACTTCTGTTTAGTATATAAACTTTTGTACAATAAGCAGCAAGTTGAAGAGCTGATTCAAAGGCGGCATTACCACCACCTATAACGGCCACAGCTGTATCTCTATACATCGGACCATCACAAGATGCACAATATGTCACACCTTTATGCTCAAATTCATCCGCGCCTTTAGCTTCGAGTTTACGTCTCTTGCTTCCTGTGGCTACAAGTATAGCCCTGGTGTGTATCTCACTTTTATTTGTCTTTATAGTAAATGTCTTATCTTCGTTTTGTGTTATAGAAGATACCAATTCTTTTATAATATGTAAAATACCTCCTTGATATTCTTTGACATGAGTCTCAAGAGATTTTGCTAAATCCATACCTGAGATATGGGGTGTTCCTATCCAGTTCTGTATATCATCAGAAACCACACTTTGACCACCGAATTCGGTCGTGATTATTGCTGATTTTATCTTCTTTCTAGCAGCATAAACAGCGGCTGCTGATCCAGCAGGGCCGCCGCCTATAATTACTAAATCATACTTTTGATTTGTATTTTCCATTTATATTTTAAGATTATTTGTAAATAAACTATCTATTTTTTGATCTTCTTAGAAATGCTGGAACTGCTGACCAATCATCTTCGTCAATATCCGCTGCTGGTTTCATCACATTTGAATTATCTTCTTCTTCAACCTCTTCTTTTTCTTCCTTCTTTTTATTTATATTTATAGAATTAAATATTTTACCTGGCTTAGTATCGTCTTGTGATGATACAGAGTCTTGTACCATAGTTTCTCTATCACGGAATATATTTCTAACTGCAGTAAGTTTATCAGGGAAGTTGGCCGCAACAACTGTTACTCTAACTTCATTTTTCTTTAATTTATCATCTTTAACTGTACCGAATATTATTTTAGCATCTGGGTCTACTGACTCTGTGATAACTCTAGCAGCTTCTGATATTTCAAACATTGTAAGATCATCACTACCAGCTATAGAGAATAATACTCCTTTAGCTCCATGTATAGATATATCTATAAGAGGTGATGATATGGCAGCTTTAGCGGCTTCTACTGCTCTGTTTTCACCTGAAGCTTGACCTACACCCATCAACGCTGAACCTGCATTTTCAAGAACAGCTCTGATATCTGCAAAGTCTATGTTACCGATAGCACCTGGAGTTGTTATAAGATCTGATATACCCTCAACGGCTTGTTTAAGAACTTCATCACTCATAGCGAATGCATCTTTAGCTGTTGTATCTTTTGATATAGCCCCCATTAATTTGTCATTTGGTACAACTATAAGAGCATCAACTGATTTTGATAATTCTGCTAATCCTTCTTCTGCCAATCTCATACGTCTTTGACCTTCAAACATAAAAGGTTTTGTTACAACACCGATAGTAAGTGCACCCATTTCTTTTGATATACGAGCTACTATTGGACTAGCTCCTGTACCAGTACCCCCACCAAGTCCACCGGCAACAAAAACCATATCTGCATTTTTTAAAGCTTCTTGTACCTCAGCTCTTGTCTCTTCTGCTGCATTTTTACCAACTTCTGGATTCATACCAGCACCTAAACCTTTAGTTAGATTTTTACCTATGTGTATTTTCTTAGGGGCTAGGGAATTATTAAGATCCTGAGCGTCTGTATTTATAGCTATAAAATCAACACCCTTCACTTTATTGTTAATCATGTGATTTGTAGCGTTTTTTCCAGATCCACCGACACCAACTACGTTAATTCTTGCAAATGTTTGTATTTCAGTTTTTACTTGTGGCATAATTCATGATTATATCACGGAAGTTTTTGCCTGCCAATTTGAGACAAAATTGATTATGTGTTGTGATTTTAAGGGTTTTTTTGATGTTTTTTATAAAAAAAGAGGGTATAATTAGATTTATGGTTTCAGAAAATGAATCAATTTCAAAATCAGAAGTTAAAACTATTAGAGAATCTATAGAGTCGATGTCTAATACTGAATTAGCTCATTATTTATTAATTTTCTTTAAAAAAACTTTTAAAAAATTATTTGATGAGAAAAATTTAACAGACCCTGTGTATCAAATTATGAATTATGTTATTAGATTAGATGATGTTCATGATACAGAAGATTATTCTGACTTTGAGGATATATTACTCGATGTAAGCTGGTCTAGATCTAGAGATGTGCAACCGAATCTTGAATTAACTGAGACGGTGGATATTAAAAATAGAAGAATTATTTCTATATTATTATTATATAAATTAATAAATGTTATCTCTAAAAATATCGAACGTGTATCCAATACAGAATTAGAATATCTGACCCATATCAAGATAATATATGAATTGTATCTATCTGACTCTAGTTTATCTACAGAAGATGTTGCCAAAATGGTTAAAATGCATCAATCATATGAACTATTCGCTTTAGCTGATGAATTATTGAAATAATTTAAGGTAAAAAAGGTTTTAACCAATTCAAAACTTTTTTCATTGTATGTGATAAGCCTTTATGTCCTTTATTGCTAAAGTACTCATCTTCATCCTGATCTAGATAATATAAACCTGTGGCATATATACTCATAGTATCACCACACTCTATACATATATTTTTACTTTGCTTGAATTTGCATAGATCTAAATTACATATATTTTCACTTCTGATTTGTGTTGGAAGATGTAATATCTCTCTGGATATTGTTGCTATATCTTTAGTCATAGATCCTCCTCCGTGTATTATAACACCGGCAGGTAATAACCTATCTCTGCCAATTTTCTTTAAGTGTTTTTGTATAAGTTCAAATATATCTATAATACGAGCATATATGATTTCATGATATTTTTCTTGTAGAGATAAGAAGAAAGCTTTTTCTCTTTGATCTCTCCTTATGTGCATTTTCTGACCAGTAATAAATACCTCGGTTAACTCTGAAGCTAATTTTTTTAATTCAGTATCCGGATACATCTTAATCATTTTTGCTTGAGATAATGTAACTTTCAAACCTAAGGCTATGTCTCTAGATATATCTTCAGATCCTAAAGGTATAACTTCGAGTAATATAGGAACATTTTCTTCATAACTTATAACTGTGGTAGTGTCACCGCCTATATTTACTACACATACACCTGCCAACCTATCGGCTTCTGATATTTGATTTTTTGAATAAGCGTATTCTGAAACTATCACGTCCTCCACATCTAAATTATTTTCTTCACACGCTAAGAGTACATTTTCTAAATGTTGTTTATTTGTAAATATACACAAAGCTTGTAGCTCTAATATATTTCCAGATAAACCTATCGGTTTGCTTGTATTTATGGTTTTACCGTCTATCTTATATTTTTGTGGAACTGTGTGTATTATCTTCTTGTTTTGAGATATATTCTCAGGAATTTTATTTTCTAGCTTTTGAAATATTTCATCCATTATTTCACCATCTATTATTTTATTTTTATTGTTTATTTTTACTTCTGCTGATGAAGAGATACTTGATATCGCTGAACCAGAAAGTGCTATCACTACTTTCTTTATGGTATTGAGATAATTTTTATTTGTTTGAGATATTAATGTTCTTATGCTTTTTGTCAAAGCCTCAACGTCTTTAATGATGCCTCTTTTAATATATTCTATAGGTACATTACTTGTAGCAACAATCTTACCTGATTCTTTGTTAATAATAATCAAGCGTAGGGCAGTGGTAGCAACTTCTATTACTATTACATCTGAATCATTTTTCTTCATATATACGTATAGTATACTAGTAAGGATAGAAAATGTTAAGTTTTTTTGTGTATTTTTTTTCTAATTTATCCATCATATCACCATGATCTAAACCTTTAAGATGTATCATTCCGTGAACAAATAAATAATTTAGATAATTTTCTGAATCAGTGTCAAAAGATTTTGATTTTTGTTTAACTTTGTCTAAACATATATATATTTCACCAAAATTATCTTCTAAAAAAGGGAATGACAATATATCTGTCACATAATCTTTTTTTCTAAATTTCTTGTTGATCTCGCGTATCTTTTTTTGACCTACAAAATAAATATTTAATTCAAACTTATCACTGAGTATATTCTTTTTAATTTTATGCAAAAAAACACCATCTATTTTTGGTGCTTTCTTGATATTATAGGAGATTGATAGATTATCTGTATCTATAATATATTTCATATATTTATAAGTATTATTTTTTATTAGCTGTATTAAAGTATTTACCCATTTTTATATCAGCAAGCCTTGTTTCGTTATTTTTAATCTTTTTCAAAGCTTCTTTTTTAATCTTATAATATGACAGTTTTCTCTCTGCATATCTTTTTTTACGAGCCTTATTTAAACCACCCCACTCTTGCATTTTTTTAGTGAATCTTTTAATCACAGATGAAGGTGACTCGTTGTTGTTTTTCTTAATTGATACGTTTAATGACATATTCGCAAATTCTATCATATTTATGCTATATTTACAACATATGACAGCAGACAATCAATTTTACAATCATAAGAAAATAGATGCTTTCTGGCAGAAGAAATGGGAGAAAGATTCTATATATAAGACTAAGAATGATAATAAGAAGCCTAAAATGTATGTTTTGGATATGTTTCCTTATCCATCTGGAGCTGGTCTGCATGTTGGTCATCCTCGTGGATATGTTGGTTCTGATGTTTATGCAAGATTAAAGCGTATGCAGGGTTATAATGTTTTACACCCTATGGGCTATGATGCTTTTGGTTTACCTGCTGAACAATATGCTATACAAAATAAAGTTCATCCCAAGAAAGCTGGGGAGATGAATGTTAAAACTTTTGAAAGACAATTATCTATAATAGGTTTATCATATGATTGGTCTAGACGTATAAATACTACAGATGAAGATTATTATAAATGGACTCAATTGATATTTCTGAGATTATATAATCATTATTATGATGAGCAAAAACAGAAAGATAGAC
>CAZSTO010000008.1:0-19635 GCA_964610005.1 uncultured Candidatus Saccharibacteria bacterium
TAAACTTGCTGAAAACAATAATACAAAGCTTTCAAAGTACTACAGAAGGAAAGGGGCTGCCTCTTGGAAACCTTACATCACAACTGCTTGTAAATATCTATATGAACGAGTTCGACCAGTATATGAAGCGGGTGTTAAAGACAAAATATTACATTCGTTACGCTGATGATTTTGTGATTATGTCTCGTGATAAAAAATATCTTGAATATGTATTAACTGAAATTGAAAAATTTCTCGACTATAAATTGAAGCTAAAACTACATCCTGATAAGGTATTTATTAAGACCCTATATTCAGGTGTGGACTTTTTGGGCTGGGTCCATTTTCCAAAACATAGGGTTTTAAGAACTGTAACTAAAAAAAGAATGTTTAAAAAGTTGAAAAATAATCCAAAAGAAGAAGTGGTTCAATCGTATTTAGGACTTTTGATTCATGGAAATACCAAAAAATTACAGTTCGATGTTGAAAACCTTATGAATATTAAATGTTCATCTTAGCTAGACCTGTTTTTTCCGAGTCTATATAGAACGAGGGAATTGTTACATGACCGCTTATAATCAAAGTGACATCAACGTGTAACTTACAAGTAGCAACCACTGTCAATTTTGTCACTTTTTGACCTGCTCGAGATTCGTTGTTTGACTGTAATCATATTACTACAAACCAACCTTATAGGTCTTAACATCAAGCGGTTCTAACTCGATGCTCTCCGCAATTTTACCCCAACCTCTTAAACACTACATCACCGTAAATCTTTTCTTTATTCTCTGGTCTACACCATACATAAACATTTTTCTTAACCTCTTTTGGATCATCTATCAGAGATGAATCATGATTATATATATTTATACCCAAACCTCTCATCATCTCTATAGTCTCATCATCAAAATGTTCTAAAGAAATAAAAATACTTTCTTTTGCGACTCTCTCAAACTCTTTCATCAATTCTACAAAATCCTTTACAAAATAAAGCATGCTCATAGCGGTTATATGATCAACTGATTTATCTGGAAATCTCTTGATGATATCCTCAACAGGACCAACTTCGACCTCCAAACCTTTTTTCTTCGCTTCTATAGCCATAGCAGGGGACATATCTATGCCTCTATATGTAAAATCACCACCAAGATAATCCACGATCCTTCCTGTACCACATCCCACATCCAAAACTAAGCCGGAATGTATATTATTTTCTTTGTAAAAATCTTGTAACATTCCAGGTACTTGATAATCAGCTTCACCTTCATAACGCTCATCATACACAGGTGCAGCTTTATTATAGAGTTTGGTAACCCTTTCTCTTTGTAATTCCAGGTTTTCTGTTTCAGGTTTTTCCATATTTTCATTATATATTATAATAATATCATGACAACCATAGAAGAATTTAGACAAAAATATCCTGGTATAGATATAAATTTAGAAGGTGGATCTGATCAATTTCAGGAAGATAAACCCATCATAGAGCGTGATCCTATAGCTATTATTATAAAACACCCAACGGAAGATTCTTATCTTATAGCAAAATGGAAACAATCTGTTTGGAATGGATTTGTTACAGGTGGTATAGAAGAAGGGGATACATTAGAAGATACGGTTAGAAAAGAAATACATGAAGAAACAGGATATAAAAATGTAGGAGAAATACAAAAAACAGATTTTGTATCACATGGATTATTTTTTCATCCTGTTAAAAACGTGAATCGTTTAGCTCACTACCATTTAGTTATTACTCAACTTAAGGATTTAGAAAAAGACGAGGTTTCAGAAGATGAGAAGGCTATCGCTGATTTTGTTTGGGTAGATAAGAAAGATGTTATGGAAACTTTGACTAGAAGTGGAATAAAATATTTGTGGGAATGTTATTTAAAAAACCACCAATAATCGGTGGTTTTTTATTATTTCTCTATAACCAAGTCTTTTATATCTTTTCTGACTTTTTTTAGATTTATATATTCATCTGTATCTGATCTATAACCAAGTGTTGCGACTACTACTGCTGTTAAGTTTTGCTCATTTAAACCTAATATCTCATTGTATTGTGCATTATCAAAGCCTTCCATAGGAGTAGCGTCTATTTTCTCTAAAGCAGCAGCTTCCAATAATAAACCTAGTGCTATATATGCTTGTTTTGCTGCCCAAGAAACTTTACCAGCGTCATCTCTTCCGTTTATAGAACCTTTTATCATATCAGCGTATCCTTTTAACTGTTCGGCCTGTGCACCACGAACTGTGGCAACTAGATTTATGAAATCATCTACATCTTTATCACTTAGATTTGTGGGTACTGCAAATACTAATAAATCAGAGGCGTCTGTTATCTGAATTTGTACCCAAGATGCAGCTTTTAGTTTTTCTCTTGTCTCCGCTGTCTTAACATGTATTACTTTATATGGCTGTAATCCATATGAAGAAGGGGATAATCTTATTACTTCCAATAAATTGTTAATTTGTTCTTGTGTTAATTTTTTACTTGAATCATATGCTTTTGTGGCATATCTCCAATTTAATGATTCTATTATATTTGTCATAGAGATAATTATAGTCTTTATACTTTCATTTGTAAAGTATTAGAAAAAATGTTATTTTATATATATGCTTAGGACTAAGTCACAACAAAAAAAGATCTGCACAGGTTGCCCTATGGCTAAGGCTGCTAATCTGGTGGGGGATACTGTTGTGCTCATAATAATAAAAGAACTTTTAAATGGATCAAAGAGATTTGGTGTTCTATGTGATCACCTTGAGGGTGTAAGTACTAGGACTATTACTCAAAAGCTAAAGCAACTTGAAGATCAAAAATTAGTTCTCAGGACTGAATATAAAGCCAAACCACCTCATGTTGAATATTCTCTAACCGAAAGGGGTAGGGGTTTAAAAACAATAGTTAATGCTCTATTGAAATACGGAGAAAAATATTTATAAAAATAAAAACCGCTGCAAAGATTTTAATAGCGGTTTTTATGTTGCTTATATTATAGCAATAAATTATTGTGTTTGTGAAGAGGATGAGTATGTGTTATCCACTGGCAATACTTGTTCTTCTTGTGGTGGTTGATTTCTCATATATTGACCGCGTGTATTGTATCGGTCCATCATCTGATCGCCTCTTCTGTAAAATTCTCTGTCTCTAAAGTCTCTTCTGCCATCAAATCCGCCCCTGCACAGGCTAACTGCGAATATTAATAATATTATTATTGCCAAAATTATAGTTGACCAGAAAAACGTCAGACTATGTTTATGGGCTAATTCTTTTATTGTCATTATATTTATTTGTTTATTTTTAAATAAAAGGGTACACCTTTGAACTTATATACGTTCGTTAATCAATTTTTATTAACAAATATGATAATATGTATATATAAATATATGATTTTAGATCCATATAATGTATCAACTTTGTTAAAAGATCTCAGGGTAGATGTTGGTGTTTTAAGGTCTCGCCAAATTAATTTACTAAATAGGATAAGAAAGAGTGTAGAATTAAATAAGCTTAAGAAAATCAAATCAAATCTAAATAAATGAAAGATGAGGAAAATATAATTAAAAATAAGACAGAGGTAAATAATGCCGAAAAAGAGGTGGTTTCTGGTACTCTAAATAATCGTTTACATGAATCAGTTGAAGAAATAGAAGATGTTATAGATAGTGTAGAAGATACTAATCAAAAAATTGAATCATTGTTGGACGATAACAATTTATCTGAAGAAGAAAGAAAAGAATATAGACGAGAGTTTGATCTTATAAAAAAAGATACTTTAAATTTTAAAGATAGATTAAAAAAACTAGGGGAGAGGGTTTTAGAGGGTGTAGCAAAAGGGATAAATAGTACCATTGAATCATATAGTGATAGATTCGGTGAAAATAGAAAAAAGATTAAGACCGTTGAGTTTGTGTTGGATAATTTGGATATAGAAAATAAAGAAGAGTTAAGGGTTGAGTTTGAAAAAAGAAAAAATGAACATGATTTATGGGGTATTGATATTGCTAGGTTCCCGTTGAATGATGAAGGTTTAAAGGTTTTAAAGATTGTGTTTGAGAAAATCTCTGTAAAAAATTTCTATAATATAGAATCATGCATAACAATAGCTAATAAGATATTCGATTTAAATAAAAAAGGTGTTTCTTTGGATTTTATTGAGAGTATACGTATTCAAGATATGGAACACGGAGACTTTGACTACGATATCATAGAAAAAATGAAAATATTGAGTAAATCTGATATATCCTGTTTTATACACGATATTTATTTATACTCTATAAAGAATTTAGATATAAAGGTTGCCACATTAATCCGTGATAACGATCTTAGTTTCGAAGGTCTTTATCACCTTGAATCAGATGATTTAAATGAATATCTTAATAAAGACAATCTAAACAAGGTCAATTTATTTTTAGAAAATAAGAAAATAAATATATCGGATTTTATAATCTTAACAAGATATATTTTTGCTTTACCTGATGAAGTGCAATCCTTGTGTCAAAGACTTATAAATAAAAAGATATTACCTATTCCTAGGATAATAAATAGATATGATGATAAAAAAATATGGTTTTTAAAAAATTTGAATGACAAGCAAATATCTGTACTAACTGAATTATTTAAAAGATTTATACTCAGTTCTTTTGATGGATCAGATATAGAAAAATATGCAGAACTTGAATACTGTGTGTTTGATAGGATGAAAGAATTAGGGTTATCTGATGGGGATATGATGGCCTATAATATCGATAAATTTGTTGAGATAAGTAAAATGTCAGATGAAGAATTCTCCCTATTCTCTAGGGTTTACCGGTCCGATAGAGGCCTAAAATCTTCCCTGGAGATATGTAAAAAATTAATAGGAGTGTTTGATGTTGAAGAAAGCAATCTGGTGCTTGAATTAATTATTAAAACAAGGGAAATACAAAATTTTCGATATTATCTAGTTGGAGATTATGATATAAGTCATTTTAAACCAATTATTAATTTATTTAAAGGGCCGAATAGTGCTTATAAGTTAGATATAACCACAAGAATCTTTGGTCCAGATTTTATGTTTGATCTTATACATGAAAATCAGTCCTCTGAATTTATCAATTATTTTTTAAATAATTTAGAGAATAATCCTGATAATCTGAAAAAATCAGTTTTGTCAGTGTATCGTGAAAAGATTGTTCATATGTTTAAAAATTTTGGAGATATTGAGAGAATCCTGTCTGATATGGGTATTTACATTAAAGATGATCAGAAACAACTTCTTCTTAACGAAGTTTTAAATTATCGACCAGATCTATTGACCGAAGAGCATTCATTTGAACAGACACTGGATCAAAAAAGGCTGTCTATGAATAAAATTATAGATGTTGAAACCAGAAAGACTCTATCAAATTTTAAATTTGTTGATAAAATTTATCTAAATAGTTTTTCTAATTCTGAGAAAAGAGAGTATTTAGATCAACTTTTTGATCGAGCAATGCAGTCTTGTCCTCTAGATCTTTTAAACTCAAAAGACTTTCCGTTTACACCTGAACAGCAAAGATATATTGATTTATTTAAGATTATAACCGAATCACAGTCAGCAGAATTGAAAAATTTATCTGATCAGATCATACCAATGTTGGCTAAATATAGAGACATAGAAGATGCAAAGAAGGTTTTGGGTGGTATAGAACAAATATTTTTGTCTAATAACATACCTCTGGTTGGTAAACAATATAAAGTTTTTGAACTGATGTATGGTGATAAGGAATTGGATTTTGGTGTGAATAGATCAAAGGTTGAATCTTTAAAAAACGTTAAAGATAATTCAAAGAGGAGGTTAATGATATTTAAAGATTTATTAAGATCACATATAGCGAGTTGCGATGAAAACTTGTATTCATATTTACAATTTTTGTCTGAAAACAGATCTGTTATATTACGTTTTCAATCAGGCGAATCTGTTTCAGAAGAAGAAAGACAAAAGATTAAATTTTTCATAAAGAAGATAAATGTATTATCTGGTCATATAGGTAGATATAGTGTAGAGATAGAGGATAATTTATCTGATAATACATTAAGGTCAGAACTGGAATCTATAGCTCAAGCTTTTGGTGTAAAAGAAGGTTCGGATATTATTTCTAGATTCGAACAAGCATTCTTAAAGAGGGTTGGTATAGATTCAGTGGAACAAGCTATGCAACAGATGGATGAATATAAGCAAAATGCTCATCAAAGAAATATTTTAAATTCAAGTCAGGGTGTTATAACTGTAAAACCTGGGGATATGATAAAAGGCGTAGCTTCTGGTTTTATAGATACTTATTTAGATAAAGGTGTTTATTCTCCAGAATTTATTGGTGCTGAGACGCATCAAGCAAAACAAGGGGCTAAGTCAAGTGATCAGACACCTTTTGATACAGATTTGTCTATATTTGAAGGTGAAATATTGAAAGATGGTTTTACTGGTTATGGTGATATGTATTTTATAATAAAGCAAAAAGAGCAGCTCGAAAGAGATCAACTTGATATATTTAAAACAGGGGTTGTAAACAATAGGCATTACGGTATAAGAACAGGTTTTGGCTCTACTAATATAGATGCTATATGTGTAGATGGAGAAAAGTCTGAAAATATAAAATATTTTATAGCACAAAAAGGTTTTTATATACCAATATGCGATGCAGAAGGTAAGGTTACATTCACCTTGGATGATTTTAATAGATATAAGAAAACTTTTGCTGGCACACATAAATCAAAAGGAGCTATATCTTTATCTGATGAATGGAAAAAACACACAGAAATATCAGAATCTAAACAAACTGAAGGAAATATAGAGTCTATTACCAGAGTCAAGGATAAGCTAATAGATAAGATAAAATCGTTATTAGAGGAAAATAATATTTTATTCCATAAAGGGGAATATGATGATAGTTTACTTGGGGCTATTATAACTGATACAGGATCAACCGGAAGAGGGTCTGCTCTGGATGAGAAGTTTGATTTTGATTTTGCTGTTAAGTTGGATGATAAAGATTGGGATAAAGTTGGTGAACTGATTAAAGGTTTGGAATCTCTCTTTGAGAGTGATGATTCTTATGAAAATCAGGGCATGAGGATGTTTAGATCTAAAGAATTGGAGGTGGATGGTCATAAGATGACAGTGGATATCGGTTTCGTTAAAAAATCTGACTCTGAATCTTTCGATGCACATGATGCACTTCATGAAAAATATAACTCTATAGAAGAAATTTACGGTAAAGATAAATTATTAGACGTACTCACAAACATAAGATATGCCAAGAAAAAGCTTAAAGAAGCAGGTTGTTATAAAAAAGGCTTAGGAGATAATGGTCAACAAGGTGGACTTGGTGGTATAGGTGTTGAATATTGGATACTCCAAAATGGAGGTGATGCCATAAAGGCATTTAGAGATTTTGCAGAAGTGGCTTACGATAATGGACAACTAATATCTTTTGAAGATTTTAAGAAAAAATATAAAATATTTTCAGCAGGTCAAAACATAAGAGGTGGTATTAAGGTTGAGAATTTTGTCTATAACATGGCGCCTGAAGGTTATGAAAAGATGTCAAGGCTTGCATTAGAGTTGACACAATAGAATAAGAATTTTTTTATCACACACGCTTTGTGAAAATGACTTTTTATTTTGTAAATTTTTTTACATCTTTACTTTTAAAATTTATTAATATTAAAAGCTAATTTGGAAATAAAATTTACAAGTTCTAAAATTATGGTCTGCCTATTGCAAAAATTGCCTCATCTTATTTTTAATTTGTATACTTATTAAACCTCAATAGATAAAAATTTTATAAAATTTTTATCAAGAAATTATAAATTAATACACAAATAAATAAAACAGAAACAACATGTCAAAAAATAAGAAATATGCATCATTGCAGCAAATCAAAAAAAGAGACGGTACATTAGTGCCTTTTGATGAGAAAAGAATTATCAGAGCTGTTTTTAGGGCTTTACAACAAACAGGTGAGGGCGCTGATAAGGAAGCTGAACAGGTTATGCATGGTGTAGTAGATGCTCTTATTTCCATAAAAGACCTTGGAAAATCAAAGGTTTTTATACCTACAGTGGAGATGATACAAGATGTTGTTGAGAGTGAACTTATAAAAGCTGGTTTTATAAAAACAGCTAAATCATACATATTATATAGAAATGAGAGAGCCAAGGTTAGACAGGTTGTTGGTTCAGTGTCACGTGAGTTGAAAGAGCTGGTTAAAGAGTCAAAGCAATACTTTAGAAACTCTTTAGCTGAGTTCGTGTATTATCGTACTTATGCAAAATGGATACCAGAAGAAGGTCGTCGCGAGACATGGATAGAGACAGTAGAAAGATATATTGATTTTATGAAAGACAATGTTAATGGAAAATTAACAAATGCTGAATATAATGAAATTAAAGAGTCTATATTAAAACAAGAAGCTATGCCTTCTATGAGACTTCTACAATTTGCAGGTCCTGCAGCTAGGAAAACAAATGTATGTGCCTATAACTGTTCATTTATAGCTCCTAAAAATTTCCAAGATTTTGCTGAGATTATGTACATATCTATGTGTGGTACCGGTGTGGGTTGGGCTGTAGAAAGTGAAAATATACAAGCTCTACCACAAATACAAAAACAAACAGGTAAAAAACCAACAAAACATGTTGTTCCTGATAGTAAAGAGGGTTGGGCAGATGCATTGTCACTTGGTATGAAGACTTGGTTTGAGGGAGGTGATATAGATTTTGATTATTCACTTATACGTCCAGCAGGATCTCGTCTAAAAACTATGGGCGGTAAAGCTTCAGGTCCAGAACCACTTATATCACTTCTTACATTCACAAGAGAAAAGATTCTTTCAAAACAAGGTAAACATCTTACAAACCTAGATGCGCATGACATTATATGTAAGATAGGTGAATGTGTTGTTGCTGGAGGTGTACGTCGTTCAGCCATGATATCTTTGTCAGATCTAAACGATGAAGCTATACGTGATTCTAAGAAAGGTGCATTCTATATAAATGAGGCACAAAGAATGCTCGCCAATAACTCAGCTGTATACCATGAAAAACCAACAGTTACAGAGTTTATGGATGAATGGGTAGCTCTTGTAAAAAGTGGATCAGGCGAAAGAGGTATATTTAACAGAGGTGGTTTAGCTAAAACATTGCCAAAGAGAAGATTAGATCAATTCAAGGGCGGCATATATCCTCAATGGGGAACAAATCCTTGTGGAGAGATTATCCTACAATCAAAACAATTCTGTAACTTATCAGAAGTTGTGGCCCGTGCTGAAGATACAGAAGAAACATTGATGAAAAAGATAAGAATTGCCGCAATACTTGGTACATATCAATCAACACTTACATATTTCCCATACCTTTCAAAAGAGTGGAAGAAAAATTGTGAGCAAGAGAGACTTCTAGGTGTTTCTATAACAGGTCAATGGGACTCAAAAGTTGCTCGTGATGAAAAAGTTCTAGAGAGACTAAGAGATTATGCTATAGAAGTTAATAAGAAATATGCTAAAAAGTTTGGAGTAAATGCATCTACATGTGTTACTTGTGTAAAACCATCAGGAACAGTATCACAAACAGTAGATTGTGCTTCAGGTATGCATACTCGTTACGCTCCTTATTATATAAGAAGAATCAGAATCTCAGCCAATGACTCATTATTCCGTATGTTAAAAGACCAAGGTGTTCCTTATTATCCAGAAGTAGGTCAAACATATGAAAATGCAACAACGGTGGTTCTAGAGTTCCCTGTAAAATCACCAAACGGTGCTATATGTAATAAAGACTTAACAGCCATAGATCAACTTGAACATTGGAAGAAGGTTAAGAAACATTTTACAGAACATAATCCATCAGTAACAATATCAGTAGGTGAAGATGAATGGATCGGTGTTGCTAACTGGGTATTTGAAAACTGGGATTTGGTTGGCGGACTATCATTTTTACCAAGATCAAATCACGTTTACAAACTTGCTCCATATGAAGAGATTGATAAACAAAGATATGATGAAATGAAAAAACAAATGGGTGACCTAGATTTCTCAAAGATTATGACTTATGAAAAATCAGATGAAACAGAAGTTAAGAAAGAGTTGGCATGTGCAGGTGGTATGTGTGAGATATAGTTTAGAAAATATAAAAACAGGCAACTGCCTGTTTTTGTTTTATATGTTAATATCAATTTATGGAAAAAACTCCAAAGATAGATATAATACATGAAGACAAGGATTTTATTATCATAAATAAACCAGCTGGTTTGATCACACATGATGATGGTAAAGATAATAACAAAGATTCTGTGGCTGCACAGATTATGAATATTTATCCTGATATAAAAGGAATAGGGGAACAAGATGATAGATATGAGAGGTCTGGGATAATACATAGGCTTGATGCTGATACATCGGGAGTGATGATTGTTGCGCGTACTCAAAAATTTTACGATATCTTAAAAACACAATTTCAAAACCATGAAGTTCAAAAAGAATATAGGGCTATAGTTTATGGTCATTTCAAAATAGATAAAGGATATATAAAAGATCCTATAGGTAGAAGTAAAAGTGATTTTAGAAAATATGTTTGTGGTAGGCATGCAAGGGGTGAATTGCGCCCGGCTGAGACATATTATGAAGTATTAAATCAAGGATCTGTTCAGAAAGAGAAGTTGTCATATATAAGTGTATTTCCAAAAACAGGCCGTACACATCAGATCAGGGTTCATATGAAGCATATACATCATGGTATAGTGGCTGATAAGCTTTATATGCCCAATAATCCTGATTTTAACCTTAAATATCAAGCTTTACATGCTTTTAAGATAGTATTCACTGATATACATGGCAAAACTAGAGAATTTGAGTCTAATATAAGGCAAGATATACTTGATTTAATAACACAAATATGTTAATAATTAGTCTATTATGGCTATAACATTATCGACAGTAGACAAAAATTCAAGAAAAAACCTTGATCTAAGAACAGGTGATACTGTAAGAGTTCATCAAAAGATTCAAGAAAAAGGAAAGACAAGATTACAGGTTTTTGAAGGTATGATACTTGCACGTAAACACGGAACAGAGGCAGGTGCTACTTTAACAGTTAGAAAATCAGCAAATGGTTACGGTGTAGAAAGAATATTCCCACTATACTCACCACTTGTAGACAAGATAGAGCTTGTAAAGAGATCAAAAGTTAGAAGAGCAAAACTATATTATATAAGAGATAAAGCTGTTAAGGAGATTAACAAACGTCTAAAAATGCAAATGGTTAGACCTGACAAAGCTGCTCCAGATAATGATTTATTAGATAATACTCCAGAAGATATAGATATGGAGGCTGTAAAAGAGATTGAAGAAGCTTCAAAATAATCATATACCCGAGACGGGTCATACTTACACAGAATACAGGTTTATTACAGAAACCTGTATTTTGATATATAAGAGACTTGGATTCACCCCACTTCAGGTTTTGAAAGAAATTAAACAATACTTAGATAATGAATCTGCCAGCAAGATAACATTTGCAGGTAGGCTTGATCCTATGGCAGAAGGGTATATACATCTATTATGGAGTGGTGATATGAAAGAGAAAGAGGTTTTAATGAATCTAGATAAAGAATATCAGATAGAGGTTGTATTAGGTGTAAACACAGACACAGATGACGTTTTAGGTTTAATAGAGAATTATAAAAAAGTCGAGGAGTTTGAAAAAAATATTTTAAATAAATTTATTGGTCCTTTTGAATATGATTATCCTAAATATTCATCTCCTAATATTAAAAAAGTTTTAGATGGTGATAATTTTGAGAATAAAAAACAGAACGGTTATATCTATAATATAGAGCTATTGAGTATTGAAAATAAAAATATAAAAGAGAAAATTTTTGATAAATTAAATTCTTGTGAGATGGATGGTGATTTTAGAGTAGATGAGATAAAAAACTCATGGAGTAAATTTTTTAATCTTCATGAAGATAATTTTTTGATTTTGAATCTGAAGGTTAAATGTAAAAGCGGTACATATATGAGAGTGTTAGCAAGAGAATTAGGTGGCTTTGCCATGAGTATTGTCAGAAGTAAAGAGTTTTAAAGTATTTATACACACAAAAAGTTGCACAAAAAAAATTATATAGGGTATAATATATGTATCTTTTATTTTAACAAATTAATAAAAGACAATATTAGCTAATTTGTTTAACTAATTAAAAATTTAAATTTAAATTTCAACAATATGAAGAAAAATTACAAAAAAGGATTTACACTTATCGAGCTATTGGTGGTGATCGCTATCATCGGTATACTTTCAAGTATAGTGTTAGCCTCACTATCTTCAGCAAGAAGTAAGGGTGAAGATGCGGCTATACAGACAACTGTATCAAATATGAGAGTGCAAGCAGAGTTGCTTTACTCAAATATCGGTAACTATGGTCCTGATGTTACATTAGGTAACTGTTCAGCAGCTACTGGAAATAGTATATTTGGTACATCAACAACTGGTAGTTTGAAAAACCTAACAGCTGATTTGATTACTAAAGCAGGCGCAGCGGCCAATACTAGTTGTGTTGTTACAGGAAACGCTTGGGCTGTAGCCGCTAAGTTTAAAGGTAATGGAGCTTTCTGTGCGGATAGTACAGGAACAGCAAAAGCTAGTACAACAGCAGCGTCAGACGAGGCTACTATCACAGGTGCTGCATGTAACTAATACTTCACAATCCTCAAAAATCCCAATCATTATAACCTAATGATGGGTTTTTGTTTTTTATGATTTCTTCTGATTTATTTTACATATCATGAGTAAAATATTTATTCATGAAAAAGTTTTTATTATTATTTTTTATAATATTTTATACACCAGTATATTCAAAAAATATTATTTGGGATCAAAAACAAATAATTAAAGAATGTATAAATCTAAACGGTGATAATTTAACCATAAATAATACTGAGGTGGTTTTTGATAATGGTTGTTTAAATATTTATAATGGAAGTTTAAAAATAAACAATTCAGTATTACATGGTAAATATAATAGAGTCCAGAATAAGATTCTAAATATAGAAAGATCAACCTTGACTATTCGTCATGCAGAATTTGATCTTGATCATTATATATCTACATCTATGAGTGATGTCGATATAGAAAATCTGAAAAGTGTAGACAATAATTCGAATATGCTTTTCTTTGTAAATTCTGGTACAAATTTTTTTATGTCCTCATCTCAAATAGAGGGTTACAAAGATGCTTTATATTTTTTTGGTACCCGAAACATTTATTTAAAGAATAATTTTTTTAAAAATAATGATACTGCTGTAAATATTAATTCATCCAAACTTGCAGAGATAAATTACAATGATTTTGAATATAATGAAGTTGCAATAAATTCAAATTCAATGAAGACAAATGCTGAGAATAATTATTTCCAAGGTATAAATAAAATCTCTGGTAGTTTTAAAATAAATTCATTTTCTTCAAGCTCAAACATATTAGATAAAAGTTGTTGTTCGAATATCATGTTTATACCAGGTATTATGTCTAGTAGGCTTTATTTAGATAATAATCAACTTTGGGAACCAAATAGAAATGCCGATGTTAAAAAATTATTTTTAGATAATTTTGGAAATAGTTTATATAATATTTACACCAAAGATATTATAGATATAACCAATATTTTTTTATCTATACCATATATAGATAAAAGTCTTCATAAAGAATTTATTGATTATTTAAATAGATTAAAAATTAATCATTATATAAATGACTATAAGATAATACCTTATGATTGGAGATTAACCGATGAGTTAAATCTCGTGGATCAGATAATATCTTTATCGAAAACATCTAAAACGGGAAAGGTGACTATAATCACACATAGTAACGGAGGTTTAATAGCAAAACATATTATTACAGAGTTAAAAAGACAAAATCTATCATATATGATAGATAATATCATTTTTGTTGCAATGCCTGAGTATGGAACACCGCAAGCTATAACATCATTGATGTATGGACATAGTCAATCTATTCTTTCTGGTCTTATTTTAAAATCTGAAATAGCAAAAAAGTTGGGTGTTAATATGTATACAGCGTATATATTATTACCATCAGATAAATATTTATCCTATAAAAAAATAAATTCTTGGTTTTATCCGGAGTTAAATACTTATTTACTTAATAAGGCTAGAGATTTTCATGAAAAGATAGACAATCTTATATATCCAGAAAACTTATCTATTTATCAAATAGTTGGCTATGGGGTTGATACTGTATATGATATTAAAAAACAAGATGATAAATATATACCTCTGTATAATAAAGAAGGTGATGGAACGGTTCAGGACATGAAAGGTTTTAGATTTGGAACCACTACGTATATAGATTTAAATAATACAGATTATCTGCATGCCAATATGATGAATAGTCCAGATGTAATATCAAATATTAATAACATATTAAAACAAAGAGACATTAGAATATTTAATGGACTTAATTACAATAGTATTATTAATGCTGTACATAGCAATCTTATAAAGATAATATATGATTCTATAAATTTAAATATTTCCATTAAGACTGATAATGATTTTTTATCAATTGATAATAGTGATTTCATAAAAACATCGACAGATAATAATTCTAGGTTTGAGGTCTTAGATAATCAGATATATTTATTTTCTAAAAATATTAATAGTCTTAAATTAGATTCAAATAAAGATGAATTGATAGATGTTGAGTTTATAGAAAATAATTCAAATCCAAGTATATCTCAGAAATATGAAAATATACCGGTATATAAAAATATTTCAGAGTCTATTACATTAAATAATGATAAGACTCTGGATTTAACTTTTTTAGAATCTGGTAAGACTGTAAAATTCTATGATATAAATTCTACAACAACTAAAAAAGACATCATCACTGAGATTAAATTATCAAGTATAAGTAGACCTATAAAAGATAGATATATTAGAAAAATAGAAAATAATGAAAATTTAAATAAAATCAAATCTTATTTAAAGAGCGTTATAGAAAATGAGTTGATAAAAAGAAAATATACATACATAAGAGGGGAGTATTTATATCTTTATACCTTATTGCTAAAATCTTAGATTAATGTTAATGTAATGTCACGGTCTCGGATACCATAGGTGGCGCTAAACGAGAGTTGAAGCCATAAACCCTATGCAGATGCTTGGCCTAATTAAAAGAAACTTAACATAAATCAATATATGGCAATTTCAAAAAATAAAAAAGTTGAAGTTGTAGGCGATATAGCAAATATAGCTAAGGATTCAAAGACATTAGTATTCGTGAATTTTCATGGACTAAATGTTACTGAAACAAGTGAGGTTAGAAACACACTTAGAAAACTTGGCGTAGGCTATAGAGTTGCTAAGAAAACATTGATCAAAAGAGCATTGTCTGATCTAGGTATAAACGGTGAATTACCATCACTTGATGGTGAAGTAGCTGTTGTATACGGAACAGATTTATTGGCACCAGCACGTGAAGTTTTGGATTTTACAAAGAAATTCAAAAATAAACTTTCAATCATCGGTGGTATATTTGATAATGAATACAAATCAAAGGAGGAAATGATGTCAATCGCTTCTATTCCAGATTTCAAGACATTACAAGCTCAATTTGTTCAACTTATCAATTCACCTATACAACGCTTTGTATTGGCTCTTAATGCAATTGCAGATAAGAAGAATTAAATACATTCAACTCATTAATTAATAATAATTTAAAAATAAAATTATGAACGAAGAAACAACAAACACAGTAGATACAACAGTTGAGGAAGTTATAGAAACTCCAGCTCAATTCAAAACAGTTGTTGATGCTATAGAGAAAATGTCAGTTCTAGAACTACATGAATTAGTAAAATTCTTAGAAAAGAAATTCGGTGTATCAGCATCTGCAGTAGCAGTTGCTGCACCAGCAGCAGGTGGCGCCGGAGCTGAAGAAAAAACATCATTTGATGTTGTTCTAAAAGACGGTGGTGCTAACAAAATAGCAGTTATCAAAGTTATCAAAGAGGTTCTTGGTCTTGGACTAAAAGAAGCTAAAGATATGGTTGATGGCGCACCAGCACCAGTTAAAGCAGGTATGAAAAAAGAAGATGCTGAAGCTTTGAAAAAACAAATCGAAGAAGCAGGTGGTACAGTAGAATTAAAATAATACTCTAAACATCAATAAAAAACCCTATTAATTATAGGGTTTTTTATTTTTCTGTTTAAAAATGTTATATTTATACTATGGCCAAGAAAAAACCCGTAAAAAAGACTATCAAAAAGACTATTAAAAAATCTGTAAAGAAAGTTGTAAAAAAGAAGATCATAAAGCCTGCACCGAAGCCGATACCAAAAGAGATATTGGTTGATTCTAAGAGAATTACTGATAATGAGATTTTAGAAAATTTTTTAGGTGGACAGAATAAATTAAAATTATGGAAAGTTTTTTTGTTAAATACAAATAAGGATTTTCAATTAAAAGATTTAATCAAGTTAACTAAGATAAAAAAAGATAATTTGATATTGGAAATCAGAGATTTAATGAGGCTAGGCTTGGTAAAAGCATCCAAAAAAGAAAATCATATTATATATAGAACTAATACAAGTTTCCCTTTAATAAATGAAATAACAGAGATGATGTTATCTGTTGTTCCAAGATCAACGGATAAAATTCTAGAAAAATTAAATTCATTATCAAAACTTAAGACGGTTTTATTGTCAGGTTTTTTCACTTCACCTATTGGTAAAAATAAAACAGAATTTTCATCATCATCTGCATCATCTATAGATTTATTATTGGTGTTTGAAAAAGTTCCTGCAAATGTTGAAAATATAATTTCTGATTTAGAGTTTAATATTGGAAAAGAGTTAAGTTATTGCGCATTAGATCAAAATGATTTCAAATACAGGCATTCAATAGGAGATAAACTAATACGTGATGTTTTGGATTTTGAGCATATTATAGCCTTGGATAGATTGTCTTTCTTTAAATAATTTATGATATAATTATTAATGTATTATTAATTAATAATTATAAATAAATAAAATAAAAATAAAGAAAACATATGCCAACACAAGTATTAAGTTCAGGTTTAGTAGGTAATGCTGTTTCAGATTCATATTTCAGTGTAAAAGATGCGCTGATAGGTTATGGATTGATAATAGTATTGGCAACTATTATATTCGTTGTGACTTGGGTAGCCGCAGATTATATTGGTAAATTAGTTAAAAAAGTTTTTGATAAAATAAAACTTGATGGCGCTCTTAAACAAGCAGGAGTACATGAGATCCTAAATAAGGGTGGTGTAAATCTAAATACAGGTATATTCTTTGGTGGATTGGTAAAATGGACAATTATCGCAGTGATGTTCTTGGCAATATTGCAAATGCTAGGATTAAGTGAAGTTTCATTGATAATAGGTTCAATGATTGCATTATATTTACCAAAGATAGTTATTGCTATATTGATATTATTAGTCGCATTCTTGTTGGGTGATCTATTGAAAAAAGTTGTTACAACAGCGGCAGCAAATGCACATCTATCATCAGCTAAAATGTTAGGTTCTCTAACAAAAACAGCAATAATGATATTTGCAGTTCTATCAGCCTTGGTACAATTAGGTATAGCAGTTACACTTATAAATACAGTATTTATGGGTATAGTGGTTGCATCTTCATTGGCTGCTGGTATAGCCTTTGGTTTAGGTGGAAAGGAAATGGCTACAAGAATATTGAATAAAGCGGCTGAAGAGTTAACTCATAAGAGATAATTTCTCTAAAGCCTTGACTTTATAGTTCAAGTATGCTATCATAGCTTATGTGAGTCCGGAGATGGAGATTGGCGCAAGCTAACATTCATAATCGGGATTCCAAACGAAATGTAAAAAGACCTCAAAAGCCTCGGCCGACGAGGTTTTTTTACTTTTTCATGAAAATGTATATAATATAAGTATTCGTAAATATGGTTGACTAGTCACTGCACTCACAACTTGCATTTCGTTTGGAGCTCGCATTAGACTAGTCAACCATGGGTATGAATAAAAAGTCTCTATTAAATTTTCATATAATATCTCTGTTTCCGGAGTCTTTTGAGTCTTATATAGATAAGTCGATAATAGGTAGAGCTATTGAAAATAAAATTATTAATATAAATTTTTATAATCCAAAAGATTATACTGATTCAAAATACAGGGTAGATGATAGGCCTTATGGTGGTGGTCCGGGTATGGTTATAAGAGCAGAGCCTATAGTTAAAACAATAGAGAAAATTCTGAGTAAAAAAACCATAGATAAGAAAAAAACACTGATCATTTTTTTGGCTCCTGGAGGTAAACAATTTGATACAGATTTGGCTAAGAGTTTCTCAAAAAAATATAAAGATATAATCATAATCTGCGGTCGCTATGAAGGTGTTGATTCTAGGGTGAAAAAAATATTTAAAATGATAGATATATCTGTTGGTCCATGGGTTGTTACTGGAGGTGAATTACCTGCACTGATTGTTATAGATGTTGTTAGTAGGCAGGTAAATGGTGTGCTTGGAAAAATAGAAAGTTTAGAGGAGAACAGGGTGTCTACAGGTGAGATGTATACGAGACCTGAGATATTGGAATATAAAGGTAAAAAATATAAGGTTCCAAAAGTACTTTTGTCTGGTAATCATAAAGACATAGAAGATTGGAAAAAAGGTCTTAAAATATAGCCTTTTTTTAGATAAAGGACATTGTCCTATTACCATTAAAATAATCCACAATTTACCCTAGAGATAAAGTGAAGTTAAATGCTTGACTTTATTTTCATTTCGAGTATAATAGACGACCATACAGTATGACAAGATAAAAGTTAAAAAGCGGATATAAAACCAAGAACAATAGTTCACAGTTTAATGTCCGCTTTTAACTGGAAAGACAGATATACTTAGAAAATTGACAATTGCAAACCATCGCATCAAAGCAAAATGTTGAGTAAACATTTTGGCAAAGAAGTTTTCTCAGGAAAGCCCTTCTTTGAAAAATATAGGTAAATGCAGATGGGTTAAATTAACACACATTTTCACGATTGTGGTATATGTATTTCCTAATAGAAATACAAGGGTATACGGTGGATGCCTTGACACAACATGGCGAAGAAGGACGTAGCACGGCAACGATAAGCCTCGGGGAGACGCCTAGCAGTCGCTAATCCGGGGATTTCCGAATAGGGAAACCTATGAGAACTTGATTCTCATGTTTCAGCATTAAGCTGATTCGCATACCTAGGGAAGTGAAACATCTCAGTACCTAGAGGAAAAGAAAACAAGCGCGTATGCGCACCATTTCCTAAGTAGCGGCGAGCGAAAAGGAAACAGCCCAAACCGTAGCTTTCCGATGCATAACGTTTATAGACTTCGGTCCATAGCGTAATGCATTGGGTAGCTTGGTGTTGTAGGGCAGTAGATGAATATTTATATTCAAAGAGTTACAAAGTATAAATTTAGTAGAATGAGTTGGAAAGCTCGACCCCAGACGGTGATAGTCCGGTATACGAAAAATTTATATCTCTTACTACTGTTCCTGAGTACCCCAGGACACGAATAGCTTGGGGGAATCCAGCAGTACTAACTGCTAAGGCTAAATACATGTTGTGATCGAT
>CAZSTO010000009.1:0-17482 GCA_964610005.1 uncultured Candidatus Saccharibacteria bacterium
AACCAAGCGGGTATTTGTATACCAAAAACTATTTGACGAGAAATATTACAATCGATCGGATTACTCATAAAATGTTCATAAGTTTTTATAAATTGATCTGATACAAAATTTAATTTTCCTTCTTTCGATGCATTTAAAGCTATTTCTGCAAGCGGAGCCATTTTAACAAACCATTGATCTTTAAGTTGTGGTTCTATAGTTGTCTCACATTTATAACAAACAGGTATAACTGTTTTATAATTTTCATCTTTTGAAATTAATAAACCTTTTGAGTCCAATATCTCTACAACTTTTGCTCGTCCAGCTGTTGTTGCACGTAAACCTTTTAACTCTTCTCCTGCTATGTCTGTATATTTACCATATTCATCTATAAGTTGAACCATATCCAAACCATGTTTCTTAGCAATCTGAAAATCTATACCAGAATGCCATGGTGTTATGGTCATAGCACCTGTACCGAAATCCATATCTATACTCTCATCTTTTATAACTGTAAATGTGGTTTTACCTAACACCCAATCAGCTTCAAAAGTATCACCTTGTTTCCATTTTTGATATCTTGAATCTTCTGGGTGAACAACTACATATTTATCTGTAACCTTAGTTTCTGGTCTTGATGTACCTATAGAAAATTCTCCAAGTTTAAATGTATAAAATGTTGTTGTAATCTCTTTATTTGAAGTTTCAACATCTGATAAAGATGTTTGATGTTTTGAACACCAATTACAATCTCTCTTACCACGATAAACTAAACCATCATTATACATTTTTATAAAAGTATCTTGTACACCTGAAACAATCTTTTCATCAAGAGTAAAAGTGTCTCTACTCCAATCATATGAAGCACCTATACGTTTTATCTCATCTGTTACAGTATCTTTGTTGGCGATAGTGAAATCATATATCTCTTTGTATAATTGATCTCTATCCATACCGAAGCGACTACGACCCTCTTTTTCTAATTTCTTTTCATAAACAACTTGTGTTTCAAAACCGGCATGATCTGTACCAGGGAGCATTAAAACCTGAAACCCGCTCATACGTTTATAACGACCTATAATATCTTTCAGTGTCACATCAAGAGCATGACCAGCATGTAAACGACCATTTGCATTTGGTGGTGGAGTTATAGTTGTCCATGTATAAGAATTGGCATATTTTTGAGGAATTTTATTGACCAAAACATCTGGATTGAAAAAACCAGAATCCATCTCTTTTTTATATATATTAGATTCTGTATCTTTATGATTAAAAGGTGATTTATACTTTTCAGGTAAATTCATTTCTCTATATTAACACAAAAACCCTTGTCAATAAAGGTTTAATGAGGCATATATTGCTCTTCTGCCAATCTCCTACTCTCCTCCAATATATCCATAGTTTGCCAATATTTTACACCTAAATAAAAAAACCAAGCCGGTATCAAGCCTAATAAAACTATAAATGAAAATATGCGTGAAGTTGATGATCTATGAATTCGATCTTGCATTATCCTATTATATCATAAGCTTTTAACATTGACATAATCATATCTCTCAAATCTCTTTTAGTGGACCAATTTAAATCTGTTTTTGATTTACTTGCGTCTGCTATTACAACAGCTGGGTCACCTTTTCTTCTGCTATCGATTTTTATATTCATTTTTATATTTAAAATATTTTCAAATGTCTCTATTAAATCCATAACCGAATAACCTGTATTTGTTCCTAAATTATAAATACCAGATTTATTTTCAACATTAACAGCAACAATATGTGCATCGACTAAATCTTCTAAATGAATATAATCCCTGATACATGTACCATCTTTAGTATTATAATCATTTCCAAAAATTTTAAACTCTGTATTATTTTTAATAGATTTTATAATTAGAGGAAAAACATTTTGAGCATTTTCTTCTATGTACTTGATAGAAGAATTTCCTGCAACATTAAAATATCTAAATATAATATATTCTTTTATTTTTCCAACTCTAAAATATTCTTGTATCAACTGCTCACAAATTAATTTTGATTTTCCGTAAATATTAATCGGTTCAACCTGAGAGCTTTCATCATAGATAGCATTTTCTTCATCTTTAGGTTTATAAACAGCAGCGGTTGAAGAAAATATTATTTTAGAAACTTGATATTTATTCATCATAGATAAAATATTTAAAGTACCTGTAACATTATTTCTAAAATATAAATCTGGGTTTTCTTCACTTTCCGATACTGATTTTTTGGCAGCAAAATGTATAACAGTGTCGAAATTACCATTTATAAATACTTCCTCTAAATCATTTATATTTAAAATATTTATTTGTTTAAAGATGGCTTTAGAATTCACTTTATCTAATTGACCGGTTGATAAATCGTCTATTACTGTAACATTATGATTATCTGATACGAGTTTTTCAACAGCTGTTGAACCTATATATCCAGCACCTCCTATAATTAGTATGTTTTTACTCATTTGATAGATTATAACATTAATGCTATAATAAGCGCCATATTGCCAGATCGTCTAATGGTAGGACAGAGGCCTTTGAAGCCTTTAATCTTGGTTCGACTCCAAGTCTGGCAACCAGATTATGAAAACATCTTTGTTATATTTGACAGAGGTGTTTTTGTGTTACTCCCCCAAAATCACCCTCTCAAACTCCTCCACCGCCTCCAGCTCTCCCATCTCCTTTATATACTCAGGTACCACAAAATCATGATTTATAATTCTCTTATAAACCCCGATAATCAATTTTTCCAATCTCTCTGTATCTTCATCTGTGATATTAAGAGTTAAATCCTTCAGTTCATCACCCTCTATAAACTCCAAAACACCACCTAAAACATTTAGATTATTATAGTTCTTAGATTTATCTATAAGTATTTTATAAAATATCAATTGATTTTTATAGAAATGAGCTTTAGCTTTCTCATGTTCTGCTCCTTTATCAAAATCTTTCAAAGCTTTACCTGTTTTATAATCAGCCACATAAACATCATGTTCATTTATAAAATGTAATATATCTATTTTTCCAGTAACAGGAACAATCAAATCATCTTCTTTCAAAGTCACACCTTCATGTTTAAAATCAATTTCTGATTTATCGTCTGACTTCATGGTTAATATTTTTTCTTTATAAATCAACTCTAAGGCAGCTAAACCTTTTTCAGAAAAGTTTTTAAAATCATCACGAGACAATCTTTCGAACCTTAAACTCTCTATAAACCAATTTTTTACCTCATCAAAGGTTGGATATTTATTTTCTGATTTTAGATGAAGAAGGGATTTATTCAAAACATTATGCATAGCTGAACCATAACCGGCTGAGGCACTTTTAGCTTGAGGAAAACGAAGTAGATTATTTTCCAAAAACTTCATTGGACCACCTTTAGCAATATTCAGGAAATTATTTATATGAGTAATAGATGGGACATAATCTTCTAATATAGAATCAAGTAAAGCCTTTTCACTATCTATAAACTTAGCTTTCAGCACTGAATCATCATTCAAAAGGGATGACTCCAACATATCTGTACTATCTATATGAGCAACATCACCCTCTTCTATATCAGTATTTAACATATTTAAGAAACGTAATCTATCAGTTTCTTTACCTTTATCATCAGCCCTATGATTTGTAATATATATATGATTTTTAGCACGAGTTAAAGTTACAAAGAAAAGCCTTAACCAATCATCTTCATTATCTCCTGCTGGGTTTATGGGCAAGTTTTTTGGTAAATAATTTTGATTCGCTTTTTTCTTAGCCCAAATATTTTCTGTTCCAGCTATGACAAACACAACTTCGAATTCTAATCCTTTTGATTTATGAGCGGTCAATAAGTTTACTGCATTACGTGCATTCACAAAAGGACTTTTATCAGAAAGTATTAAGTTTTCATTGTCTTCATATATTTTTACAAAATCAACAACATCTGAAACTTTTATGTCTTTACCTTGTCTATAATCACGTATAGCTTGTATAAAAGCACGTAGATTTGAAAGGAATATTAAATACTCAGCTTTTTCGTTTTCAAATTTATTGCTATTGAAATAATAATCACGGAAACCTGTTTTATTTAAAATATAATCAATAACGTGTTCAGCATTTTCATAAGATGAAAGATTTACTATTTCCAATAATTTTTCTTTAGCTTCTTTGATCTCTTTTGAATCAGTTTCGGTTGATACCCAATCATTTCTATCTTTATAGGCCTGACGAGATAATTTCCACAAATCAATTCTCTCTATATTCCAAAATGGAAAAGATAATATTTGACTCAAATGAAAATCCTTATCTTCAATGAGAGTGTTGTTTGCAAATTTTAATATCTCCACTATTTGTTGTATATGAGTTTGCTTTAAGACATGCTGTTCTTTTTCATATCTTATAGGAATTTGTCTTGAGGCAAGATACGGAACAAGCGAGATCAGACTTTTATGATCACGACTAATAATAGCTATATGTTCAGCCTCAACACCTTTATCTATAAGATCTTTTATTTGCTCAGCAACATATGTATATTCATGAAGTTTTGTATCAAACTCTTTGATAGCTATGGCCTGTTTATCAAGCTTATTATCTGATTTTAATTCTTTTACGAAGCCCTTGATAAGGTTTTCAAGACGACTTTGACTATGTCTGATCATATTCAAAGAAGCATTAACTATTTGATCATTTGATCTATAATTTTGAGTTAAGGTAATTATTTTTACATCATTATACATCTTAGTAAATGAAATAATATTTGAAAGTTCAGCACCCTGAAACTTATATATAGCTTGATCATCATCACCCACAGCCATTATATTTGGCTTACCTTCATTCCAATCATTTCTTGTTAATAATTCTATGATTTGCATCTGAGCTTCATTGGTATCTTGAAACTCATCAACAAGTATATACTGATATTGTTCTTGTATTTTTAGTCTTAAGGATTCATTCTTACGAAGAACAGTTAAACAATCTATAATCATATCTTCAAAATCATGAAAGCCCTTTTTGTATAATTCTTCTTGATATTTTCTATATACAGTATTAATCTCTCTTAGAATATCAGCTTTTATAGTATCTTTGAAAATATTTTCCCCTTTTGTGTTTTTATCTGTATTTTCTCTTTTCCAATCAGTAAAATCTTTTCTCTCTTTTACATTTGTCTTAAAATTTAAATATAAAGCATCTATTAAAGAATAATAATTTTTTACAAATCTATTACCTCTTTCTTTATATATTTTTTCAAATTCATTGCAAAACTTATTATATGTATCATCACTAACCCTCTCTGATAATACAGATGAAAGTTTTTCATTTAATACTATAAGATCCTTATCATTCTCATCCAATATAATATTTATATCTTCAGGTGTAAGACCTGCTTTTTTAATATTTGAGATTGTGTTTTGTACGGCGTTTAAATAAGTAAAACCTTTTTCTGGGTGATAAGATTTTATCTTTGAGTCATGAGATAGTCCGCCCAATATATCGGTTAAAATATTTATCTTAGTAACGTCATCAGCTGGATGAACTGTTACACCATTGTAAAAGTATTCTGGATAATTTTGTATTATAGTTGTGCAGAGATTATGAAATGTATGAATATTAACTCTATAAGCATCTTCTTTCAAATACTTTTCAATACGATTTCTCATATTATGAGTAGCTGAATCAGTAAAAGTTAAACATAATATGTTTGAGGCCCTTATGTCAGTCTGTAATAGTATATTAGCCACCCTCAAAGACAATATTTCGGTCTTTCCTGAGCCAGGACCGGCAACTATGAGAACTGGACCATCTATGGTATCCACAGCCTCTTTTTGAGCCTTATTTAGTCTTTTGTATGAGTCTTTAAATAATTGTAATTGAGATGTTTCTTGAGTCATTATAGAGCAATTATATCATAACTATTTATAGTCAGGTGCCTCCTCACTTAGACCTGAAAAATGATTTGCCAATCTAGCCATAACATATAGAAGTGAAGATAATCTATTCATATAAGCTAAAGTCCATTCACCTAAGGCTCTTATACCCTCATCATGAACTTGCACAACTCTTCTTTCTGCTCGACGAGCTATGGTTCTAGATATGTCTGATAAAGCTGCTATCTCTGTTCCGCCAGATATAAAAAATGATTTTATCGGTGGTAATATTTTTTCACCTTCATTTACATAAGCCTCACATTCACGGAGTTTATGTTCTTCTATAGTTTTTTCAGCCCCAGCTAGTTCAGCTTGAATTATGAACAGATTTTGTTGTACTTCATGAACTATAACATCATAAGTTTTTCCAAGTATTGAAAAATTTTCTAAACCTTTTGATTTTACTTTGATTAGTCCCAGAAATGAGTTTATCTCATCCATAGCTCCGAGCGCCTCAGCTATAGCTGATGATTTTGATATACGTTGATCACAACCAAATGTTTTTGTGGTGCCATTGTCACCTTTTCCTGTAAATAATGCCATGTATAAATTTTAACATTTATACACAAAACAAAAAACCCTATCACTAGGGCTTTTTGTAGGTCGATAATCATTTCTAAAAATAAAGACCTTTCTGACGTCAAAAGAAACTCATCTTGCGAAGAGTTTCTTTTGAGTACTGAGATGTTAATTGCTTAACTTCTCAGTTCAATTAATATAGCATGTACAGAATTAATTGCAAGTTCCCTATCAATACAAATTGTGGATAACTTTTTCTTCCTATAATTAATAACCTTTAAGACGATTAGCCTTATCATGTTGTCTAATCTTCTCATGAGCCTTAGCCTCAATCTGTCTTATACGTTCACGAGTAACACCAAACATCTTACCAACTTCTTCTAGTGTGTGTTGTACACCATCTATCATACCATTTCGTAGCATTAGTATTTCTCTCTCTTTCTCATTAAGATCATTCAATATCTCACGAACTTGATCTTGAAGTATTCTTTTTGATGCATCTTGATCTGGAGTAGTTACTTTATCATCGGCCACAAAGTCAGCAAATACTGATTTATCTTCATCATCAACCGGCATATCTAGAGACACAGTACTTTGATCGATCTTCTCTATCATATAAACTTTATCTACATCAACGCCCATTTCAAGAGCAATCTCTTCTGGCATAGGATCACGCCCAAGATCTTGGAATAATCTTCTTACAACTTGTTTGTATTTTGCAATAGTTTCAACCATGTGAACCGGCACACGTATAGTTCTTGATTGATCAGCAAGAGCACGGGTTATTGATTGACGTATCCACCAAGTTGCATATGTAGAAAATTTGAAGCCTCTTTGCCAATCGAATTTTTCTATAGCTTTTGATAAACCGATATTACCTTCTTGTATTAAGTCTAACAGTGTCAAGTCTTGACTACGATTTGCATATTTTTTAGCAATAGAAACCACAAGACGTAAGTTTGCACGCATCAAAAGGTTAACAGCTTCTCTGTCTCCTGCCTCTATTCTTTTAGCTAACTCTTTTTCCTCAGCACCTGTTATAAGATCATATTGACCTATTTCTTTAAGATACATCTGTATAGAGTCATACTGTGCTTCACGTCCTGTTAAACCATTACCATATTTTTTTAAGAATTCTTCTTGTTCTTCTTTAACATCAAGAAAACCACCTGATTCCAATATATCTATATGGGCATCTTGTAACTTTTGATATAAATAATCAAGGAAAAATACATCCTCTTCTATATCTGGAAATTCTTTTAAGATTTCATCATAAGTAACAAAACCTCTTTCACGTCCTTTTGTTATAAGCTTTTCAGCTTTTTTCTCATACTTTGCATCTACTTTATTTTCTATCTTTGTTTCTATTTTTTTATCAGCCTTTTTATCAACCTTAACAACCTCCTTCTTTTTTTCCACTTTTTTAGTAGCGACTTTTTTTACTACTATTTTTTTAGGAATAATTTTTTTTGCTGGTTTTTTGACCACTTTTTTTATAGCGGTTTTTTTTGTTATCACTTTTTTTACAGGTTTTTTTGATTTTGCCATAATGTATTAATATCTTTTGTGTATTTATCTATTAAATTATTATCTTTAATAATTTCGGCTTTTTTTAATTTATTTTGTATTTCTTGAAATATATAATTATATATTTTCTTTACAAAGTTACTGAAAGAAATATCTATTTCTCTATTGTAAAAATCTAAATCTAATTTTTTTTGTGTATAAATATTTTCCAAAACAAAGACAGAGTTTTCATCAATTGTATTTAAGTTATCAAATATATCATTGATCTCGGGTAAATACTCTTTTTGTAAACTGTATAATGCGCTTTTTTTGTAGTCATCGATATATGAATCTACATTTTTTGTTATTTCTGAGACTTTATTATTGTCTTCAGATTGAGAATTTGTATTTAATTGTTGATTATAAATATACACCAAAGATTTAAATTCTGCAAGTGCTTTATCTAAAATATCCTTATTTTTATAATCTTTTTTTATGTCAAGATTATTGTCAATATCAACCCTATTGGACACATATTTATCTTGATCATTTTTATACTTATTAATCTCAAGATTGATATTATCAAGCGATATATCAAAATAATCAGATATTTTCTTTGAGAAAAACTCTCTATCTATAGATGATTCAAGCGATACTATAAGAGGTATGAGTTTATCCAGAGAGTTTTTGGTTGATATACGGCTCTTATTATCACTTTGAGAAATAATATAATCTATAACATGTGTGGCGTTTTTTAAAACACCCATAAATGCTTTTTTATCACGAAGCAAAAGTGACGCCGGATCATCTCCTATAGGCATAATAGCTGTCTTTACTTCAAAACCGTATTTTAAAGCAAGACCCCAAGCTTTTACAGTTGCATTTAAGCCAGCCTTATCAGCATCATATATGAGCATCAGGTTATTGGTATAACGTCTTAATATTTGCAAATGTTTATCAGTCAAAGCTGTGCCAGATGTTGCTATGGTATTATTAAATCCTTCTTGATGACAAAGCAAAAGATCCATTTGTCCTTCTACTAAAATTGCATATTTGAATTTTCTAATTCCATCTTTGGCTTTATCTAAACCATATAAAACTTCTGATTTATTAAACAATATAGTATCTGGACTATTTAAATATTTTGGCTCGCCTTTATCTATGATACGGGCTGATATAGCTATAGATTTACCTTGTATATCAAATATTGGAAAAGTTATACGATCTCTGAAAAAATCATATTTTTTATTATCTTTTATTTTAACAACACCCAATCTCTCTAACATTGGATTATAATCAATCTTAGTTTCTATAAATTGCCACATATCAGATGCATAACCTATTTTCCAAGAATCTATCATTTCTTTTTTTAAACCCCTGTTTAACAGATAATTCAAAGCTCTTTCATTTTCTTTTTCATAAATATTTTTATGATAAATTTGAACAACTCTTTCAAATAATTCTTCTGCCTCTTTTTTTTCCTTATCAGCCCTTAAATCATCTATACTTTTTTCTTGAAAATTTTGCCAATCACTTTCAGGTAAACCCGATCTATCAAAAACATATTTTAATGCATCTTTAAACTCTAGATGTTCATATAATTTTACAAACTCTATAACATCACCCTTAAGACCACAGCCGAAGCAAGTAAAAGTTTGTCTTTGTTCTGAAACAAAAAAAGATGGTGTTTTCTCATGATGAAAAGGACAACAAGCTTTATGATTGATACCTGCTCTATCTAGCTTTAAAAAAGAGCCAATAATATCAACTATATTTACACGGTCTTTAACTTTCTTAACTAATCCCTGCATATAATACTGTTAATATAGCATATATAATAAAAAATCGCCTGGGGTCCCGGTAGGTGGGACCTTCGGCGAGTGTCACGTCTTCACACCTCGCATTTGTGAGGTTGAAAGACTTTTGATTGAGACATGACCTGACGTAAGAAGTCATCAGCGGCAAGCTCGCAACGAGTCATCATGTATTCTTCGAAGTCAGACTGGCTGTTAAGCGGTCCGGTGGCAGGAAGTTCACCGGAGATGCATTTCTTTTGCACGGTCTCAAGCCGACCAAGCTTTTCTGCTCTGAAGTCGGAGAATATCTCGAGTTCGGCATGACCTTTTTTTGACCGAACCTGTTGATCAAACCACTCTGAGATGGTCACAAGCGGAATGAAGCTAAGTGAGTTCATAACAATATTAACTATACTTATCATTTTCTATGATGTCAAATAAAAAGCCGGGTCCTTTCGAACCGCGGCAATCACCTCTCCTCAATCCTGTTGGGGAATTTCAGCATTTCGTCCAACTTCTTGTTTATGACTCGACTTATAAGTCTCTTTAGCTGATCCTGTGTGTATAGCGACTGTTTTATATCTGAATGCACCCCATTAAACATCTTCACAAAATCTGATTGAACCGCTATGACATCTTCCACCAAATAACCTCTTTCTTGAATCATCATCACAGACTCAGCATGAGTATAACCTTGATGCTCCAATGCTAATACAAAAATTCCAACAACCTTTTGTTTTGTGTAGAATTCCATACATATATATGTATACTTGAATAATATATATGTTGTCAATATAAAGTTATTTACACCTTGTATCAGAATCAGTTAATTGAGAAGTTTTATTACCGGCAACACCTGTATAATCAACACAATACCAATCGCCTGATTTAAGCTTAGCGGACATAACCCAGGTACTAGAATCATTTAGTGATTTTCCTGACGATGGGGCAGCATGACACACAACATCGTTTGAAAGATTTTTTATAGAATCAACAAGAAGTTTTACATTATTACTATTTTCAGCTGAAGCAAACATACCTGAAGTACAAGATAAGGTATATGGACCGTAATTATCCTTATTACTATAATAAAGTTCAGCTACAGCCCTCATGTTTGACAGATAAGACTTTAAACCCGCATCAGCTGATTTTTTTGTATCACTTTCATCTTCTATTATCTTTTTATTGAAATCAGCGCTCTTCATACATAGACTAGACATATCTGAAGGTAATAGTTGAGAACAAGAAACAGTTATATTAGACGCAGGTTTGGCTATAGGTATATAATTATTTTTTATACTAATATCTATACTGAAACTATCTTTGATATTTTTATTACTCATTGTTGAATTTATAGTATACACACGTATTATAGTTCCATCTTTAATATTTACTCTAAGCTTTAATTTATCTTTATTTGATGATAATAAACCTATAACACCAGAATAATAAATATTAGGTATATAGTATGATAATTCTTGCAACTTGTTATATGGAACATATATTTCATAAACATTAGTTCCATCACTCTGTTTATTTATAAACTTAGAAGTAAAATATTTATCACTTAATACAAGATTGAAAAGTTTTTTTAGCTTAGAATTGTCTAAGTGCAGTGAATCATACAACATTATATCATTATCTATTTTAAGATATTTATTAACATAATCCTCATTTTTTACATGTAATAATTTCATTATATATTTATCAATTAATATATATGCACCATCTCCTTGTGAGAATAATTCCCCTTTAACTGTATCTTTTGGTAAAAGATAATTTATATTAAATAAAATATCGTATACGTTATTTTGCTTAGGAAAGATAGTAAAATTTTGTTTTATACTATATTTATCTGTTTTAATTGCTGCTTTTTTTAAACCCTTACATGTTGACACCCCTATATCCAATAGACCACTGGTTCTTGTTACAGAAGATGTATTATCTACACACAAATAACTATCTGTTGTTTTTACAGATATCGCCCAATTCTTACCATTAATTGCACACCTGATTTCTTTAGAACTTGAACCTATTGAAGAAATTGATCTACCTATATCAGATTTTGTATCTGAGAATATACCAGAATTACACGAATTAATAGTTGTATTATAATTCAAATTATCACTCGCTGATAAAATCGACTTAATATAATTCAATAAATTAAACACAACAGCATCAGACTCATCGTACCCATTCATCAATAAATTATTTGTTAGATTAACTCTAAATATATTAGGGTCATTTAGAATTGTAAGATTATGACTTGAATCTATTTTTATAGCTGTTCTATCAATTACCGCTTTGTTTATTGTATTTTTTGCTGAATTAATTATTATCTCATTGGTTGTTTCAGCTTTTACATTTATAGACAAACCAATAAAAAATATCAATATTAAAATTAGATTTTTTTTCATATATAAATAATATTATAACAGGTATTATATTATTTATCACCAAACAACTTCCCCTCTTTACTGTGCTTATCCAAATGTGCCTTAAAAGCCTTACCAGCATCTTCCCTATACTTACAATAATCACAAGTATCCTTAGCTGAAGGTATTCTATCGTCGTCCAAACATTTTTTAATACTTTCCAAAGTCTTATCTATCCAATCTGTTTTACCTATATGAGGTATAACCTTTACTTTAAATTCCAATTTATTATCAAAACCATCTTTATCTCTTATACCATTTGCATAAACAAAATATCCGGTATCCGCAACTTCAAATCCAAGCTTTCTAAATATCCATTGATATATTTCCATTTGTCTTTTGTATCCATCTTGCCATTCACTATCTAGATTCACCTCATCATCTTTACTTGTTGCTTTATAATCAACGATAATAAGCTTATCTTTATGTTCACCATCTGTATAAACCCAGAGATCATCTATAGCACCTGTTATGAGAAGATTTGTTTTTTCATGCAATATTTGCGCACCTACAAAGTTTTCTCTCCATGTATCCATTTCTCTATGAGAAAATGGTATGGCTTTTATATCATTTTCAAGCATATATGGATGAGAAGTTTTTTCTTTTCTATGTTTATCGAACTCTTTTTTCAAAAGTAAATCAACAGCAGAGTTAAGATTAAAAGGAAAACCCTGAGGACGACCAACACCAAGTCTTCTATCTAAATAAAAACAACGAGGACATTCAACAAATAAATCTATCTTTGAACGTGATAACTTAAAGGGCTCTTTATCACCTTTCATGTATAATTTTCTTTTACCCCAAGCGAATTTTGATGCCATATAATGTATATTATACCATAAGATATTGAATTTATTTATGTAATGAGTTTCTTCGCAGAACCGTAGGTTCGAGGACTGAAACGGAATGGAATAAATAAATTTTATATCACAGAACCTATTTCCTCTAAAATAATATAAACTTTCTCTTTTGGTATACCTATATCTTCAAGTTCATGGCTTCTATTTCTCAAAGTTTGACACAAAACTATACCTTTATCTATAAGCTTCTTTTTTTCCTCTTTTGATAAAGTGGTTAATATGGTTATGGGATAAAGTGAATACTCTATAATCTTATCTTGCAATGATCCATCTTCCGGAAAATCAAAACTCATGAGTTTAAGGTTATTACATTCAGCATAAGTTATGGCTGTATCTGAAAAATAAGTATTAGTGATCAACCAACCTTCTGTGAGTTTTTCTGGCATATCTGGATTATTTACACTAATATCATCTGTCACAAAAGATTTTATAGAAAAATTAGTCTCTTGTATATCTTCATAACGAGCCTTAACATATAAAGCATTTTTTAGATCCGTTCTACTTCCTGCGTCTGAATGATATTTTGCCTCTATCATAACAAGTTTTTCTTTATTCCAGGCAACAACATCAACCTCATGTGGAACACATTTTCCCAAAACCATTTGCCCTGTAACAGCATCAAATCCTTCATGTTTCCATATTTCAGCTATGAATTTTTCAAAAGGAAATCCTGATGGTCCAATCTCTAACATAGACCTTTTCAAAGAGTATTTTAAAGCAGAGGCCTTGGAGATATTCTTAAGATGTTTAAAGGCTAAATGGTAAATATATTCAGTTTTTACAGGCTCATCTTTATAATTTTCCTGTATTTTATTTTTAACATATTCACATATTTCCATCGCCACATCAACTTTAGTACCTGTTTTGACTATGGCATTAATAAGTTTCTTTTCATTGAAATCTTCTATATTTCCATTAGCTTTACGAATTTGCATATATATATTTATTGTAACATAAAATTATTTTGAATGAGATCATCCGCAGCATAGCGAGGACTTCTGATCGGAATGAAAAATAATTTTATATCATAACACCTCCACCAACACATAATTCTCCATTATAAAAAACCATAGATTGACCTTTTGAGTATAATTCTGGATTTACTAATTCTACTTTTAGATTTTCACCATCCTTAATCACGTTTTTTATATCAACTTTCTCTTGTCTGTATCTAAGTCTACATTGTTTTATATTTTCCACACTCTCTCTCAACACAACATTTTTTAAAGTTATATATTTATTGTCAACACCATCGTCAAGTTTTTTCTCTGTATCGACAACTAAAATATTTTTCTCTATATCTTTCTTAATAATATATAGTCTTGTCTGATCTGTTTTATTTTTGAAAATATTAAAACCATGACGCTCACCTATAGCATATAAAATAGCTCCATCATGAGAACCTATTATATTTCCCTCTTTATCCAATACATCACCAGGTTCAGTATCTATGTGTTCTTTTAAAAATTCTTTCATGTCTATATGGCCTATAAAACAAACTCCTTGACTATCTTTTTTATCAAAGACCGGTATCTTTGCTTTTTTGGCAATCTTTCTTAGTTCAGGTTTTTCTAAATGGCCTATAGGAAATAATATATGACTTAATTCTTCTTTTTCTAAAGTCCAAAGAAAATATGATTGATCTTTGTTTTTATCAACTCCTTCCAACATCTGATTGTCTATATTTCTAGCATAATGACCTGTGGCTATATAATCAGCACCTTGTTCTTTTGCCCATTTCCAAAAAGCACCGAACTTTACCTCACGATTACACATAACATCAGGGTTTGGAACATTGCCTTTCGCATACTCAGAAAACATATAATCAACCACACCTTTTTTGTATTCATCACGAAGATCAAGGGTTATAAAAGGAATATCTAAGTGGGCACAAACACGCATAGCATCTCTTCTCTCTTCTTTCCAGGTACATTCTCCGCCCTCTGGTTGCCAAACACGTATAAAAACACCAGTGACATCATAGCCCTGTTTCTTTAGTAAATATGCTGATACCGAGGAATCAACCCCACCAGACATACCAATGTAAACTTTTTTAGATGAGTTTGACATGTGTAGATACTTATACCACAATTTCTCTATTTATTTAAGTACATCCTCCTATTCTTCAAATGCTCTGCGTAAGTTTTAGCATAATGATTTACCCCACCTTTATCTGACAAGAAAAACAAATAATCATTTTTATCTGGATTAATAGCGGCTTCTATAGCTACATCTCCTGGATTACCTATTGGTCCAGATGGTAAACCTTTCACCTTATAAGTATTAAAAGAAGAATCTAATCTTAAATCATCTCTAGTTAACTCCAATGAAGCTTTACCTGTAAAATACCCAAGTGTTGAATCCATTTGTAGAGGCATACCTTTAGATAAACGATTTTGTATAATGCCAGAGACTATTTTCATATCTTCAGGATGTTGAACTTATTTTTCTAAAATAGACGCGATAGTTAAAACTTTTTTCAATTCTTCATCTGACAAATTATATTTATTTTTAACCCTTTGAGTAAATTCACTATCAATCTTATTTAAAATATTCTCAAGAGTGGCAAATGGCGCAAAATTATATGTTTCTGGAAATAAATATCCTTCTTTTGATTTTAAAATATCTATTAATTGGTCTTTTGTATAATTTTTATTAACATTTTTGAAATCATAAATCTTATCAACTATATTTCTATAATCTTCGCCTTCTTTTATGGTTACTACAACTGGGAAATATTGATAATCAGCAGATACTAAACGAGATAAAATCTCTATATCATTTGTGGGTCTTTTAAATGTATATTCACCTAATTTTATTTTTGAATCTTTATTTAAGATTTTAGCCAAACTTTCAAATACAAATTTATTTGAAATAATATGATTCTCTTTTAATTTACTTGATATGGAATTTAAACTTTCACCTGATTCAACTTCAATAGTTATTGGATAATTTTTAGCATTAGTTGATGCAAATATTGTTATATACAAATATATCAAAAATAACAAAAATATTATTGCCAATGTAGTAATAATTTTTAAAGTTTTACTCATGATTTATCTGATATTATACAGGAAGATTAGCTGGTGGTTCAACTTTTTTAGCTTCAACACGTGATACATTTGTTGTTTTGGCAGTATCACCAGGAAAATGAAACATAGTTGCTAATTCTTCTGTTGTTAATATAAAAGGCTTACCTGTTATATAACCATTTGATAACCAAATATTTGTTCCTGTTATAGGTATATATCCCGGATAAAAGAATGCTCGGTATTTGTATTGTTCAAATATTGATTTTTTATCTGTATTTACTTTTTTACCAGATTTATCCATCCAAGCTCTTTTAACTAATGGTGATCTTATTTCAAAACTGTTTAAATGCAAGGTGTTGTATTGTCTCATAACACCCATAAGTCCAGCTGAATTTGCTGGAGAAAATACATCTTTATTTGCAAAATATATAGCTCTAATATTTGCATCAAAAGCAATCTTTGTAAGTCCTCTCTCTACTGCATTTAATTTCTCCTCATCAAGTTTACTTAGACGCATCTCCGCAACTGTAGCTGCATCTTTTTTAGATAATTTTTTAATATCTTCTTTGGCGGCATCTGTCCAATCAACTTGAGCTGCTGACTGATACCATTTTAATTTATATGATTTTCTAAAATCGGCGGCTTTTGCTGAATCTTCTGGAACAGGTTTAGATCTATCTTTACCAGGAGCTCTAACGCCTATTTGTATCCATGCATATTCACCCTTTCCTAAACTTCCTAAATATTCCAAGACCGTAGTTATGGGATCTATTTTGAATTCTTCTTTTGGGTCCCTATCCAAACCATAATCAACATAAGTTCTTATAGGTAAATGATCTGCTCCTTTTTTTCTAAACTCTAAACAAGTAAATTTATATTTTTCTAAATCATACTCAAAACCATGAACATAGTCATTTTTATAATCACCTTGATATATTTCCTTTATATCTATATCTGGAAATTGTGCATATAACTGAGTCTTAATTAATTGAACTTGACCCTCTCTTGTCCAAATAAAGAATTTTACTTTACCCTCCATAGATACTAATTCTAAACTGAACCACGGCTTTGTTGTTCCCTTAAACCAATAATCTTTCCATATACCTTCACCAAAAGGTTGATATAGACAATTTAGAAATAACTCCATAGCCAAAGGAGATTTTGTTTGTCCTCGAGGAATACTTATCTCAAGTAATGCATATTTTTGTTTTGAGAAGAAATCTGCTCTGACAAAAGAAAGCCAAGTCTCTTGTACTCTTCTCGCTAAATAATTTAACCAAATCAAAATAATTATAAACAGTAGAAAATATAATACGAAACTTAAGAAATCTACAATTATTATAAAAAAAATTAAATCAGAATTATTCTAAAATTTTAAAATCATATTTTATTCAAATTCATTTTGTTTATTTAAAGTAAAATTAAACACACTATGA
>CAZSTO010000010.1:0-17109 GCA_964610005.1 uncultured Candidatus Saccharibacteria bacterium
AGAAAATTAATTTACACAAAGAGATATTAGATAGAATATTAGAGCCGTGGTTAATGATAGACATAATAATAACATCAACAGAATGGGATAACTTCTTAAACCTAAGAACAAAAGAAGATGCCCAACCAGAGACTAGGCTGGTGGCGCGAAAAATAGATTCATTATTAAAATCAATTAAACCCACAATATTAAAAACCAATGAATGGCATTTACCTTTTATATTAAAAGAGGAAGAAAGTTTAAACTTAGATACAAAGAAAAAGATAAGCGTCGCTAGATGTGCCAGGGTTAGTTATTCAGCCTTTGACGGTAAAACATCAAACATAGACAATGATCTTAAACTGTATACAAAACTATCATCATCTGTACACTGGAGTCGTTTTGAACACGCTGCTAAGCCCTTAGACTCTGAAACAAGAATAGGAAATTTTATTGGCTGGAAACAATACAGAAAGGAATTTGAGGGTGAGGGTGGTTCCAATAACTAATTATTCGCAATTCGCCGAATGGTATCTATTATTACAACACAAGTATATAATATATACAAGGTTAAATAAAGTAAACAACCACGAACAATCAAAAACTGTAAAAATCAATGAAAACATACAATACTACCGTCCGTGACAAGAATGCAGAATTGGTAATTAAGGTGATTCAAGAGGCAACAAAATTTGAAGATCTATACAACCTACCCAACCAAATTCCTGACGAAATCAGCCACCTTGGTCATCGGGGATATGAATGTGGTCGAGCATTTGCAGATAAGCTTACTAGATTGGTCAAAACTGACGAGGAAATACTCATAGCCATAATGACACTTCGTAATAATTGGACAGAAGGAAAGGATAGACATTATGACGACTGTGAATTCTTACCTGAATCATCCAGAGAAGTATTCTGGCATCTAAGAGGGTACTTTCGTATCAAACTCAATCTTAATATCCCCAGATATCAAACCAAACCTAAAGGTTACAGTGATCTCTGTGATTGGTTGAGTTGGGTAAAACTAACGCAAAATCAGATCCTTGATAGATACAAGTGTTTTCTTACACCAGACAAAGACGCAGCCACCTCTTCTGTATCAGACCTAATCTACAGACTTGAAGACTATACGACATGTAAACTTGTGCTAAGAAACACAAAATCAAAGCATGACGGAGTCGTACTCATCAAGAAGATGTGTGAAAAAGCCTCAACCGTAGATGAACTTTGGTACGCTGTAAACTCAGCACTTAACAGAAAGGGCTACAGAGAGAGTATGGGTGCGGAATTAAAAATAGCACTCAGCAAAATCAGTTCCATGATTTGAGAACTCACCACTCGCCCCTGGACCACCACAACGGTCTGGGGGATTTTATTTTAACCCCCTACACCAACACCCCATACAACCACCAAACTAAAGGCTAGAAAAATTGCCAAATAATTATTATTGCAATAAACCAAAATATAAATGATTTTGATTCTAGATTTTGTCTAAATTTATAAAATCTTTGTGGTATAAGTGTGAAAAATATTTTAGAGCCATCAAGTGGTGGTATAGGCATCAAGTTAAATATTGCCAATACAAGATTTATCAAGATAATAAGTGAGGCTACATCAATAAAGTTTTGTCCGAGATTTCCAAAATGTATCAACAAGGTAAATATAGTTACGAATATAAGATTCACCAATGGACCAGCAAATGCAACTAAAGTCTCACCGTATCTTACATTTCTAAAATAATAAGGATTAACTGGTACGGGTTTTGCCCAACCGAATAAAAAAGGAGAACCTATAAAAAACATAGTTAGTGGTAATATCACAGATCCTATGGGATCTATATGCGCTATGGGATTTAAAGTTAATCTACCTGCTTCTTTTGCGGTTCTATCCCCCTGCCATAAAGCAGCTATACCGTGTGCAACCTCATGCGCCACTATAGATAATATAAGTATAAGTAAAGAAACTATTGTCATATGACTATTGTTTCAGATTTTTTATTTCTTGTAAAATTATCTCTAGTTGTCTATCTATGCTTCTAAATTTATCATCAACTTGTTTATCACGTTTATTGTCACCTTCTTCAATATCATCAACATCCTCTTCAATCTCATCAATATCTTCTTGGATCTCATCAACATCTTCTTGAATATCTTCAATATCTTCTTGAATCTCTCCCAAATCCTCTTCAACCTCTTCTAGGGATTCAGTGTTTTTATTTACAGACATTTGTATAAATATAGCTAAGTATATAGCCTCTAAAGAAACTAAAGTGGTTAGTATAAGCAATACTCTTTCTTCAGACACCCCAAGCAATATCAATATAAACGCAGCCAAGAACATGGCTGTATGTATATATAATGAACTAGTTGATCCAACCCAAGTAGCTATTCTCTCCTCAAAAGGTTTATTTATAAGTTTCTTATCACTTTTTTTGATCATATTTATTTAATATAACATAATTTATTTATTAAGACCCGCCCAGTTTAATTCAAAAATCATTTTTAACAAACCATGCACAGTCTCATCTTCTATTACAACTCCTGATAATTTGTCTTTATTCAAATTAACTATCGATATATTTTTATCTCCATATATTGTTAACTCTGCATTAAAAGGAAATTTTTCATATGGGATAAATCTTATATTTTTATTCGCACTTTTTTCTGGTAAAGAATATTTATCACGAAAATAATTTCTGTCTTTTTCGGTATCAGGAAATATACCCCTAGAAGAAATATTCTTCTTTTTTTTAGTCCTTATATATTTGTCCAAAAAAGATTTAGGTAATATCTTCATAACTTCCGTCGTATTAGACCAACCTAACATTTCGTAAGCATGATCTACATCGATATGAGTCTTATACAAATCCAAGACACCATCAATACCGTTATAGTAGGTTATTTTAGGTTTATGAGAATTTTCATTATACAGACTTTCTATATCTGGTATTATCTTATTCAAATTAGATATTTCATCTTCTATTAGACTCAATTTCATCTTTTTCACAGAAATTAGCCTGTTTGGATTTGTTAGTTGATAAAACTGTTTCTTATTTTTCTTAATCTCATTAACTAAACCTTTAACAGACATATCAAGTAAAATCATATAAACAGTCGTCCTATTTAAACCAGTATACTCAGATATTTTGGAAGGATAGGCACCTTTTAACTCTAAAATAGCCATATATATCAATGATTCTTTGTCGGAAAGACCCGATCTTTGTAACTTTAATAATAAATTATGATTCTGTATTTTCATGATTTTTAATCATATATTAATTATTATTTTTGTCAATAATTACTAACAAATATTTATTTTTAATAAATTAATCTATATTTATCAATATTAATATAATAAACTATTTTGTTATAAAAATATAACTATATATAAAAGATGTTTGAATATTAATGACCAACAGAGGTCAAAGAACCTTAACAATACACAGACATGAAAAAAATACTTTTGATCGAGGATACAGCTATCTATCTACGAGTTCTGCATCAAGCTTTAATAGATTTTGGCTACGAGGTGATATTACCTCCAACGGTAGACCCGAATCATTTTGACTGGTCATACATGCCAACAAAAGAAGAAATGGTTGAATTTTTAAAGAGTATTGATCCTGATTGTGTGTTACTTGATATCCATCTCGGGTGTTCCTATACGGGATGGGATCTGCTGGAACACTTTAACAACAATCATACAATATGTATTTCATCAGAATTCGAGGTGCAAGGGATTCCTACCTGGAAAGACAAAGGTGAACTGACCTACTCACCTGATTCAGATAGATACAATAGATCGGCTTGGGATCTGGCCGAATTAATACAGTCGAGAATACGATAAACTGCATCCTTCGATTTTTTTAGCCCCAAAATAGACATCTGATCGAAATGGGGTTTTATATTGCCACAATTATATATTTATGCTAATATATCCCCCATGGCTAAAATCTGCGAAATAACAAAAAGAGGATCTATAATTGGAGGTGGGTATTCTAACAGAACACGTGCTGAGAAATTTAACCCTACAGGTACAAGGAGAAGATATCCAAATCTACAAAAGAAAAAAGTTTTTGTTCCTGAGTTGAACAAAACAGTATCTATAACTGTATCAGCAAGAGGTTTAAAAACTATACAAAAAAACGGCGCTTTCCAAACTTTGAAGAAAGCTGGTTTAATCTAATCTAAAACGTAAACTATATTTCCCTCTAAAGAAGTCTCTCTGATATGAGAGTCTTTTTTGTTTAATAGATTTATATTATCTAGAGTTTCATGACTTGGATGATGATATCTGTTGTTTTTACCAGCTGATACTATATATTCTGTCGCATTAACAATTTTCAAAAAATCATAGCTACTAGATGTTTTAGACCCATGATGACCTAACTTCAACACGTCCACCTCTAATTCTGGACAAACTTTTTTCTTGAAACAGTATTTATCCAATATATCCCTTTCACTTTTCATAGAAGCATCCCCGGTCAAAAGAAAACTTTTTTGATCCTTCTCAACCTTCATAACTATAGAATAATAATTGTCATCTTTCTTTTTATCCTTACCTTCATAAACTTTGGACCAAGGAAATAGAACCTTTATATCGAAGCCTGGAAAATCAATAGTATTTAAATCTACTATATTCTGTTTTGTTATATGATTTGTGTTTATGATATTTTCTAAATCATTTTCAGTCTGACTTTCACCAGGTTGATCTATGTCTAAAAAACCATTATGTATAACTTTTTTAACAAAACCTTTTGATATGAGATTATAAGCTTCACCTATATGATCCTGGTCTGGATGAGTTAAAACTAGATAGTCTATATTTACACGAGAACAGTTTTCAACTTCTCTGATTTGATTCAAAACATCAGAATCTTTATCCCCTGTATCTATAAGTATGTTTTGACCTTTATCATTCTCTATATAAATAGCATCACCTTGACCAACATCTAAGAAGGAGACTCTGTTGATATTAGTCTTACAATCTTTATTCTGATAAACAAATACAATCAAAAGCACATCTAAAATAAACAAAAATGCTATAATTACATGAAAGATGTTATATTTATAGAATAAATTTTTCATTGTTATATAATTATAAACATAAATTATATCAAATAAATCAAAAGAAATAATAAAGAAATGAATTACAATACATATATAGAAAAACAGTTTAATATAGGAGAGTTAAAGAATATCTCACCTAAAACTATAGAAGAGCATCTAAAACTTTATGCTGGATATGTTAAACATACAAACTTGATACTTCAAAAGATAGCTGAATTATCAGAAGATACAGAGAAAAATCTATATACTATAGGTGAACTTAAAAGAAGGCTTGGTTTTGAATTTGGAGGTATGAGAAATCATGAATATTATTTCACACAATTTGAAGGGGGGCCTGTAACCAACAATACAGAGTCTAATCTATACAAAAAGATTGTTGAGACTTGGGGATCTTATGATAAATGGTTATCAGAGTTTAAAACCCTGGCGATGACTCGTGGTATAGGTTGGGCATTCTTATATTTAGATGAGAAAACAGGTAATCTAATAAACACTTGGATTGGAGAACAACATGAAGGTCATCTAACAGGTCTTAAACCTGTACTCGCACTTGATATGTGGGAACATTCATATATGTTGGACGTACCACCATCAGAGAAGAAAAAATATATAGAAGCCTTTTTTGAGAATATTAATTGGAGTGTGGTTGAGGGGAGGTATTAGATCTAAAGAGCCAAAATAATAATGTAAGTATATAAAAGACTAGTATGAAAATACTGGTCTTTTTACCGAACACAAAATACCCTCCTGGTACCTTACTCAAAAACTCAACCACCAGAAAAATTATTTTCAAAGTTATATTATTTATAAAAACCGACAAATTATTCACCCACGGAAATAAACTCATAAACCCTAACAACATCACAAATGGAATCAAAGGTAAAACAAAAACATTACTCAACAAAAACACAGAGGAAAAACTTCCGCTCATAAACACAATATACGGAAATACAAAAACCTGGGTTGCTAAAGTTACAGAAACAATCTCTCTAAAAAAATTTGGAATAAAATTTAATCTAGAAAAAATTATCATCTTATCGAATCTATCAGTAAACATTATAAGCCCGTAAGTTGCACAACACGTAAGATGAAATGATGGATCATATAAAGTTCCAAGTGGATTGATGATTGTCATAATCATCACAACAATATTCAAAGCATAAAGCTGAGAAACCTTATTATTAAAAATTAACAGACCACAAATAGAAGAAACAAAAGCTCTGTATATAGGGGCACCTCCTCCTGTTAATAAAACAAATACAGTTATCAAAACTATCATTAAAATTTTTTTAAAAAATTCTGTGAAAAGATCTTTCCTAAGCCTCATGATCAAAAACAAATTATCAAAAAAATATTTTATACAAAAAATAATTATAGACACATTGGACCCAGACAAAACTACAACATGAGACAGACTCACCCTCTTAAACAACTCAAGTGTTTCAGCACTCATCAACCCCTTACCTGCGATCAACACTCCAGCAACTAACCCAGCATAAGGTTGTTCATATTTTTCTAAGAACACTTTTGTTATTTTTATTTTCCAATTCAAAAAATACAACTTGATATTTTCATAAAAACTCAAAGCTCGGCAACTATCAACTTTCTTAGACTTCGTAACATTGTACAGAAGATAAATATTGTCTTTAGCAAGATATTCTCTGTAGGGAAAGTCATACAAAGTTTCAGAGCCTTTCTTATTCTCTGGAATAGAAACATTACCCGAGACCTGAAGACAATCACCTGACTCTATATCACCACGAACTGTTACTTTATATTTTTCACCACCCTCACCGATGAAAATATTTTTATAATCTTTTTGATTAATCTCACCCTGAACCCTAATCACAGTATCCAACTTCAAAAACTTTTTATCTCCGAATCTCTGTTGTAGAGAGTCAGAGTTTTCACGAAACTTTTTCAAACCCAAAAACACCGACACAATAGACATAGTTAATAAAAATAAAAAGACCCAATTCTTCATCCAGACATTGTGCCATTTTTACCTTAAACTTTTGATAAAGACTTTATAAAGTTTTCTTCCAACTATCCATATCGCCATCATATAGGACTTTTGTGTAACCTTCATCCGCACATGTTGTTGCTATGATATCTGCTCTATTATTATACGGATTATCAGCGTGTCCTTTAACATAATTCCATTCTATCTTTATATCTTTTTGTGAAACTGTTTCAACCAGCTTATCTAACTCTTGCCATAGATCTTGATTCAACACCTCTTTCTTAGCTGCAGTTCGCCAATTGTTTTTTTTCCAACCGTGTATCCATGATGTTATGCCATTTAAAACATATTTTGAATCAGAATAAACTTTAATATTTTTTACATCTGCATCAATGTTATTCAATGAAACTTTTAATCCTTCTATAACCCCAGATAATTCCATCTTATTATTTGTTGTATGTGTATCATGTCCACCAAGCTCTATAACCCTTTGACCATGAATAACTACAATAGAAGCAAAGCCTCCTGGACCAGGATTACCTCTTGATGAACCATCTGTGTATATTGTTATTTGATTATTTTGAAACATTTATATATTCAACTTTAACACGAATTTCTCTTTTACCCAAAAAATAACTTTCTTCTATACGACCATATATATCATGTCTAACATCCTTTGAAACATCTTGTAAATGATTTTCAGCAAAGAAACTAATGTACCTTACAATGTCTTTTTTAGAAAATTTTTCAGAATATTTATATACATCTCTAAACAATTCTGGTGTAACATTTTCTATACTTCCATCTTCTTTCATATAGTCTTTTAATAGGAACTCTATATGTTCTTTTTGTTTACCAAAATATCGTATCTCAGACAATGAAACGTTTCTTATACAGAAGAGAGGATTTGGGTTATTCATCCCGAATGGCTTCATCTGTTTCAAATGACTTACAATAGTTGTTATATGCTCATGTGAGATATTGTAAATTTTTTCTAAAGCTTCATCTTCTTCGACAATATGTTGTCTTTGACTTTTATATTTTTGAAATGCATTTTTAATTTCATTTTCAAATAAATCTTTCTTTTCTTTGATAAAAGCAAAACCTCCTGATGCATGATGTCCACCAAACTCTGTAAAAAAACCTGGAGACACATGATGCATGATTTCAGTTAAAGAGATGTCTTTTACAGATCGACATGATCCACGAAACATTTCACCGCCGTCAGCTGCATAGATAAAAACCGGAACCTGAAACTGTCTTACCAGCTGTGAAGCAGCAGGACCTAAGATAGTGGGGGACCAATTTTCATCACCTATTACTATAATGTCACCTATTTTAGATGAGTCGATTTTATTTTTTATATCATTAATCAATTCATTTGCAGAATCTTTTCTTAATTTATTCAAACCTATAAGTTGATCAGCAAGTTTTACTGTTTCATTCTCATCATCCGAAGAAAGTAGCATAAAAGCATCATCAGCGTGATTCATGCGTGAAGCAGCATTTATACACGGTGATATAGAGAAACCTATATCACCCTCATCTAAATATCTTTCATCTATTTTCATTTTTTTTAATAAATGATAAAGGCCAGGCCGACGATTTTTCTGTAAGACCTTTAAACCATAAAAAGCCAGTATTCTGTTTTCACCAATCAAGGGTACCATGTCTGATATGGTAGCCAGACCCGCCATGTCCAATAGCCATTTTTCAAAACCTTGAGTTATCTTATAACCTCTACTTTTAGCTCCCTCTATTAAAAGATGTATTAATTTAAATATCACCCCTGCACCACACAAATTCTTCTCTGGATAATTACAATCATCTTGTTTTGAATTTAGAATAGCATACGCTCTTGGCAATTCTTCATGCGGTTGATGATGATCTGTTATTATCACATCTATACCCAGATCATTTGCATGATCAACTTCTTTAACATTTGATATTCCTAAGTCTATAGTTATAAGTAAACTCACCCCCTCTTTCTTAACCTCATCTATAAGATGTTTATGTAAACCAAAACCATCACGATGTCTATGAGGTATCTTAACTATCACATTTTCCTCAAAACCTATTTTCTTAAAAAATTGATGTAATATCACAGCACCAGGAACTCCATCAGCGTCATAGTCAGAATATATACAAATCTTCTCATTGTTATCTACAGCTTCCCAGACACGACTTATGGCTTTATCTATATCCTTCATCTTTTTAGCATCATACAAACCCGCTTTATCTTCTATATATACAGGGTTAAGAAAATCCTCTATCTCACCTTTTGTAAAACCCCTATCTCTCAGTATCTTCTTAGCGAAGTTATTATCTATGGTCTCTAACATGGCATATATGATATCATACTTTCATGAATACAAATGACAACAGAGAAATACATGATGATGCCCAAATAGAAGCTGATTGTGTGTTTTGTAAAATAATAAGAAATGAGATACCAGCGGTAAAAATCTATGAAGATGATAATAGTTTAGTTTTTCTAGACATTAAACCTAAAACCCGAGGACATGCCCTGATAATACCTAAAAGTCATTTTGAAAATATATACAGCACCCCTGTTGAGACTTGGTGTCATATAAATATCACTGCACAAAAAATAGCTATAGCTATCAAAAATGGTTTAAGTGCTGATGGTATAAACATATTGATGAACAATGAAAGTGGTGCAGGACAAGATATATTTCATTCTCACATACATGTAATACCCAAATATAATGATTTCGAAGATAGTAAATATACATATATAGCCGGCGAGATGGAAGAGGTAGCACAAAAAATAATAGAGGTGTTATAATTTATATATGAAAAACAAAATAACAAATACAATTTTATTAATTATAAGAATAATAGTTGGTGCAATGTTGATACTAGCCGGATACATGAAGTTATCAAATATGGATCAAGCTGTATCTATGTTTAATACAGTGTTTGGTTTGAGTACTGCTACAGCTTGGGCTGTTGCTATAGGTGAATTGTTAACAGGTTTAGGAATACTATTCGGAGTTTGGACAAAACTTGCTGCATTGGGTGCTGTTGTAATAATGTCAGGTGCAGTCTATTACAGTAAAGGTGACAGTAGCGCAATAGTATTACTTATAGGCTCTATAGTATTATTCTTGTCTGGAAGTGGAAGATTCGCGGTAAAACCATGTGATCCATTAATAAAATCTAAAAAATAATAATAAACCAACCCCGGCCGCTAGGCTGGGGTTTTGTTATGGCGTGTTTCCCTCTCGTTTATCTCTCAAAATTATCAGGAGAGAAATAATTAGAATGGCAATTGTTATTTCTTGATTACTCATCGGTGGTAGCAGGTTAGGATGTAGATAGTTATAAGAATGAGTAGAAATATTATAATACGTCTTAAGGTCATACAGATAATTTATATCACAACAAAAAATAAAAATCTCGGGTCCCGCCGTTAGGCAGGATACCGAGAAATAGAGGTGTCGCAAGGGTCAATCGTCAGTCTCACGGTACCGAGAAGTTTCAGTGGTGAGATCGATGATCAACCAAAACATGATTCCTCCGACTAACCACCAAGGGACACCGTTGTCCTTTTGAGGTCCAGGGATTTGGTTTTGAACGCTTGTTACCGCCAGCTTTTCAACCGGCACATTATCCGCAACAGACGATGCGGTGAAAACAGCGGCCGACATTGCGGTCAGAAGCAAAGTTTTCATGAGGTTTTTGGTTCACTCGAAGGACTATCCAACGAGCATGTATATAACTATACAACTTTGTTTTTTTAAGTCAACCCTATATAGTAACATTAACAACTCCGGGAATTTTTCCATCTTTCTCCAAGAATTCAAGCATTGCCCCACCTCCAGTAGATACGAATATTTTATTATTAATAATATTCATATCATTGATAGCAGCAACAGTGTCACCTCCACCTATATACAAACTTGCAGATGATTCATTAACAAACTTTATTAACTCTTCAGCCAAAAACCTTGTTCCTTTTTTAAAAACATCTATTTCATAATTTCCAAGAGGTCCATTCCAAATTATGGTCTGTGCATTTTTATTTTTTATAGTATTAACAAACTCATCTATACTTTGATTGTCTATATCTTGTATTGTTTCTGATCCTGAAACCTCTTTTATATTTTTAATTTTTATCTCCCCTGTATTAATATCCTTAACAACAACATATTCAGATATATAAACTTTATTTTTAAAATTATCAGTTTTAATCATCTCATCTATATACGATGCGTCTTTATCTATTAATGATGAACCAACATTATATCCCAAAGATTTTAAAATATTATTATACAATGCACCACCTATAAAAATATTATCAGCGGTATTTAAATATTTTTGTATCAGAGGAAGTTTAGTGGAAAATTTTGCTCCAGATAATATAACAGCGACAGGTGTATTCGGATTTATTATTTTAGATAGATTATCTATTTCTTTTTGCATCTGAACTCCAAACATTTTATTTTCTCTTGTAAATATTTTAGGCAAAGCAGACACAGACATATGATTCCTATGAGAAACCGCAAAAGCATCATTTATATAAAAATCAGTTATAGAGTGAAAGAAATTAGCTAACTCTATATCATTATCTTTCTCTCCAGATAAATTTCTAATATTTTCCAACAATAGAAATTCACCTTCTTTTATACCCTCGAAAGCATTTTTTATATCATCTAAACATCCGACATTCTCCAAAAAATGAAAAGTGAAATCTGTGAAATTATTTTTCAAATATTCAAAAACTGGTTTTAAGGTAGGTTTTTCAACATCTTTTGTTTCTATGTGAGAAATTAATAATGTTTTATTGCTACCATCTCTTAAGATTTTTAAAGTATCAATTGTAGTCTTTATTCTATAATCATCTTTTACAATTCCACCTTGAATAGGTACATTAAAATCAGCTCTTAAAAAGACTCTTTTATTTTTTATTTCCATAAACTTTTAGTATATTTTTCTTTGGATTAATAATTATATTTTTTATTATAGAGACTAAGCTATCATTATCCCATGATGCTCGACCTATAAGTAAACCTTGCACTTCACCGTTCCATAATATATCTTGAGCATTCTCTTTTGTGATAGATCCGCCATAAAGTATATTTATATTTTTAGAAATATTATCACCATATTTTTCTAATAATATTTTTCTAATATAAATCACCATGCTATGCAACGAATGTGCATCTATAGATAAATTATCTTTATTATTAATCGCCCAAACAGGTTCATATGCTAATATGACATTTTCAAACTTCTTCTTGTCTACATTATTGAACACAGAAACTATTTGATCTTCTATCAATTTTAAATATTTTACACCATTATCTCTTTCTTTTTCACCGATACAATATATAACTTTTAAATCATTTTTTAAAGAGTTCTGTATTTTTTTAATAATCATATCCTGTGTATCACCTTGATCTCTCTTTTCACTATGACCGATTATCACATAATCTATACCCACATCCTTTATTGATTCTGAGGTTGTTTCTCCTGTGTGTGAACCATCTTCAAATACAGAAGCGTCTTGTGCAGATAGGCCTATACTTTTTTTAAAAATCTTTTTTAAATTTTGTAAAAATAAAAAATTAGGAGCTATTATTAAATCGACTTTTGTTTTGTCTTTATTTAAATTCTTTAAAAGAGAACCTATTTTTTTCTCTGTTAATTTATAATTATTTTGTGATGCTTTCCAATTCGCAACAACAATAGGTTTTTTAGAAATCATAAAAGAATTATATCACAGTCCCAAAACCTCTGACCATAACTTTTTAATCCACGAACCTGATGGACCAGTAGTGAAATTGATATTAGTCAAACCAGTCTCATATTCCACAGATGTAGAACCGTCCATTATAAGCATTTTCGATGATCCAGCCTTTATTTTGGCTGAACCAGAGAGTTTAATAGCACCATTTGGTGTATTTAGTACAACAGAACCCGCTGAACCTGATATGGATATAGCCGGGTTATTATTACAATTAGTATAATCTGTGCATGATTTCATAGAATTTAATACCACATAACTACCGGGTTGACCTGATCCATATATACCACCAGATCCACCTATATTGATTAAACCCTCAGATATTATCAAACCGCTAGCTGAATCCAATGAAGAATCAACAAATATCTTACCTGAACCCGTTACACTTACCATGCCTGTCACATAAATAGGACCCGTTATATATAACTTACCCGATTGAGATATATTTAAATCGCCATTAATACGCATAGGGCCAAGATAAACAGTGTCAGATGAATCTATATTTACAGTTGAAGTAGAACCACCTGATTCAGCCCATGATTTCCATTCAGAAATATTTGCATCAGATACAGGATAAGGAGCTGTTACAGGATCAGACCTTGATGTATTGCACGATTTATTATTTCCACTACCTATTTGACAATATATGGAACCAGATACGGTTGAGTTATTAACAACACTTGCCCAAGCTTCGGTTGCCTTAATTCCAGATATTATACCTTTATCTCCGCCAACCAATATTTTCATATCAAAATCCAAAGTATTTGGAGTTGTATCCATTAGATTATTAACAAATCTACCTTGCTTTGAAACAAAATCTGGAAATTGATTATCATAAACCCTCAAAGAGTAATAATCATTATTATCATTTGATGATACATCAATGACAATCCAATATGTATTTCCATTTACCAGATTAACAGATGTGTTCATCACAACAGGAACATATGCAAATGAATTTGTTGTTAAAGTAGATATTAATGTTCCTGAAGTTAATACAGTTGATCCTGGATTACCGTTATCGTTATTAACTATTTTAACCGTAGCATTTGCTGGCAAACCAGTCTTTTTTATATATATCTGTATTTCATTTATAGATGTTGTGGTTGCCGCAACAAAGGATTGGGCTATATCTTGATTTGAATTTGTTCTCCCTATATCAAATGTAGTTCCTGCACTATTATTATATATAGATATAGACTCTACAGGATTGGACAAAGTGGCTGCAATGGCTGTACCCGTTATCTCATTTTGTTGAGACCATTGTGTACCACTTAGACCTACAATATCACCATTTGCATATATATTACCTATTACTTTTGCAGAACCATCCATGTATAAACCACCGCTACCGACTTGTAGTCCATAATTAAAAGAAGTTCCTTCACCTTTAGTAAAAACAGATTGTATATATCTTTCAAAAATATTCTTACTGCCCTTCACGGTGACACTTTTATCTCCACCTATTTCAACAAGTTCTGCTGTAGCTGTTGCGCCCATGAGATATATATCAGTGGGTGCATCATTTTTACCTTTATTAAATCTATATAGAGAATTTTCTATCTGACTATCTGCTATATCAAAAGTCTCTTTTGATTTTAAATACTCACTTGTACCCTTTACTTGATTGGACACCGGATAAGATATTCCAATCAACATGGCCGAAGATATTATTATAAGAAATAATACCATTACTATCATGATAGCTCCTTTTTGAGTATTTTTAATCTTCATACAATCATTATATATTAATTATTTTCTAAGTTGTATTGTTGTATGAAAAGTTTTATTAAAAACCTCTTGTGAGAGATGGGGTTTTACATCTAAACCTAAATCAATCCTAACCGCTTTTGTACTAGTACTCTGTATTAAATATACTTTAAAATTATTAACATTTATACTTTTATTTGAAAGATTAGCTATAAAATTATCATTCTTATAATATTTTATTCTATTATTCTCATATGAAAATTTTGTAGTGGATGTAGAAGAATTATTTAATGTCAATACACCTTGTGGAATAAGAAACAAACTCTGTTCTATTAATACACCCTGAGAATCTTTTACATCGCGGTTTATTTTATCTATTATATTTACTGCTGTTGATTCTAATTCTTGATTAGCTCTAACTACATTATAGTTTTTAAACAATGAAAGCAAACTTTGTATAACAAGCACAGACACAATTATCAACAAAGATAAATATATAACAATCTCTATTAATGAAAAACCTTTTTGTTTTTTTAAATATTTCATATTACTCATAAATATTGATTAAATAAAAACTTGTGTCTTTTGTATTCGTGGCATTTTTATAATTCCATTCAACTTTCATATTTATAATCTTACTATTATTATCAGACACACCACCGCTATAAACAATATTTAATGTATTAGCATCCCTATAAACATTTTGTACATTATATTTTCTAATAAAAACATCATCTGATATAACCAGGGTGGTTGTGGCTTGCCATCTATTGTTTTGCCAAATAAGATAATAATCAACACCCGGGGTTGAACTAGCTATATCACTCCAAGAATAAGATCTCATCATTTTCATCGCCTCCACACCTTCATCCAACAGAAAAACCGCTTGGGTTTTATACGTATTTTCAACCGACAACTTAACTAAATTATTGTAGACATTTGCAATACTTAACATAAAAACAGATATTATAGCCGAGGCAACTATAACTTCTGCTATAGATATACCTAATTTATTTTTTCTATATTTAAGCATCTTATTATTATTCTATAATACCTAAAGCATTTATCATAATAGATGATGTGGCGAAATCTTTATCATCTCTCCTAATAACATATTCTATAGTTCCAGTAGCAGAGGCTAATCCTGTAACCCTATAAAAAATAATAGTATTTGTTGCCATAGAATAAGATCTTAATTGTATATTATTTTCTAAATCAAAAACCTTTTCATTTAAAGCAATAGAAGAAGTTGAAAATATAATTTTCTGATCTCGGCCGTTTTTAGAATTTAAAGCAGACTGTCTAGCTTCGATTATTAGGGATTTTATAAAATCGACCTGTTTATCAAGACTTTGTTTATTTTGTAATGAATGAAATGATATTACAGTTATACCTAATATTGTAAAAACTATAAATAAAACCACCATTATTTCTATAAAAGTATATCCTCGATTTTTTAAATTTATTTTAATCATAATTATAAATTATTCATTACTGAATACATTGGTGTAATCATTGATATAGCAAAAAAACCAACAGCGCTACCCACTATAACCATGAGCAGAGGTTCTACTATGGTTGATAAATCTTTCGTCTTTTGTTCAACCTCATTCTCATAAAAGGTCGCAACACCTTGCAACATACTTGATAATTTTCCTGTCTCTTCGCCTACATTTACCATTTCAGCAACAAATATTGGATATAGATTTTCATTTCTAGAAAATACCTCTGACATAGGCTTACCCTTTTCAACATTTATTTTTACTTGATCAAGAACTTTTCTATATGAATTATTTTGTATAACCTCATTGGTTATTTCAACACATTGTATAAGATTTACACCAGAACCTATCAGAGAAGACATAGTTCTTGCGGTCTTAGCTGAATTAGATTCTTTAACTATTTGCCCAAATACAGGTAATTTTATTATTATACTATCAAACAAATCCTTACCGCCTCTTGTGTGCATTAACTTATAAATAACAATCATTATTATCAATAGGATTATTGTAAATATAAAGAAATGATTTCTTAAGGTATCACTTAACCAAATAATAAACTTTGTAGATCCGGGCAAATCAGCACCTATATCTTTAAATGTAGCGGTTAACTTTGGAACCACAAACATCATCATGATAACACCAATAATCAACATAACAGTCATAATAACACCAGGATATATCATAGCACCCTTAATCTTCTTCTGTAATTTATAGGTTGCTTCCATTTGAGTGGCTATAGACCTTAAAGAATCTGCAAGATTACCACTTTCTTCACCTGCCTTAACCATAGATATAAATACAGCAGGAAAAACATTGTTAAACTTCAATAAAGCCTCATGAAAGCTCTTTCCACTTGCTATATCTTGATTAATCTCTTTATATATATTTTTTAATTTTTTATTTTTAATCTGTTTTTCCATTACAGATATAGCACGGGTTAAAGATAGACCCGCCTCTATCATATTAGCCAAGTTTCTAGCAAAAATAATCTTATCTACAGTTTTTATTTTAGATAAAGACATCAAATAATTATCTATTCTATCCTTCCAGTTAATACCCTTTTCTATTTTATAAGAAATCAAAGTATCACCATTTTGTTTTACTTTATCA
>CAZSTO010000011.1:0-16286 GCA_964610005.1 uncultured Candidatus Saccharibacteria bacterium
GAAAGGTGACGTAGGGGAAACTCTACCGGGAGTTCGAATCTCCCTCTCTCCGCAAGTCTTGCAGCCCATGTTATAATACTCTCATGAATACACAAAAATTATTTCAAAATCAATTTGAAAACAATTTTAAAACATTCCTATTAATGGCCATATCTTTCGCCGTTATAGGTTTATTAGGATATTTTATATCCATAAGAACTGGTAATTTCGCCATCATGTATGGATTTCTATTATTAGGAATAATACAGAACATTATAGGTTATTGGTTTTCAGGATCTATAGCTATAAAATTTTCAGGTGCTATTAAAACTGACGACATAAGATTAAAGACTATGATAGAAAATTTGTCGAAAAAAGCTGGTATATTAACCCCAGAAATATATATCATAGAGGATAATAATATGAATGCTTTTGCTACAGGTAGAAATCAGGCAAATGCAAAAGTTGCAGTTACAAGAGGTTTGATGAATAAACTCAATGATGAAGAATTAGAGGGTGTTATAGCTCATGAATTAGCTCATATAGGTAATAAAGATATATTAATATCATCTGTGGTTGCTATTATGGCTGGAATTATCACTCATATGATTTATATATTTAGCACAACTAGATCTGATAATAAAAACTCAAGTGGTATAGTTGGCATATTGACAATGTTATTGGCACCTTTTGCTGGTCTCTTGATACAAATGGCTGTATCTCGTAGTCGCGAATTTCAGGCTGATGCCACAGCGGCACATATAGTAGGTAATCCAAATGGTTTGATATCCGCTTTGCAAAAAATACATGAAAATAATGTAGAGCCGATGATTCATGCGGATGAAGCTACGGCTCATATGTATATAGCAAATCCTTTTGGTAATATAAAAAATATAGGAGGTTTATTTATGACTCATCCTGCTGTCGAGGATAGGGTAGAGAAGTTAAAGTCTTTAGTTTTATAAAATAAAATTCCCGCGAGCTACCTCGTTAAAAGTAGCCGGGGAAGTTGTAGGATCAGATTGGATCTGACTCTACGATTATCATTGTTTCGGGCGGTATTTCCTGCCTATGTGATGCAGTCTTGATGGTTTTTTCGCTGATTGAAATTTCATAGAACATTTGACCGCCCGCCCAGGCCAATATGTATCCTTGATCTGTTATGATCTCGGGTACCTCGTTAAGGTTTTTAAGCATCAGAAATCTCACGAGTGTAATAAGTCGACAAGGGTGTAGAGATTTATTTCTTGTTGATAGATATCTATGCTCTTGTATCTTGATCCTAACCCGCTCCTTATCGGTGTCGGGTATAGGAAATATTGGCGCGATTGTTCCACCTGAGAATTCCTTGATGCGTCTATTCAAAAGTGCTGTTGAAGCCTCTGTCTGAGGTAATGTTGCGAAGAATTGAGGAAATTCAAAGTGTCGAAATTTACCGATGTTTTCTGGATTCATGTGTGTTTGGGGTTGTTCTTACAAAAAATAAGTATATATAAAATAAAAAAAATTGCCACCCGGGTTAGGGTGGACTTGAAAGGGGGTATTGACTCAGAACACGGTTGAAAACAAAGTGTCTCCCATGACCAAAAGGTCGCGTGCAGGAATCACTTCCTGGGAAATCTTTGTGTGAACAGTTGGGAACAGGTATCCCTCGATGGAGAACTCAAAGAGTATTGAGATATCCCTGAAGGTCTCACCTGTTGGTAAAACAAATCGTCCACGTTGAGTGTGAAGTAGGTCTGCATGGATTTTATTCCGCAGACCTGGAATCATCGAGAGCCTGGCAATAGTATTCAGATCCACAGGTTCAAGATCTTGATGTGTCTTCGGCTCACCTTTGTAGCCATAAGGCTTTGTCTTTGATTTGATCTCAGATTCGTGACTGACACCGAGATGACCGGTAACATCACTGGTTTTTGCCAACAGAACTTTGCGAGAATGTACTGTTCCGTTGTAGATGGATTCAATTTCAAAATGTTCCAGCAATGACGGACAATGTCTTTCGCAGACTTTCCTGAATTCATTTTTCGATGCTTTGTGTCCATGAGTGCATATTTCAGCACGTGGATACATGATACTCCTGACGATAGATGCTCCGCGATTATTTTCTTTCGGCATGTTTTGGGTTGTGTTAGGTTCGACCGAGATATTATATATGTATTTAAAATTAATGCAATATTATGCTATAATGGTCAAATATGATAGAACAAATCTTAAATAGAGGTGTTGCCGAAATAATAGATAAAGAAAGTTTAATAAAAAAACTTAATTCTGGTAAAAAACTTCGTGTAAAACTTGGTATAGATCCAACAAGTCCAAATATACATCTTGGCCGCTCTATTCCTTTACTTAAATTGAAAGATTTTCAAAATGCGGGACATCAGATAGTCTTACTTATAGGTGATTTTACCGCTCTTATAGGTGATACATCAGATAAAGATAGTGAAAGACCTATGCTTACAAAAGAAACTGTTCAAGCAAACTTAAAAACATATATAGATCAAGCCTCAAAGATATTAGACATATCAAAAGTTGAAATAGTATATAACAATACATGGTTATCAAAACTTAATTATCTTGATATATGTGAGCAAGCCGATTTATTTTCTATAAATCAATTCATATCTCGTGAAAATATAGCAAAAAGATTAGAACAAGGTAAAAGAGTTTCTCTTCGTGAGATATTGTATCCACTTATGCAAGGTTATGATTCAGTTGAGATAAAAGCTGATGTTGAGGTTGGTGGAACAGATCAAAAATTTAACTTACTCGCAGGTCGTGATCTACAAAGACACTATAATCAAGAAGCACAGGATATAATCATGGGACCTATTATAGAAGGTTTAGATGGTAGAAAGATGAGTTCTAGTTATGGAAACACTGTGAATCTTTTTGATACAGCAAATGATATGTTTGGTAAGCTAATGTCTGTTAATGATGAATTTATTATAAAATATTTTACATATTTGACTCGTGTTGATTTACAAAAAATAAAAGAATATGAAGACCAACTAAACTCTGGTACAAATCCTAGGGACATCAAAATACAATTAGCTAAAGCTATAGTTGAAATATATCATTCAAAAGAAGATGCTGATAAAGCGGAACAGTATTTTGTAAATACATTTACTAAAAAAGAAATTCCAGATGAGATAGAGGAAGTAAATGCTAGTGGTAAAAATATATTAGATTTTATAATAGAAACTGGATTAGTTTCATCTAAATCAGAGGCAAGAAGAGTGGTAGAACAAGGTGGATTAAAAATTAATGGAGAAGCTGTTAAGATAGAAGAATTAGATAAGGTCCTAGAAAAAGGCATGATAATTCAAAAAGGAAAATTAGAATTTAGAAAAATAATTTAAAATAAATGACCCCAGAAATAATCAATAAAATATTTCCTAATACTCTAAAAACTCCTGAAGAAATCGAATCTCTTCATATAAAGAGAAATCTTCCTGAAGGTGCTATGGTGACTCGTATAGGCCCATCTCCAACAGGTTTTATGCATCTCGGAGGTATATATATGGGTTTAATATGTGAAAGATTTGCTCATCAAACAGGTGGGGTATATTTTCTACGTATAGAAGATACTGATAAAAAAAGAGAGGTTGAAGGCGCACAGAAAATTATTATAGATTCATTGAATGAATATCATATTAATCCTGATGAAAAACCATACATACAATCAGAAAGAAGAGAAATATATCAAGCCTATGTAAAATCTTTATTAGAAAAAGGTGATGCCTATATTTGTTTTTTAACAGAAGATGAAATAAAATCTATAGCCCAAGAACAAGAAAAAGAAAACCTAAAAAGAGGTATATATGGAAAATGGGCAATATGGAGAGATAAAACAGAAGGTGAGGTGTTAGAAAACCTTAATAAAGGTTTGTCTTATGTTATAAGATTAAAATCAAAAGGTGATTCAACTAAACATTTTACACATCATGATTTATTGAAAGGTGATGTAAGTTTACCCGAAAATGATCTTGATATGGTTCTATTAAAACAAGATGGATTACCGACATATCATTTAGCCCATGTTGTTGATGATTATCTTATGGGTACAACACATGTTTTTCGCGGTGATGAATGGTTATCTTCTGTACCAGTTCATTATGAATTGTTTGCTACCTTAGGATTTCCTTTGCCTCTATATGCTCATATTTCTCCTATAAATAAACTTGATAATGGTAATAAAAGAAAATTATCAAAGAGAAAAGATCCTGAAGCCAATATAGCTTATTTTAAAGAAAAAGGTTTCCCTGTGGAGGCAACAATAGAGTATTTATTAAACTTAGCTAATTCTGATTTTGAGGATTGGAGAAAAGAGAACCCCGATAAAGATTATAGAGAATTTACTTTAACTATAAAACGTCTAGCAAACAGTAATGGTCCACTTTTTAATGAAGTTAAGCTTCGTGATATATCGAAAGAGAAAATTGCAAGATTAAATAATAATCAAGTTTTTGAAAATGTCTTAAATTGGGCAAAAGATTATGATCAATATTTTTACAATGTATTAAATAATAATAAAGATTATTGGTTGCAGATATTTAACATAGAAAGAATAGGTGAGCAGGTCAGAAAAGATATAGCCGTTTGGTCTGAAGTTTATTCTCTATATGATTTCTTTGATAATGAAAAATTTGTTAAGCCTGATTTTAATAATCTAACTTCAAATTTTTCAGGAGAGGAAATAAAGAATATATTAAGTGATTATAAACAAATCTATGATGAAAATCATGATAAGGAGACATGGTTAAATACTTTGAAGAGTTTATGTCCTAAATACGGTTTAGCACCGGATATAAAGTCATATAAAGCTAATAAAGAGGCATTTAAAGGTCATGTTGGGGAATTAACTCAGGTTATACGATTTGCTCTGACTGGTAAAACACAAAGCCCTGATTTGTACGAGGTAATGAAGGTGTTGGGGAGGGAGGTTGTAGAGAAAAGACTATTAAGTTAATATAGTTTAATGGACTTATCAATAGATTTAAATAATACAATATTATATATAAGAGTAGCTGTTCTAATAAAAGGACAAAATGGTTACATATTAGAAAAACATCCAGACGGATATGCTTTTTTGGTAGGTGGAAAAATTCAATTAAATGAAACGTCTGAGCAGGCCGCAAAAAGAGAATTAAAAGAGGAGTTGGATTTCGAAGTTAAAAATTTGAAATTTAAATCAATTATTGAAAATATTTATAAAAAACCTTCAGGACAAGAAGTTCATGAGTTATGTTTTTTATATGAGACTGAGGATGTTTATGCCAGCTCACTTAGTGATATGTTTATAGAAATTACCAATGAGAATAAAGATAGTATAGATATTAAACCTATTATAATCAGAGAGTTTATGGGCGGTAATGGAGATATTCATGTTGTGTATGGTAATAATTTGAGATAATGGATAAAATATATGAAAATAAATAAAGAATTATTAGAAAACGGTGCTGAGTTCATCAACACGATGTTCTGAATTCGATTCGGAATAAGCCCACGGTTGATTGCATGTGCCACAACCAAGGCTCCGGCGCTGTGACCAATGACGGTCTCAGTGGCCGGATTTTCTTCCAGAAAATGAAGCAGGGTATCAACCCGTTCATCGATGGTGTTGAGTCCTAGGACTCGCAACAGGGATGAATGTTGACTCACAGTTTGGGCAAGACGGCCGTTTGGGTTGAACCAAAGACCAGGAACGAAGACGGAATTTTCAGTTTTCACGGAATTGAATGGTTGTAAGGGTTCATCGTAGACCTACCGAGGTTTTACGATATGTATATATTATAGCATATATGTATAGAAAAATCAAGTTAAAATAGCCTTATATTTCAACATTATTTGCAATAAACTAAAGTATGTTGTATAATATTTGTCATGAAATCCCATCAAAAACGCACCGCAATAACTCACTATATTTTAAAGAAAATAGTTAAGCCATTCTTCAAATTATTTTGGATTAAAAAGATAACTGGATTAGAAAATATACCGAAAAAGGGAACATATATATTTGCTTTCAATCATCAAAGTTTTTTTGATTTCTTATTATTCACAGCGATATCACCTAGAAATATTCATTTCTTAGCGGCTGAAAAATTTTTCAATCACAAACTATGGCGACCATTAATGATATTAACAGGTCAAATAAAAGTAGACAGAAATGCTCAAGACAAAAGCGAGGTTCATGAACAGGTAAGGATTCATTTAGAGAAAGGGAGATTGCTTGGAATATTTCCAGAAGGTACTAGATCACCAAGTCCAGATGAAATGTTACCTGCATTCACTGGTGTAGCAAAATATGCTCTCAAACATAAAGTGCATGTTATACCTGTAGGGCTACGCGGTATGCATGAAATATTACCCAAAGATGGAGGTAAGATGTCGTTCAAAAGATGTGCTGAGATACATATAGGTGAACCTATAGATTTAACCGGTCACTGGGAATGTCATGAAGATACACAAACATGTGAATTTGTTACAGAGAAAATAATGAAAAAAATTGAAAAATTATCAGGAAAAAAGTATAATCACTATAAACACAATCATGATGAAGAATAAAGTTTTTGTAATAGATTTAGATGAGACTCTTATACAAGGTCAAAGTCAAAAATATCTTATAGATTATTTAAGAGAGATTAAAACAATCTCTTTTTTCAGGTATTTTAATATAATAGCCGGATTTCTTTTATATAAATTATCTTTATACAAGAATGCTGCTCAACTTTTAGAATATTCTTTAAAAAATTTTAAAGGAGAAAAAGAAGAGAACATATACAAATATGTTAATGATTTCTTCGAAATGAGACTTAGAAAGTATTATTACAAATACACAAAAGAGATAATAATACTTATACAAGATTCAGGTAATAGGATAATAGTTCTATCTGCTGTTATAGACCCTCTCGTGAAAAAGATATGTGAAGATTTGAATATAAAAGAGTATGTATCTACAAGACTAGATTTTAATTCAGAAGGTATTTTTACAGGTAATATTATAGATAAACAAAATTACGGCTCAAATAAATTAGAGAACATTAAAAGATATCTAGATAATCACAATGTAGATGAGAAAGATGTCGTTATAATGACTGATCACATATCAGATATTGCATTAATAAAATATTTTAAAAATGCAATAGTAGCTAACCCTAACAGACAGATGAAGAAATGGTCTCGACAGAACAATTATCCTATAATATACTTAGATAATAATGAATCTCTTCAGTATATCAAGCATTATATTGAGTCTTAGTAGTCTTTTCTTTGGGCTAATCATTTATTCATCAAACAGAGAAAATCCTCTTATGAAGTATTGGGTTATGTTTGCTTGGTGCTTCTCTTTTTGGTCATGGGGATTATTTGGTGTAACTTATTATACAAATTATGACACAGCTTTAATCTTTCAATACATGTTAGATTTATTTGCTGTATGGATCCCATCAACATTCTTATTGTTTTTGATTAAATTCTTTGATTTCAAGAATAAATTTTGGATACCAATGATAGTGTTTGTGTCATTGATATTCTCTGTATTTAGTTTTACCCCATATTTTAAAGTAGGTTTAAGTATACAAAATGGTTTTTATTGGATAGTTCCCGGAAACTATTATTATCTATTTATAGCTTATTATGGATTATATGCTGTGGTATCCATATGGGTATTAGTGTATCAATTGATAAAAAACTGGAGTAATAAAACACTTAGAGGACAAATAAGAAACATTATGATCTCATCTTTGTTTGGTTATATAGGTGGGGCATTTAACTTCTTTCCATATATGTTCAATTCATTCCCATATGGAAACTATTTTGTGATATTCTTTATAGTTTTCATGGCATATGGGGTTTTGAAATATAAACTTCTTAACACTAAAGTTATTTCAGCTCAAATATTCTCTATAGCAATCATACTAATTGCATTATTCAATTTCCTAAGATCTGAAATATTAAAAGATCAATTATTAAATCTATTTACGTTGGGATTAATATCATTCTTCTCATATTTCTTAATAAAGAGTGTTAATGAAGAGGTTAAGGTTAGAAATAAATTACAAACACTGGCCTTAAAACTCGAAAAAACCAACGTCAAACTCAAAGAACTCGACCAAAAGAAATCAGAATTCATGTCTCTTGCCACTCATCAACTTCGTGCGCCTTTAACGGCTATGAGAGGGTATTCATCCATGATACTCGATGGTACTTTTGGTAAAGTTAATAATCCTGAAGTGGAAGACGCTATAGATAAAATTTCCCGTTCTACCAATGACCTTGTGATGATTGTAGAAGATTATTTAAATATTTCTCGTATAGAGCAGGGAAGAATGCAGTATAATTTCACTACTCTAAATATATCTGATTTATTAGATAGAATTATAAAAGAAGTTCATGTAACTGTAGAGAGGGCTGGTCTATATCTTAATTTTCATAATGATGGTAATGAATATAAAGTTAATGTCGATGAAGGAAAAGTTAAACAAGTTCTATTTAACATAATAGATAACGCTATAAAATATACCCCTAAAGGAGGTATAGATATATATGTAAGAAAGACTGAAGAAAATAAGGTTAGAATAATGGTTAAAGATACGGGTGTTGGTATTAAACCAGAGGTGTTGCCTATGCTGTTTAACAAGCTTACACGCGCTCCAGACGCTTCTAAGACCAATATTTTGGGTACAGGACTTGGTTTATATGTAGCCAATGAGATACTTAAAGCACATAATGGTCGTGCTTGGGCAGAATCAGATGGGGCAGGTAAGGGTTCAAGATTCTATGTTGAGTTAGGTATGTTATAATAGTTTCTATTATGACATTAAAATATGACCCATATGCATTTGAAAAAACCAAAATTAACGGTGTTCCTGTGCTATATAAAAAAATAGAAAGTGCTCCTTGTATTCATATAAGATTATTTTTTGATTTTGGCGCCTTTCATGACGAAGAAGGAAAAGAAGGCGTAGCTCATTTTTTAGAGCATATGCTTTTAAAAGGTAGTTCATTATTTCCAACAAAAAAAGATACAAAAGAGTTTAGTAAGAAATATATGTTAAACACATTGAATGCTCGTACAGGATTCTTCTTTATGGGTGTTGATGGTAAAACGTTGCCCGAAAATTATGAAAAGGTCATAGAGGGTATGTTCGATATGATATTAACTCCAAAGATTACACAAGAAGATTTTGATGAGGAAAAAAAAGTTATAATACAAGAATCTTGGGGTAGATATAAAAATGATAAATATTTAAAATATGTCAGAGATTTATGTAATAATAATGACACTATACCTGATAGAAAACGTATATCATCACCTCTTGGCTGGCCTGAAACTATAGAAAAATTTACTAGAGAGGATATACTTGATTCATACAATAAAAACGTCGTTAAAGAAAACTTTTTTGCTGTAATAGTTGGTAATATAGATAATACTCATATAAATATATTAAAGCCCTATATAGATAGATTAAAATCGGGTCAAAAGAGTAGAGAAGTATATATACCTGATAAAATACTACCTGATAAAATAAAATTATTCAGAAATAAGAGAGTTGATATAGGTCTAGAAGATAAAAATCAAGTCGGTATAGAGCTAAGTGTCATGTATCCTAGAGTTAAAGACCATGAAGCCGGTTTAAGACAGGAATCTATAGCATCAATGTTTAGAGGTTTATTACAAGAAATATTACATGAAAGATTTAGATTGGATAATAGTTGGTGCTATAGTATCTCTGCTAGTACATCAATGCAGACAGATTCTAGTTATCTTTATATATACTCTGATATAAACAAAGACAAAGAAAAAGAAGGTTTAATTATAGCCCACGAGGTCTTAGAAGATTTAAAAGGAGATAAATATAAAGATAGATTTGAAGAAACTAAAAAAATGACAATAGACAGGACCGTATCTGCAGAAAATTTATCTTGGGATATAGCAGATACAGCTCTATGGGAATATACTAGACATAGGAAAGTTACTTCCCTTGAAGAAATGGTTTCCTACCTAGAAAAAGTAACCTTCGAAGATATCAAAAAATTTGCTCAAGAAAATTTTACAGAAGAAAAAATATTTACAGAAATTTTATTACCTAGCGATAGTCAATAAGATTTATCATCCAAAACAGGGAATAGGAGAGTGGGTATAACCCGCTTTTTTATTTTGCCTATATTCACAGTTCATAGTACCCCACTGTCGTATATAAAAATTAGATAACTCCATAATCGAAGATAAAATAATAATATAGACAATTTTATATATTAATAAGTTTACAAAAATCTTATGCCGACCATAGAGGGAAGAATAGGTTTGCGATTTTTAATTGTTTATTTGTATAGGGCTTTGTTTATATATACGTGTCGCACAATATATCTTTTGCGACATATATATAACAAACCACTATTATAATATATACAAATAAAAAACCTCGATAATCTATCAGATTCCGAGGCCCTACAATCGTCGTACAGAGATTTTATTTATCTAAGCCGTCTCTCAATACGTTTAACTGAGCTATGATTTCTGGATCTTCTATGAGTCTAAATCTCGGTCCTGTATATTCCGGCTTTTCAACTGTATCCATGAACATCTCTATAGGTCTAGAAAAAACCTCAGCTTCCCCGAGCCATTCATTTTTATACATAGGTCTATATATAACCGTAATCTCTCCAGTCTCTGTATGTTTGGCCACTGCCACAATCTCATATGCATAATTATTAATTGATAATTTTGGATCATGTTTGAAATGATAATAAAATCCTTTTTTAGTATTTGTCATAATAAGCTTATTGTAACATTTTTATTTTTTTTTACATAGATCCCCTATTCTTTTTTACCTAACTTGACATATATATTATATAATTGTATTGTTATAGAGTATGCATGATGAATTGATCATAAAAATCTTAGCCGGGATTTTTGTCCTAGGCCTGATTGCCGATATCTTGATCAACAAGAGAAAGTTCGGCAGAAACCGTGACAACGATGAAAACAGCGACTGATATCATCGTCCTGGGTATATCACTCCTAGGAATCATCGTCCTGATCGTACTCATGATCAGAGACAAAAACAGACCCATTGGATATAGATTCACAAACCCTGAGGATCTACCAGCGGACGACGACGAGGAAGACGACCTCTATAAAAAATAAAAACCCACGATGCATCGAAAGATTCCGTGGGATTTTAATTTTCTAAAAAACTACATAAATAAACTCACAATAGTCGCTATTGCAGTCAAACTCATAAGTGTCACTATGATCCAACCTATGATTTTGGTTAACTTAGAATTAACAAATTCACCCATGATTTCTTTTTTAGATGATATTGAAACTATACAAATTATTATCACAGGAGCAACTATACCATTGGCTATTGCTGAATATATAAGAGCCCTTATGGGATCTATGTTTAAGAAATTTATCAATATACCTATCACAACAGATACTATAATAACTCCATAGAAAGCTTTAGCTTCATTTAATTTTCTATATAAACCCTCACGCCAATTCATACTTTCTGATATGGCATAAGCTGTAGAGCCAGCTAGTACGGGTATAGCCAAAAAACCAGTACCTAATATACCTATAGCAAAAAGTATCTTGGCAAATGGGCCACCAAAAGGCTCAAGAGCTCGGGCGGCATCAGCCGCTGTCTGTATATCAGTTACACCGGCAGCAAATAATGTATTGGCACACACAGCGATAATGAAAAACATAACCAAGTTAGATAAGAACATACCTGTCCATACATCGGAACGCATTTCTTTAACCTCATCTTTATTTGTTCCTATACGTGATTCATCTGTAATTTTACCTTGAGAAATTTGCTCCTCAACTTCTTGTGAAGTTTGCCAGAAAAATAAATATGGAGAAATAGTTGTACCGAGTATACCTGTTATCAATAATAATTGAGTTTTAGAAAATTCTATATGAGGTATGAAACTATCAAAGAAAATCTGCTTCCAATCCATTTGTATAATAAAAGCTGTGGCTATATATGAAAATAAACTTATAACTAACCATTTTAAATATTTAGTGTATTTTTTATATGGCACAAAAATTTCTAAAATTAGAACCACAAAACCTATAGCAATAACAAGTAAAGCAAAAGATGATTCTGGATGTATAAGATCAATGGCTTCTGCCATAGCACCAAGATCGGCACCTATGTTTAATGTGTTTGCTATAAACAAAAGTATTGTCGCAAAATATAACACCTTTCGAGAATAAGCTCTTTTTATATTTACAGCTAATCCTTGACCTGTAACTAGAGCTATGCGGGCACACATCTCTTGAACCATAGCCATAAGTGGAAATGTCCAGGCTGCCATCCAAAGTAACCCTGTACCGTAAGCTGCGCCCGTTTGAGAGTATGTAGCTATACCAGATGGATCGTCATCTGCAGCTCCTGTTATAAGCCCTGGCCCTAGTTTTTTAACGTACTCCTCCCCTTTTTTAAAATCTTTTATTATCTCTTTTTTGATTTCATCCATAATGGTTAAATTATACTATATTTTAAAAACAAAAACTCCCCTTTTTGAGGAATTTTTATTTTATTGAATAGGGTGAAAAAACAAATTATTTAGTTTTATTTTGTTTTGCTTTTTTCTTTGCTTTATCTTTTTTGCCCCAGTTTTCTCCTTTAGCCATACTATTAGTATATCACTTCATCGAATTCATAATCAATATTCTTTTTTGGTTTTGTGGATTTCTTTTTAGTCTTTTTGTTTTCTATATTTATGGCAATAGAATTAATATAATTTTCCTGTATCTTTTTTAATTCAATTTTCATTATTTTATTAAATTCATACTCTGCTTCTTCGGATAATTCTTTAAACTCTATATCTTTGGTCAAAACTTCCGGATGAACTTTTAAGGCCATATCATTATAACCAACAAGATAAAGGCCTGATAAAGTCTTAACACGTGATAATGCAACATATCCTTGACCATATTCAAATACCTCAGATATATCCATCATGGCTTCATCTAAGGACATACCTTGAGACTTGTGTATGGTTATAGCCCAAGCGAGACGTAAAGGAATTTGTTTTATGGTTGCAACCTTTTTACCATTGTCATCTATAGTCCATTCCATGGGTTCTATTTCCACATCTCTATGTAATCCTTTATGATTTGTAAAACGAACTATTGGAAATGTTGTTTTTGTAGAAAATTTAACAACTTCACCTATAGATCCATTAACAAAACCTTTATCTGGATTATTTTTAGTACACATAACTTTAGCCCCTTTTTTGAGCTCAAGTTGTTCTGGAGACAGACAATTTTTTACCAGATTATCAACTATAAAATCACGACCAGTTTTAGTCATTTGAAAGATTTTTAGTTTTTCATTTATCATACTAAGTTCAAGATTGTTTACTCTATCAACATGTACATTATGAGAATATAGTTTAGTAACTTTTTTATCTTCAGAAATATTTTTCTTTATTCTCTGTTGTAAAATATTATGTATATCTGTATCAACCTTATTTTGTCTTATGTTTTGTAAAATAGATGCAAATTCTTTATCTGATTGTCTATGTTGTTCTGACAAATAACAGATAACAGGGCTTAGTTTTTTCCACGCATTTGAATCAAAAGCCAGATTGGAATTTTCAAACATCTCTAAAGTAGAAGTTTTATTTTGAGTCTTTATTATTGGCGGCAACTGAAAAAAATCACCAACCAATATAACTTGTAAACCACCAAATGGTTTATCACTATTTCTAATATATGAACAGACTTTTTCTACCATATCTAAAGTGTTTGCTGATAACATGGATACTTCATCTATGATTAAAACTTTAGCTTTCGTAATACGTTTTACAATGTATTCTTTTTCAAGCATAGCCTCGAGGTCATACATTGATAAATCTGATCTTATACCTAAACCACTCCATGAATGTATAGTCATACCACCAATATGAGTTGATGCTATACCAGTAGAGGCGGTTACAGAAGGATTCACACCATTAGCTATAAGATAATCAATGTATTGTTTTATAGTATATGACTTACCAGAACCAGGTTCTCCGGTTAAGAATACAGACGCTCCAGTTTTGAGAATGTTTAAAGCTTGCTCTTGAGTCATTGAAGAATATTATATCATGGTTTAGGTTGGGTTTTTTATTGTCTGTGGACTTGACACAGATATTGACATATTATATAAATATAGAGTCATGCACAATCAATTCATCCATATTTTGCTGGGAAGCGCGGTGGCTTCATGTGTCTTAGCGATTATTCACATCTTGCTTGTTCGCAGTATACGACCGTGGCGCCTGAGTAGAAAATCTCAGATCCTTCTAGGACCTCTGCTGATCTTCTTGGGTGGGCCTATTATTTGGCTGATGTTTACCATTCTCATGATCAAATGCAAGATTGAGAGGAGATGAAAAAGCAACATTGACTTACCACCACGTTCAAGGTAACCTAAAAAGGTCATGAACCCCTATGCCCTACTTCTGCTATGGATCCTCTGCGGATGGCTCCTTACTGCCATCATCATTGGTATCGCATTGGTCGTAGAAGAAATATTTCCGAATGTTTTCGGAAAATTTCTCTACAAATTGTCGATCCTCTTCGGAGGACCGGTCACCTGGGGTGTCTTATATATAGCTCTGCTGGAAGAATGAGCATCCCACCAACATCTTCAACCCCAACCCGCGTGGTCTAACGACCCGCGGCTTTTTTATTTTACTTTAAATTTTCTTTATCAAAATTTTAACTTGATTATTTTATGATTGCTTAATAATAAACAATATAAATATAATTAAAAAACTGGTCAAAAAATACTTTTATTTAGATAAAGGTGTTTTAATCGATGATTATCTAAGATTAATTTATGTATGTAATTTTAATAAAATACCGACATACATCTCCAAAAGGGCTTTGAAGCATTTTGTAGAGAGCAGAAAAAATGAATTAATAGGTAGGCATGATAATGTATATATATTAAATAGACTAGATATCATATTAAATAATCTAGAAGAAATAATTAAAAACCATGATGATTATGAAATCATAGAGAACAAACACTATTTATCAAAGATATTTAGAAATATAGAATTTTCACAAATAAGAATAGTTTTAGAATCAATAGACGACCATTATGAAATAGTAACTATGCATTTTAAAAAATTAAAAACACCTTCACTATAACATGAGGTGTTTTTAATTATAATCTAGGATGACGGCAATTAATGTAATTAATACAATAACATTTCATCCATAAGTACCATTTTCATGGTCCGCAGCAAGCCGATTGTTAATTTTCTGACCTTTAGACTACGATTACCATTCTAGCAAAATTATCGATACTGTCAAACCATGTTTATTTCCAATCCTGCACCAACAACAATTCCCCACTTTTATCAAAATCACCCCATATCTCTTCTGTTATAAATGGCATAAATGGATGAGCGATTATCAAAATCTGTCTAAACAAATATCTTAATATTTTTTTATTCTCAGGTGATAAATCTTTTTTAATCTCTTCTATAACTATATCTGCGTATTCATGCCATACATATTGATAAAGATCTTCAGACGCAAGATGTAATTGATAACTATCTATATTTTTAGATATATCTTCTTTTATTTTTATAAAATTTTGTATAAATTGTGCGTTTTGATTAACTTCACCCTCATCATTTTCATCAGTATTTTCCATTACAAAACGAGCAATATTCCAAAGTTTATTCACAAATTTTCTATAAGCCCTAATCTTATCTTCACCAAGAGGTATATCATTACCAGGAGCATTACCAACCACCAATGACATACGAAGCGCATCCATACCATAATTATCTGCAACATCTATAGGTGATAAAACATTACCTTTTGATTTACTCATTTTTTGACCCTTAGAATCAAGAACCATTCCATGCATATATATGTCCTTAAAAGGCACCTCTTTGGCCAAATAAAGCCCAAATATAACCATACGTGGTATCCATTTGAAAACTAAATCCCTACCAGTTTCCATAAGTTGTGTTGGGTAAAATCTCTTAAAATCTTCACCTTCTGTGAATCCCAAAGTTGCAACAGGCCATTGACCTGAAGAAAACCAAGTATCAAAAGTATCTGTATCTCTTTCCCATCCATCACCCTCTGGTTTATTTTTACCTATATAAAATTCTTCATTGTCTTGATCTTTGTTTTTAACCAAACCGGGTATTTGTATACCCCAACCTATTTGACGAGAAATATTCCAATCGATCGGATTACTCATCCAAGGTTCATAGTTTTTTTTAATTTGTTCTTATAAAAATTTTATTTTTCCTTCTTTCGTTCCATTTAA
>CAZSTO010000012.1:0-15786 GCA_964610005.1 uncultured Candidatus Saccharibacteria bacterium
ATTCTTTAATCTCTGCTATCTTCTTATATACCTCTATAACATAATTAGGGTTATTTTTCTTACCTCTAAACGGTGTCGGTGCAACATACGGACTATCCGTCTCAGCAAACATACGCTCTATGGGAACATATTTTACCAAATCTCTATATGAATCTACGAAAGTTATAACTCCAGTAAAAGATATACTAAAACCTAGATCTAAAAAAGCTTTTGCTTCATCTTGAGTTCCTGCAAAGAAATGTACATTACCTTTATATTCTTTCACAACGCCCTTAAAGTTTTCCTCAAGGATTTCTAAAGTTTCTTTATAGGAATCCCGAACATGCAACATCAAAGGAATATCATATTTTATAGACATTTTTATTTGATTTATAAAGATTTGTTTTTGAAAATCCTTAATATCTGTTAAATTTTTATCCCCTGTTTCTTCTATACGAAAATAATCTAAACCACATTCACCTATGCCACATATATATTTTCTTTTTTCCTCATCTGATAAAATTTCTTCCAAATCAAAGACTTGCTCTGGATATAATGGATGTAATCCTACGGTAGACCACAAAAAACCTTGATTATTTTTTGTTAAATCAATACCGTTTTCAGAACTGATTTTATCTACGCCGACATTTATAGCTAATACATTATTAGATTTCATTTGATTAAGTACCTCCGCTCTATCTTCATCAAAATCAGAAAATTGTAAATGAGCATGTAAGTCTACAAAAGGATTTTTTGTTGTTATTTCTGCTGATTTCATATTTATGGTTATATCCTTGGAAACAAAGGCTCTTTTGGCATCTCCCTATTTTGTATATGACTGATTATTTTTGATACAGTGTTCGGTAATATTGGATATATAAAATGTATTATAATATAGAATTTATATATCAATTCGGCAACTATTTTTTTAGCTTCTTCTGGATTTTCTTTGAATAATTTAAATGGTTCTTTATTTTGTATATCTATATCTATAGAATTCAACTCTTTCCATAAGAAATTGGAATACTGATTTATATCAAAAGTGTATAAAGTATTTATTGATAAATCTTTTATTTTTTTAAAATATTCGCTATCTTGTATATTTTTAAATTCAACAATTACATCATAAGAAATCATCATCTTTATAAGGCGATTTGTTAAGTTACCTATACCATTTGATAAATAACTATTATATACACTAACAATTAAGTCATCAGTTATCTCTCCATCGTCAAATAAAGGTATATTATTTGCAAAATAAAATCTCAATCCTTCAGGTTTTACTTTAGCTATAATATCAGCTGGTGATATAACATTACCCAAAGTCTTACTCATCTTTCTACCACCAGACATCATAAGTCCATGTATGACTATATTTTTAGGTAAAGGTAATTCAGCAGATAGTAACATCGCTGGCCATATAATGGTATGAAATTTTAATATATCTTTTCCTATAACATGAACATTTTGTGCATTATCATTATTCCAAAAAATATTATATGGACTTTCTGGTAATTCTTGACCCAATGAACCAAAACCAAGCGCTGATATATAATTAACCAAAGCATCACACCAAACATATATACTCTGAGTTTCATCATCTGGGACCAATATTGCATTGGCTTGACCTTTATATGGCCTTGAGAAACTTATATCCTCTACCCCTTGATCTATAAAAGATAATATTTCATTTTTTCTAGCCTCAGGAAATATCTTTATTGTTCCATCCTGAATAACCTCTTTTATTTTAGATGCATATTTTGATAATTTGAAAAAATAATTCTTCTCCTCTATATAATCAACCTTTCCATGATCAGGGCATTGACCATTTATAAGATCCTTTTCTGTTTTAAAACCTTCACACCCTACACAATAAAAACCTTTGTATTGATGTTCGTATATATCACCTTTATCCTTAAGTCTTCTCCATAAAGCAATGGCACCAGGGTGATGTATACTACGGTCAGTTGTTCTTATATATTGATCATAAGATATATTCAACTCTTCAAATAAGACTTGAGTTCTTTTTGCTTGTATATCCAAATACTCGGAGACTAATACATTCATCTCTTTTGCCTTATTCTCTATCTTCAAACTATTCTCATCGGCACCTGTCAAAAAATATGTAGGTATATCATTGATTCTTGCAATGCGCGCCAATATATCACATATACTAGAAGTATATGCATGCCCTATATGTAGATCTCCATTTGGATAAAATATTGGTGTGGTTATATAGAAACTAGGTTTATTTTTGATACTATCCATAAATATCAATATAACACAAAATCTAAGCTTTTTCCTCCTCTATTTGATCTCTTTTATATTTATCATCTATAAATTCAACTATCAAAACTGATATAGGTATAGATAGTATTATGCCTGTAATACCAGCCAATTCTATACCTGCCAATAGAGATATAATAACCAATAGAGGTGGTATACCTATAATTTTTTTAATAACAGCAGGATATAAAACATGAGATTCTATTTGATGTATTATGGTAAATGTTATTACTACGATTAAAGCAACGCCAAATCCTCCACTTATAAAACTAAGTAAAAATGCAACTATAGTAGATATGAATGTTCCAATAACAGGAATGAATTCCATAAAACCTGCGATTAAAGCTATAAGTAATATATTTTTTATTGAATCTCCTAAGAAGATTTTTAATACAGATAAACTGACTAATACTAACAAAAATACTATACCCATCAATATCAATTGACCCTGCATCCATAAACCTATTTTTCTTTGAACCCTACCCCAGAGATTTATTATGTATTTTTCATACTCTTTTGGTGATATCAATTTCAAAAACTTTTCAACACCCTTTTCTTCTATAGACATGTATATAGAAAATACCAAAACCAATATTATATAAACTATACTATCAAAGAATTTACTAAAGGTCTCGAATATACCGCCAGCAAAGTCTGAAAAATATGCTGCTATCAAACTAGTCAAATCTTCTAAAGATATAGTTTGTGGTATGTCAGGAAATATATTTTTAGCAGATCTATAGAGACCTTTTTGTATAGGGTTTAATAAATCAGATGTCTTTATTGTATCAGGCAGAGAATTTATCGCATTTACAGACTCTTTTAATATAGGAGGTATGGCAAAAAATAAGAAAGATAGAAATACTAATATAAGTATCAGATATGATAATAAAACAGATAGACCTCTATTACCTATCCTCTTTTTAAAGAATAAAATCAACGGTTCTATAAAAGATGCGACAATAACAGCTACCACTATAGCAATAATTAATGATTTTAATTTTATTAGAGCAATAAAGGCCAATATACCCACTATTATTTTGATAATATCATTGGCACTAATTTTCATATTTGTATTGTATGATTTTTTGTGGTATTAGGCAAATTATTTAATTTATAATATATTTATAAAATTTAGCCGAATATTCCTTTTGATAATATTTCAGTATTGAGTCATAACCACTGAGCACATCATCATTGTTAGGTTTTGTCCTTTTGTTAGATGTCATTGATAACTGTAAACCTCGGTTAAATGCATCAATTGAGGATTGTTCATCAACCTTACCATTTAAATATATATCCAAATTTTTACCTGTAGTTGGCATATTATATACATATACAGTACCATCTGGAGAAATAACCTTTTCTATTATATCGTTTACACCTTTTATGAAAAATATCCTAGACTCTACTTTGGAATTCATCTTTAAACTTAATTGAAACAAATCTGTCAATGAAGGTATATAAACTATCTTATTTTTACCTTGAATTATATAATAATTTTTATAACGCTTGTCAGATGAATTATCACCAGAATTATAATCATGAGTATGATAATGAAATATTTGTTTTATTGATTTACCATTATATGAATTATAAAAATTATCTGTAATCGACCCAGGACAAGAAACACTCCCTGTTGTACATTGCTCTATAAACTGGACACAAACACCCTCATCTCCGTACTGAACAACAAGGGCAGCAACTTCACCCTTTGCTTTTATTTTTAAATTCTTATCAGGGACATTATTTGCAAAACTAACCATTTTACGCTCGAGAGAATTTATATCTTTAAAAAACACATTTTCAGGAAATGGCTTTGCACAACTCTGGAATTTACTAACAACCTCAGTATTCCTAAACAATGTAAACTTATATTCAGACCATCTTTCACTCCCTGAAAAAAAACTACCGGTATACTCATTTATCCACCCCAAAAAGAAGCCGTATTTACTCATATTATTCCAATCTGTAAAATAATAGGTTATATTCGTGCCGTACGGATAACTTTGATTAGAATTTGTATGAGATTTTCCATTGTAATAGTGAGTCCAGATGGTTTGATAGACTGAACCATATCCATATTTCGGTTGATTTTTTACATCAGACATGTTTTTGGTTGTTGTAGAATCTTGTATAGATACAGAAGTATCGGAAATATCCCTTTCTGGTTCTACATAATCATCTGACTCATAAACGGATGCCAGATTTGATCTAGTGTATTCAGATAATGTATCTTTGTTACTAAACCCTAAAATAACTAATATAACCAATAATAAAGATATTAAATATTTCATATATAAATTATATTACAATGTAATCAAAAACCCTATAGCAATTTATCCAACTCCTCCACATTCATCACTTTTTGCTCACCTGTATCACGATCACGTACTGTAACCGTACCTTTTTCTAGAGTATCAAAATCAACAGTGATACATATCGGGGTACCAACCTCGTCTTGCCTTCTATATCTCTTTCCTATACTCTGTGTCTCGTCATAAACTATTTTAGCTGGTGATATACCTATAGATGCCGCTTTATCTCTCAACATTTTCCATATATCTTTAGCTTTATTTGTAAGTTCTTCTTTATTTTTCAAAAGTGGAAATACAGCTATACGATATGGCGCAACAGATGGAGACAGTTTTAAAAATACCCTTTCTTCTCCACCAAGATTGTCCACTGTATACGCAGTCGATAATATAGCTAACACTGTTCTATCTAAACCAAAAGATGGCTCTATACAATGTGGTATAAATCTCTCTTTATTTTCCTCATCAAAATATGACAGGTCAACTTTTGATCCATCAGCATGAGCTTTCAAATCAAAATCAGTTCTATAAGCTAAACCATAAAGCTCTTTTTGTCCTATAGAAAATTCATATTCAAAATCAATAGTACGTGATGAATAATGAGCTCTATCCTCTTTTGCTATCTCTATCTCATGTAACTTATTCATATCTAAACCTATATCTTTTGAAAAAGCTTTTACTTCAGAAACAAATTCTTCAAAAGTTTTTTCCCACTCTTTTGGATTTACAAAATACTCAATCTCCATTTGTTCAAATTCTCTAACACGAAAAACAAAATCGCGCGGTGCTATCTCATTTCTAAAAGCCTTACCTATTTGAGCCATACCAAATGGAAGTTTTGGATGAAATGTATCTTGTATATTTTTAAAATTAACAAACATACCTTGAGCAGTTTCAGGGCGTAAGTAAACAACATTTTCATCTGATTCTATAGCGCCAATATTTGACTTGAACATCATGTTAAACTGTCTAACATCACCGAGCTCATTTCCATCTGGAGATTTTATATTGTTCTCCTTTATCATTTTGTCCATATCTTCCAAAGTTTTTCCTGAAACTGAAAAACCAGCAGATTCCAACAAATGATCTGCTCTATATCTTTTTTTTGTTTTTAAATCTTCCACCAAAGGATCAGCAAAACCCCCAACATGCCCTGAAGAAACCCAAACTTTTGGATTCATAAGTATCGCCGCATCAACTCCATACATATCCAATCTGTTATCAACAAATCTATTCCACCATAGTTTTTTAACTTGATCTTTTAACATAACTCCAAGTGGACCATAGTCCCAAGTACCTGAAAGACCTCCATATATCTCAGAACCTTGATATATGAATCCACGTCTTTTACATAGAGAAATAATATCTTCTAGATTTACTTTTTCACTCATAATTTATAGATTAGCATATATTATTGCTAATTTATAGAGCTATTTTACTATCGCACTTAGTTCAGAATTTTCCCCTGAAGTTAATCTAGTGGTTACTGAAGCGGCTTTTAGAACCATATTCTCACCCGTAAAACTATCTGTTGCTGTTATGGTTGGATTTTGTATAACTACCGGTGTCTGTCCCGTTTGAGTCAAAGTGGGCACAAATCCGACTTTAAAATCAAATGATCTAGCTGTCTTATCTATTCCAGATCCCGCTGGTATATCACCTAGATTTATACTCAATTCTCTAGTGCTGGTATTATATTTAATTCCAGAAGATGCAATATTATTATAGACATTTTTCCATGTTGTATTTGGTGGTAACTTTGCAGTAAAAGTAACATCTTTCAATGAGTTAGCAGAATTTGAAATAGATCCAACAAATTTGAATACCGTTTCTTTGTTCACCTCTGGAGAATATGTACCTTTATCATATAACATAGCTGTATTGAAAAATGCATCTGTTTTCAATCTCAATTGTTTTTTTGTTGATACAGTCACATTCTCTGGTACTCTATTTTCACCCAATCTTTGTGCTCTTACATTTATAGTTATATCTGAAACAGCTCTTCTTAATGTTTGTATAGTTGAATCAGAACTTACTAAAGTCATCATATTAAAGCTCAACTCCCTACTTTCACCGGGTGATATTTTAGATAAACCATCATTCAATGATTTATCCCAGATAACAACATCTTTATTTGAATCATAAAAACCGTCAGTAGATTTTATACTTTTTCTATCTATAACTACACCGCCAATTACAGCCTCAACAACAACATCTGTTATAGCATCATTCAAATTATTTGTTACTATTAAATCAGATTTTAAATTTTGACTATATCCAACTGGTTTATTTTCTGTATTATCACCATCTATCAAAAGCTTAGTGACAACAAAAGGCTTTCTAATGGAAACTTGCGTATCCTGTGTATTCAAAATAGTTAGTATCTCTTTAGTCTTAGGGTCTTCTATACCCAATGTGAATCTAAAATTTTTATCTACATTTATTTCACCGGTAAATTTACCTTTTAATCTTATAGTAGTTGAAGATAATGGACCTATATTATCAAAACTCCATATATTATTATCAGCTACAGGTTTAGGTGTTGATTCTAACAATCTAAAACCAAAAGGATATTCCACTTTTAATTGTATATTCTTTAAATCAGATTCTGAGTTTGAATTTAAAGTTATATCAAAATTCATCTCCTGATTATTATTTATTTCCTTAACATTCTCTATAGTCACACTTATTGGACTACCTTCTATGGTTACACCTACATCCTTCTCTGTTCTAAAAACAGTTGATGAATCATTGATATTAAATTCGTATGAATATTTGATATTTTTTTTGACATTTTGTTCACCAAAAAATATAACACTATTCTTTAATCTTACAGTTTCACCTGGTCTTATGGTACCGACAGAGATTCTCTCATTATTCAAATCAGTATTTCTATCTGTTGGTGATTTTGACCCGTTTGGATATTGAACTATTAAATCTGATAATATCAAATCACTATTGTTATTATTTGTGATATCAACTATAAAATCACTTATTTCCCCACTCTTTACAGATACCGGACCAGTAACTTTGATATTTATCTTATCAGTAGATATAGTGTTAGTACCCTTTGTTAAACTTATATAAGTGTAAAATCCAGCACCAACAAAGAAGAAAAATATAATCATAAATATCACAAAGCCAAATGTTAAATCCTTTTTCTTTTTAGGTATATTTTTAACATTTTGCATATCTGCATTTAAACCAAAATTTACGGTGTTTAATTCAGGATGATAATCTGATTGAAAATCATTCTCCTTGAGAGCTTCTTGTTTAGCTTTAATCTTCTCAGAATCAAGGGTTGGGTATAAAGATGATGATTGCCTTTTACTATTTAATTCTGCTTGTGCCAACTTTAAAGCATTAGTTGTTTGTTCTATTTTAGACTCTATCCTCTTAGCTCTCTCTTCACTAAAATTATCACCTTTTTGATTTTCAAACTTTTTATTTAAAAAATCTGCCACAGTCTCTTTTGAATGAGAAATATTATCTATAGATCCTACCTTTACATCTTTTTTTTCCTCAGTTGATACATCTTCCCAATTTGTCGGTACGGCAATATCGTGCTTTTTCAACATATGCAATTTAGAAGCACTATCCCCTATAGATCTAGAATACAATTTTTGTTTCAATTTTTCTAACTTACTTAGCTCTTCATCATTTAGCTTATTCATATATACATATTATAAACTATATTTTTATTTTTTTATACAAATCTGCTATATTAATCTGATTATTTTCTAACCATTTCAACAATTCATCATCTTTTATTCTTTTCATTTCAGAAATATCTAACTTATCAGTAAAACCTTGCAACCCTCTAATATAGACAGTAAAGAACATATTTATCATATTCAAATACACTTTTTGATTACCGTTTTTGACTATATATATTATCAATTTACATAAATGAATAATCATATTATATATATCAGTATTTATATCATCGAAATAATCTCTCTCATCTGACCAAAATAAATCTTCTATAATGCGAAGAAATTGCACTATACTCTTAGAACCAGAAAAGACAAAGAGGTTTTCGGTATCAGTTAGACGAAAAAACTCTTTGCCTTTTACTATAGCTATTCTATTTATAGAAAATGGTTTAATATTGGACTTTAATTTCGAAGTTGATTTTCTAAAACTCTTGGCAATTATATTTATAATGCCAAATTTATCCGAAAAAGCCTTGATCAAACAATCATCTTCACCAGAATTTTTTATATCAAACACAATACAATTTGTCTCATATATGGTGTAAACCATGTGTTTATATTTTAGTTACTATGATTTCTTCTGTTTCTGATTTTTCTATTTGTAGATTTTCTGCATTTACAGTTGATTTTATTATATCTGAGAATTTAGATATATCTTCTTTATTCTTTATAATCAAATCAATCTTATCATCAGGTATCAACTTAAGATCTTTTCTCTTAGACTGTATTTCACGTATCACATCACGCATTATACCCTCTAGTCTCAAATCATCTGTTATATTTGTATCCAAAGCCACAGTATCGCCAACTATAACATCTTTAACGTTTAACTCATCTTTTATGATTTCTTTATAAACATTATTTAACACTTCTTCTGTGACAGATATAGAGTTAAGTGGCTGTCTTACTTTTATTCCCTCTTTATTACGAAGTGCTAAACCCTGCTCAACAACTAAACGAGTTTGATTCATTTTATCTATAACCAAAGTATCTGATATTTCTTTAAATATTGGCCAATTTTCAAGATGAACAGATTCTAATAATTCTGATTTTGTAAAATTCTCAACAAATAGATAAATCTCTTCGGCCATAAATGGTGTAAACGGTGCCATCAATTTTGCCAATTGATTCAATATTATCAATAGGTTTTTTGTAACTATTTGTGATTCTGATTCATCTTTAAAACGATCACGGCAACGACGAAGATACCAAGTTGATAAATCTTCAACAAAATCCATGATAGGACGTGTTGATTTATCAAGCTGATAATTATCCATATTAACAGTTATATCTTTTGTTAAATCATTTAATTTTATTTCTATCCATTTATCCAACTCATTTGTATCGTTGAAATCTTTTGAAAAATCCACACTCATACCTGAGACACCATACATTTCCAAGAAAGAAATAACATTGGCAACTTTATTGAAAAGTTTATTATTTATTTCATTTAACATCTTTTGTGAAAATGCATATTCTTCAGCACGAGTTACAGGTGATGACAACAAGAAGTATCGAAGTGAATCCGCGCCGTATCGTTCTACTACAGGCAATAGATCTGGAAAATTTCCAAGACTTTTACTCATTTTCTTTCCATCTTCAGCCAAGACCATACCACCAACCATAACATTTTTAAATGGAGCTTTATCAAATAAAGCAACTGACATGAATAACATATAATAGAACCAGCCACGTGTTTGATCTAAACTTTCAGCCACAAAATCAACGGTTAGATTTTCTACAAAATCTTTTTGTTGTTTTTCATCAAATTCAAATGGAAAATGTTGTGATGAAAACGGCATAGATCCGGCATCATACCAAACATCCAAAACCTCAGATAATCTTTTGTATTTTTCACCGTCTTGCTCAAAAGTAACCTCATCTATATATGGACGATGAAAATCAAGTTCATATTCATCATTATGTGGTATGTATGCAAAGTCAATTTTCAAATATTCAGCAGGATTTATCTTGTAACATATTTTACCTTTTTTAATAATACGTCTTATGTCATGACCCTCTGACACATGATATATAGCATTTATAGGACATTGATGTGATACCAATAATATATTTTTATTCTCATTTTTAGAATCTATTTCATATAAGAATGAGCCTATACGATTTCTTATATCATAAAGATTTTCACCATTTGGAAATCTTTTAGATAATTTTTCTTCAGCAGTTAAACCTTCTCTATATGCATTGAACACTTCATTACTTTGCCCATCTAGATCACCATATTGTTCTTCTTTTATTCTCTCATCAAATATTATCTCTATATCTTTACCTATATTCTCTTTTATAACTGATTGTATTATTTCCGCAGTTTCTTTTGTTCTAACTATAGGTGAAGAATATATTATGTCAGGAATATTATTTTCTGATATAAGTTTTAATGCTGCATTCTTAACTTCCTCTTTTCCTTTTTCAGTTAAATGATGTTTAGATGATACGGCCTCTGTTGAAGACATAACATTTTCTATCATATGCTCCGCTTCGCCATGACGTATCGCAGTATAAGTATTTCTTCTTGTTTTTTCTTTTATATCGGCAACTGAACCTATTATTATATAGGGATTTTTACTATCTACGTTTTCACTTTTCCAAACTGGAAGCGGTGTACCCCAATAACGACTACGTGATACTGCCCAATCACGATTATTTTCCAACCATGAATGAAGTCTCTTATGACCGATCTCATCTGGATACCAATTTATCTGATTATTTATCTCTATCATTCTGTCACGAACAGCTGTAGTTTTTATAAACCATGAAGATGTCACATAATTTAAAAGTGGTGTTTTACATCTCCAACAATGAGGATATGTGTGAGTATATTTTTCTTTAGCAAAAAGTAGATCATTATGAGCTAAATATTTTATAACTTCTATATCAGCTTTTGAATGATCATCTTTTGGTTTAACAGCACCTGTGAAATCTTTTACGGCCTCTGTAAAATCACCATGAGTGTTAACATGTTTTATAACTGGTAAGTCATTAGCCTGCGCTAACTTCATATCATCATCACCAAAAGCTGGTGCTATATGAACTATACCTGTACCATCTGTATCAGTAACAAATTCCCCGTGATAAGTTTTCCATGTCTTATCATTTTTCAGGTCTAAGAAATAATCAAATAATGGCTTATATGATATGCCTATAAGCTCCTCACCTTTTATTTCTTTTATTATAGAAAATTCTTCCCCTTCTTTTTTAAATGTATTTATTTTTTCAAAAGATGATTTTAATACAATAATCTTTTTATCACCTGCTTGAACTAATATATATGTAAAGTCTTTATTTAAAGCTAAAGCGACATTTCCTGGTAAAGTCCAAGGTGTGGTTGTCCAGGCTACAAAATAAGCATCTTTGTACTCACCTTCTTCTATTTTAAAATAGACATAAGCAGAAAGATCAGCTATCTCTTTATAACCTTCTGTTACTTCATAGTTTGAAAGAACTGTCTCACAATGAGGACACCATGGCATAACTTTGTAACCTTCATACACCATTCCTTTCTTATAGAGTTCTTTAAAAGCCCATAGATTTGATTCCATGAAAGTTGCATCAAGTGTTCTATAGTCATTATCCATATCTACCCAACGTCCAAGTCTTGGTATAACCTTTTTCCAATCTTCTCTAAACTGAAATACTGCACCACGAGCAGTTTCGTTAAATTTTTTGATACCTGCTTCTTCTATATCTTTTTTACCCTTAAAACCTAAAATCTTCTCAGCCAAGTTCTCAACAGGTAAACCATGAGTATCCCAACCCCATGAACGAGGAACATTGAAACCACGCATAGTCATATATCTAGGATAAGCATCTTTTATAGATGAAGGTAAGACACTACCAAAATGTGGTAAACCTGTAGCATATGGAGGTCCATCATAATATCTAAAAGACTTTTTATCTTTATTTTTTTCTAGGCTTTTCTCGAAAATATTATTATCCTGCCAATATTTTAGTATTGCCAATTCTCGCTCGTTTGGGGTTTTCATGTACTCGATTATACATGATTTTAGGGATTTATAAAGTGAAAAAACACCTATAAAAGGTGTTTTTTCTTCGTCGAATTTACCTTGGTCGCATCAATGGAAATATCTGAGCCTCTCTCACTGTCTTACCTTCCAAGAAAGAGAATAGTCTCTCAGATATACCGAAACCAAATGCTGGTGGCATACCGTATTCCATGGCTTCAACGTAATCAAGATCAGCCATCTGAGCTTCATCATCACCTGCATCTCTTAAGGCTTGTTGTGCTCTAAATCTTTCCTCTTGATCTATTGGATCATTGAGCTCTGAGAAACCTTTGCCCACTTCTGATCCCGCAAGGATGATTTGAAATCTTTCTACAACCCTATTGTCAACTCTTGATTTTTTAGCCAATGTCTCAAGATAAACCGGTATACCAACAAGAAAACCTGGACCAGATAAATCTTTTCTTATTTTCTTCCATAATATATCTACTCCTCTTTCTATAGATATTGTTTTTTTATCATATTCTATATTTGCATCTTTTAATACAGACTCAACCTCTTCTACTGATGTTTTATGTACATCTATATTATAATTTTCTTTTATTATTTTTGAAAAATCAAAAATCTTCCATTCATCTTTAAGATCAAACTTAAGTCCTTTATTTTCAAAAGCTGTTTTTCCATAAACTTCTTCAGCGATCTTTATATACATCTCTTTTACCATCTTCATGCCTTTGTCAAAATCACTATAAGCTTCATAAAATTCCATCTGTGTATAGTCTTGAGCATGTTCTGGTGACATACCTTCATTTCTAAATATTCTTCCTATCTCAAAAACTTTTGGTAAACCTCCAACCAACAATCTCTTTTGCCACAACTCTCCTGCTGATATACGAAGGTATACATCTATATCAAGCGCATTGTGATGAGTAACAAATGGTCTAGCATCAGCACCTCCTGTTGTATTTTCAAGTACAGGTGTTTCTACTTCTATATAATCTCTTTGTAATAAAAATGATCTTATAGTATTCCAAAATAATGATCTTCTTTTTATCATATCGCGAAGTTCAGGAGACAAAACCATATCAACATATCTTCTCCTATATCTCTCATCTTCATCTTCTAAACCAAACCATGCATCAGGCATAGGTCTCAAACTCTTAGATAATAATCTCCATGACTTTACTGATAATGCATTTGCACCTCTTTGGGTTACATAAGCTACTCCGGTGAATTCTATAAAATCACTGTTGTCTATAAAAGCAAAGAAATCCTTTATTGACTCCTCACCCATATTTTCTAAAGAAAGAAAACATTGTACCTTTTCCCCTGTTCCATCAAGTACATCAACAAAGCCAACCTTACCTTGTCCTCTAATGGACAATATGCGTCCACCGACAATAATCTCTTTTTGAGAGCTTAATAATTCTTGAAAAGAGTCATTAAACACTTTGTTTGTAGTGTTTATATAAGAAACTACAGGGAAAGCTTCTATACCTTTTTCTTGTAAAGCCTTAACTTTTTCTATACGTTGTAATCTGATGTCGTCTATTGATGTCATAGGTTGAGTTTAGCATGAAAATGATTATGACAAAACTAAAACTCTCCTTTTACAGAGAGTTTTAATCATAATATCTTTTTCCGAGTACAGAACTCGGTATTCATTTGCAATGAGGATACAAAGGATGAATAACCTTTAGCCTCAAAGAAAGATACTATTCAACTGATCTTTTCGGCAATTAGCTTATAAATCAGGACTGTTGCGCAGTATCTGTATTATACTCATAAGAGCATAATAATGCAACAAGACATATATTTCACACATTAGGCGGAAGAGAGGGGATTCGAACCCCTGAGGACTGCGCAACAATCCTGACCAGGTATAAGCTGGTTACCTTAAACCTCTCAGTCACTCTTCCACGTGCACAATGTAATTGTGTGCAAAATATAGTATACATCACAAGGGATGTTTATTAAAAAATTTATCAATTAGACAATAATTTATCTAAAAATTCAATATATTTAAGACATTCTGTCTCAACTCATAAGTATCCCCATGACTCAATAAACCAAGATAAGATTGAATGGTTTCCTCTTTTGGATTATCTTTTAACTTTTTAAACATTCGTTTTTTAGTGACTGTTCTCAACACTCTATGTTTTGGAAAATGAACCCAACCAAGAAAATCAACACCTGAATATAAAGTCTTAATAAATACCTTATCAGGATGTAGTTTTAGCTTCAATTTATAGTCGAGAAATTTTTCAATTTCAGTTAATACATATTCAAGATATTTTTTATCACGAGACATAATCACAAAATCATCAGCGTAACGAATGTAATATTTTGTCTTTAACACCCGCTTCATATACTGGTCGAACTCGTTCATATAGATATTTACAAGCAGTTGTGATGTAAGGTTTCCAAGAGGTAGACCCTTACCTTTCTCTGTACTGTTAAAACTTTGTATAAGTGTTTTTAAAAGATTTAAAATATTTTTGTCTTGTATATGTTTACTTAAAATCGATAATAATATTTCTTGATCAATGCTTGCAAAAAACTTTCTGATATCACATTTTAATATCCATGCGGTTTTTGTGTGATTACAACTTACCTTGTTTGTAAAATTTTTAAATTGTTTCAATGCCTTATGTGTCCCCTTACCTAATCTACATGAATATGAATCGTGAATGAATTGTTTATCAAAGTAGGGATATAGTTTTCTGTAAATTGCATGGTGAAGTAACCTGTCTCGAACACTAGCTTTGTGTATAGCTCTCGGCTTAGGGTCTGAAATATTAAATGCTTCATATGGAGAATGCCTGTATTTTTTGGAAAATAAATCATTATGGAGAGAAATAACATTCTGCATCAAATATCTTTGAAAAAATTCAACATCTTTTTTGTTTTTCTTTCCACGAATAAATTCTTTCCAAGCCTCAAGCAGATTTTTGTGAGATATGATATCCTCATACTTATGGACAAAAATAATCATACTCTCAATACTACCCCCCCCCGAGAATTTTACCACTACTCGAGAAAGTAAAAACAACGTATATTTTGTGGTTTAGCTATTATCAAAATATTCCAAAATTACATAGACATTCACTTGGTGGCCGTATAGACAGTTTGTTTATAGAAGTAATTGAATATATATCAGTTGCAAGTTTTTTACAAAAGGATGAGAAGTTAACATGGGTTCGGATTGCAATAAGAAAGATTGATACAATAAAAGTGTTGCTGATGGTTTTATGGGAATCAAAGTCATTTGATAGTAAAAAATATATTGCTTTATCACTACAAATTGAAGAGGTAGGAAAAATGCTCGGAGGTTGGAGCGGACAGATCATAAAACAAAACTCCCCTAAGAAATAGGGAGAGAAATAAAGAGATTTGCGAGAAATACAAACTGATTGTCAGAGTTCCACTTGTTGGACGGATTCGCATTGTTGGCATTGAGCTTCAGCTTGGAATCGTCCGAGTTCAAGTTGAACACGTTCGGATTGC
>CAZSTO010000013.1:0-15149 GCA_964610005.1 uncultured Candidatus Saccharibacteria bacterium
ATAAGTTTTATAAGAGAAAATAAAGAAAAGATGCATAGAGTAACATATAGTTATGCGATGGAGAGGGTGAGGAGGTCAATAAACATAGGTTCTCATTAGTTTACAATTAGTTTACAATTATAAATCACTTAGTTGACAATTAGTTTACAATTAATATATCATATTGATATGGATTTAAAAGATGAGATATCGAGTATATATAAAAAACAAGGCAAAGTATTAACCTCGGATGTTGTTAATGTGCTAGGTTTTTCTAGGCAGTATGTAAATAGGATTTTATCTGGTTTGGTGGATGAGGGTTTTCTTGTAAAAATAAACAAAACTAGAAACTCTTTTTATGTCTTAAAAAGTGACTATGATTCGAATCCTGTAATCTTAGCAAAGTACAAAAAAACCTTAATAAACAAAAATCTTGAAGAACATAAAGTTTTGGATGAAATAGAAAAATCTTTTCCTTTATTAATAAAGCTACATGACAATATAAAGAGTGTTTTTGATTATGCTTTTTCTGAAATGTTTAATAATGCTATAGAACACTCGTCTTCTGAAAAAATAAATATAGAAATATCATTAATTGATGATAATTTAGTTTTTACGGTTAAAGATTTCGGTATAGGAGTTTTCAGAAATATAATGAATAAAAAAGGGTTAAACTCCGAGTATGAGGCGATACAAGATTTATTAAAAGGAAAAACAACAACTATGCCAAAATCCCATTCAGGGGAAGGTATTTTCTTTACTTCAAAAGTTTGTGATAGTTTTATTTTAAATAGTTTTGGTTTTGAATTGTTGGTTGATAATAAAATCAAAGATGTTTTTATAAGAAAAACGGAAGGTAATGAAGTTGGTACACGTGTTGTGTTCAGAATAAATAAAAATTCACATATTCATTTATTGAAGGTTTTTGAGAAATATACAGATAAGGGTAATACAGATGGGTACGGATTTGATAAAACAGAGGTTAAGATAAAATTATATACAATGGGTGGCGTTCACATATCTAGATCTCAAGCAAGAAGGGTTCTAACAGATTTAGAAAAATTTAGTGTCATTGTTTTTGATTTTGATAAAGTTCCTGTTGTGGGGCAAGCTTTTGCTGATGAAATTTTTAGAGTTTTTCACAATAAATATCCAAATATACGTTTGGATGCGATAAATATGGATGAGGGGGTTAAATTTATGATTGAAAGATCCAAAAAAGAGGCTGAGAAAGGATTATTATAGGTATGCTATAATCAAACCCATGCCCACAAAACCCTCAAAAAACTACAACAAATTATCCTTAGCCCTACACAAAAAACACAAAGGTAAACTCGAAGTTATCTCAAAAGTTAAAACCAAAAACAAAGAAGATTTATCGGTAGCATATACTCCAGGTGTTGCTGAGGTCTGTCGTCTTATATATCAAGATAAAAAGTCTGTATATACTCATACTATAAAAGCTAATACTGTGGCGGTTATCTCAGACGGTTCAGCTGTACTTGGTCTTGGAAATATTGGCCCAGAGGCTGCCATACCGGTTATGGAGGGTAAGGCTGTTTTATTTAAAAATTTTGCAAACATAGATGCATTTCCAATATGTTTAAAAACCCAAGACACGGAAGAGATAATAAAAACTATAAAAAACATAGCTCCAGTTTTTGGTGGTATAAATCTAGAAGACATATCAGCTCCAAGATGTTTTGAAGTAGAAGAGAGATTAAAGAAAGAACTTGATATACCAGTATTTCACGATGATCAACATGGAACAGCTACAGTGGTTTTAGCAGGACTTATAAACTCACTCAAGTTGGTTAAGAAAGATTTGAAAAATATAAAAATAGTTATAAACGGGGCAGGGGCAGCGGCACTTGCTATAGCAAAACTTTTAATAAAAGCTGGTGTTGATTCAAATAAAATGATTATTTTAGATTCTATAGATACTTTAAACAAGGATAGAACAGATCTAAATAAATATAAATTAGAATTGGCTGAAATAACAAATAAAGAAAATATAAAAGGAGGATTAGAAAATACTCTGAAGAACGCTGATGTGTTTATAGGTGTATCAAAAGCTGATGTCTTGAAAGTAGAATGGGTTAAAACCATGAATGAAAATAGAATAGTATTCGCTATGGCAAATCCAAATCCAGAAATAAGTTTTGAAAATGCAAAAAAAGCAGACATAAAAATATTTGCAACAGGTAGATCCGATTATCCAAATCAGATTAATAATGTACTTGTATTTCCTGGAATATTTCGTGGCGCACTTGATGCTGGGGTAACAAGTATAACTGATGATATGAAAATAAAAGCCGCTTATGCATTGGCAAGTTTGATAAATAAAAAAGAATTAAAAGCGGATTATGTTATGCCAAAACCTTTTGATAAGAGGGTGATGAAGAAGGTTGCTATGAGTGTTAAGGGGTAGGTTGATTTTGTATGAGGGTGTGGTATTTTTATGTGTAGCACATTCACACCCTTATATGAAAAGAACAATTCCAAACCATGTGTTTAATAATCTGATCGCGGTTTATCTTGCCGGAGATCTAAATCCTGGATATGAGCTTGCTATCAAAAGGATAAAGACTGACGCTACCGGCAATGCCAAGGTTGAATTCAGTGTAACCAAAAAAGGTAAGCGTACAACCTTGGACAAGGCAATGAGTCTGTCCACTCTGGATGATCATCTGTTCGATTCTTTGTTGTGGTTTAATTTCCCTTCACGGGTTAACAAAGCTCTTCAGTCTGCAGGTTTTCATAGTCTGTGGCAGTTGGCTATATTGTCGGAGACGGCCATGCATAAGATACAGGGTATAAACAAATCTTCTGTAAAAGAAATCATGAGTCGACTTAGGGAGATACCTGAGTTCGACAATCAATCTGCGATTTTGCGTGGAAGAGCCCGTGCATATTTCTTTCCTAAAGTTCTAACTCTTGGAGTTCGGATGGAATTTCAATTAGCCAAACATGATGAAGCTACTGAAAATTTTATCTCAACACAAGTCGGCAATCTTGTTCCTCGATACGGCAAGAAAAAAACCGCCACCCCATCATAGGGGGGGGCGGTCCTTTTTATTTTACATAAACAATGTGGTCATGAACACAATCAATAAATATGTCACTAAGTTATTTAATGAGTCAGAAAAGAATTTTTTCCAAACCAATTTTTTGTCACAGTTTCCCCAAATCAATGCTGAACCTATATTTGGAATTATAAATGCAATCCATATCATTGTTACAAATACATATGCAGCTTTGTATGTCTGTAATGTAACGAAAATTATAAACATAGATGTAAAGAAAGAAAGTATAAATTGACCAAGATAACTTTTCCACATGTGTGGTTTTACTTCTTTTATCTTTTTATCTTGCTCTTCTTTTGAAAGTTTGTCAAAGCCTATATAAGACATATGCCATTTACCCATAGGTGTAATAGGTGAATACCAAAATGTACCCATTGCGGATGCTATAACTGAGCCTAATAATGATAATAATATTATTGTAGTTAACATATTTTTATTTAAATTTAGTTTTTATAATTATATGTATATTTTAACATTTTATTTATACTGCGGAAAAGGAGGGATTCGACCTCTACGAGGTCAGTATAGGTTTTATATTTTCTTAAATTTTTCAAATTCTCGAAAATACATAAAACCTTTTCGAATCCCAAAAATCCTACGGATTTTTTAATTCTAGATTTTTGTAAAAATAGCGGAAAAGGAGGGATTCGAACCCTCGATGGAGTTTCCTCCATATCGCTTTTCGAGAGCGACCTATTCAACCTCTCTAGCACTTTTCCGCTATTCATTTTACCAAAAGAAATCCTCCACAAAAATATTGCTATTTTTTACCCCCATGTTCTTAAGAACTTGTTTTGCTGTATCTTTCATCCTCTCGGGTCCGCATATATAGTAGAGAGAATCTTTTGGATTATTTACGTATTTATTAATAATCTCTTCTCTTATATATCCTTGTTCACATTGTATTGTTAGGTTTGATATATCATTTAGCATATACACTTTTTTAAACCATGGTGCTTGTATTGATTCTAATTCATTATGAAATATAATATCAGCCTGTGATCTTGATCCGTATATCAAAGTGATGTTCTGTGATAAGCCTCTTTTTATATGATCACGAAGTATACTCATAAAAGGTGTTATACCAACTCCACCAGCTATGAACACCAAATTTTTATCAGGGCGTGGTATGAATTTTCCAAAAGGTCCATCTATAAATATTTCATCACCTTCTTTTAATTCTTTAGCTGTTTGTGTAAATCTTCCAGCGAGCTTGATAGTAAATGCAAAATCATCACCTGGAGCAGAGGATATGGTAAAAGGATGTCTTGCATAAAGTTTGTTTTTATTAAGTCTTAGAAAACAAAATTGTCCGGCCTGAAATTCCTTATTACCTTTAATGGTAACAGTGAAAGTGTCGGCTGTTTCCATTTTTACATCTTTCACAAAAAACCTTGTTGTTCTAGCTGCTATAATCTTATATCTTGTTCTATATACAATACCTACTGTCACAAGTAATGTGGCCAATATGTATATAGGCATATTTTCGGCAGTTTCTGATCCCCAAAGTACCGCATGGAATAATGCAAAGAAGAATAATATATAAGTTACGACATGTATATATTGCCAAACTCTATATGAGATACGTTTATATAATGCAGATGCTATCATTACACCTACTAATATATAGAAAGCAATAATACCTATAGCAAGTGGCAGATATGCAAAGTCAGGAACTATAAAACCTTTGTATGTTCCGGTTGACAACATAAAGAATACTGGATGAAAAAAGACGAAGAACATCACGAAGTAAGAGAATTTTCTTTGAAATTTTATAATCTTATCTAATCCTATATATCTATTCCAAAAACGAGCGGTATCACCTGAGAATATTAATAATGTCAGAAGAACAAAACCTATCATTCCGCAGGTTTGTCCTATTTCATAAAATAAATTTTCCATAAAACTATTCTAGCACACCTATTTGTGATCTCATCATTATTTCTTTAGCTTGTGGTCCGCTGTGTTTTTTAACATTGTTGAACATCTCTGTTGCGTCTTTACCACAACCGTTTACTATCTTGTTGTTTGGGTGTTGTCCTGATGCTATAAAACCCGTTGCGTCTATAACTTTACCCTCTATAACCATCCAACAATCAGTTGATGTATTATGCGCACCAACTTCAGCCAATGTATAACTTTTTGTTGTTGAAGCTTCTGATTCTGGTATGAGAGCCGTATCGTTTCTACTTGGAACCTCTGTTATATCTGGTTGTTTGTTTTGATTGTTTTTATTTATAAATAATATTAATCCTATTATTACTGCGATTGATAATATCGTGATGATTATTTTTTTATACATATGTAGTATTATATACGATTATTTTGATTTATTTATTACAACAGATCTAGTGATAGGTCCAAAATATCCAATTGCAGGTGATATCTTATTAGCTATTTGGAACTTTATTAATGCTGCTTTTGTTGCAGGTCCAAATTTATTTGTTTCATTTCCAATAGATCCAGGTCCTGATATTGATACAAGAAAACCTTCTTTATTTAGAAACTGTTGTAATGCTTTAACATCATCACCTAATGTGTTTAAATCCAAATCTCTTGTATATAAAGGTGCTGTTGTACTCTGTGTATCTGTTGGTTTTTTAAGGTTTAAATCCAATTCCAATATAGAATTTACTAATGCTCGTGTAATAGGTCCAAAATATCCAATTGCAGGTGATATATTATTTGCTTTTTGGAACTTTATTAATGCTGCTCGAGTTGCGGGACCAAATTTATTTGTTTCATTTCCAATAGATCCAGGTCCTGATGATGATATTGTGAATCCGTTTTTATTCAAAAACTTTTGTAGATCTTTTATTTCAGAACTTATCATACCGAATATCAAATCAGAATTAAATATAGGTGAATTGTTTTGATTGGTGGATGTCGATATGGGTGTACTTAATAAAACATCGTGAGGTGACATTGATGTATTACCGCCCCCACCATAGTTTGAGTTATTGGATGGTGTTGTGTTTACTATTGGTGCTGCTGGTGTGATGCTGTTTGATGCAGCTGAAGGTGACGATGTTCCTACAGAGTTTATTGCTACTATTGTAAAAGTATAAGATGTGCCATTTGTAAGCCCTGTAACAACGATAGGTGAGGTCAGGCCCGTCGCTGCTACACCTTCAGGTGAAGATGTGACAGTATAATATATTATTGTTGATCCTCCATTGTTTGCTGGAGGTATAAAAGATATACTTGCCTGGGAGTTTCCTGCAGTTGCAATGATGGGTGTAGGAGCACTCGGTACTGTTGTTGTTGAATTATTTCCTGAATATCTTTCAGAGCCGTATAAACCTTCTCCATATGTATCAGCAAAAACAGGTGATGATATTATTAAAAAGGCAAATACTAAGCAAATTTTAAAAAAATTATTTACCACCATATGTACTTACTCCATAAGAGTTATTTGTTTTGTTGTTAGTAACAATATTTTTAGGTATTTTATTCATTAAAAGTATTCCAAAAAGTGAAAGTCCTGATAGGATAAATTGTTTTCGTGTGATTCTTTTGTCTAACATACAAAAATTATATCATGGTATATATTTTTAGGGCAAACAAGTTTGTCTTTATGGCTGATATAAAGTATTATTAAGATAATTATCAGATATTAATTTAAATTTAAAAAATACAAAATAATGCCAAGACTACCTAATGTAGGAGACGACTCAGGAACATGGGGAGGTATACTAAATGATTATTTATCAGTAGCACACACTTCGGATGGTAATCTCAAGTTTGATATATCACAAAATGGTGGTGCGTTAAAAGTACCTCAATTTGATGATGATGGAAATATAACCACCGGTGATTGGCAAAATCCTGGTAACTCTGTTGCTTTTGGTGGTGTTGGTAATATATATATACCTGATATGCAGGGTATAACTTGGTTAACAAGAACAGGGGCACCTGGGACTAATATCTATATGTGGGAAGGTCATGACGGTGTTGGTGGTGAGTTGATCTTTAACTTGGCTTGGCGTATGGCAATTATTGCTCCTGGACCTGTTCAGTTTGGTAACAACGCTTCTGTGCGTGACGCTAACTATTTACATATGGTTTCAGGTGCTTCTAGTGTGACTGATCCTAAAAAATCTTCAAAGGCTATATCAATGCAGACTAAATCGCTTGTAGAGTCAGGTTCTCCTATTACTGCGGGAGGCTTTACTGCGACACATACCTATATAATCAATACAGTGGGTACGACAAACTTCGTAGCTATCGGGGCATCATCAAACACTGTTGGAGTTAGGTTCACAGCGACAGGTGTTGGAAGTGGGGATGGGACAGCAACACGGTTGATAGAAGTTGATAACAGTATTCAATGGCAGGCTGTACCAGTTGATCAGTCCGGTGACGATACGGAGCTAAAATTCTTTCATAAAGGAACGGTTACTGGTGCAAATGGTGGCTACAATGCAAACAATGGTGTGATTACTGGAGCCGAGATGGTTACTTTCAATAAAAGAGGTGTGTGGTCAAATGGTACCAATCCGGCATTTCAGACCTTAACAGATGGGGCTACAATAACCTGGACGGTAACCAAATTTCATAATAGCCAAAATGCGAGGGTTACTCTTGGTGGAGATAGAACGCTTGCGTTTAGTGGACTGTTGGAAGGGATGAGCGGAAAATTGATCGTGACACAAGATTCAAATGGTTCGAGGACATTAACTCTACCAGGTGGAAGTAAAACACCAAACGGTGGGAATGGTATTATAACTTTATCTTCTGCTGCAGATGCGGTTGATTTATTAGAATGGTATTATGACGGTACCTATATTTTCTGGAAAAATTCTGTAAATTATACAGCCGCTTTAGATTCTGATGCCTCAGCCTTTATAACAGCGGCAAGTGTTACAGATCCATCAAGACAAACAGCGTACAATAACTTTGTCACCGGACTTAAGACTGACGGTCTGTGGTCAAAGTTTGCTGCTATATGGACATTTGAGGGTGCAACCGGTACAACACAAAGTAAGGATTTGAAAGGTGCTTATAATATAACTTGGTCTGGTACCCCAACACACGATGCAAGTGGTGTTACAGGAAACGGTACAAGTGCCTACGGTAATACAGGGTTGGCACCGTCTGCATTCGGTGGTCTATCTGATCAGTTTATATATATCAAGAATGGTACAACAGACCCAACAGATAACGGAGTATTTATCGGAGCGTTTACTACTGGTGTTGGACGTTCGATTATTGATAGTTATAAACCAGGAGCAACTGAATATCTAAGATTTAGAGCCAATGAGAACAACACCGGATCAGTGTTTACGCCACCTATATCAGGTTTTACAGGACATACATATGTAAATATAACTAATGGAACAACCACACTGGCAGGACATAACAGTTGGACAAATAGTTTTGCCTCTGTTCCAACCGGAAGATCTACACACAATTTATTCTTGTTAGCCTTGAATGGAAACGGTACTCCATCAAATTACAGTAACGCTAACCTAAAAATAGCAGCGGTAGGTTCAACGCTTACAACAGATGAAATTGCCGCATTTAAATCTAGGGTAGATACATTCTTGGCTGCCATTGGTAGATAATTATAATCAAAAACCAGCACTATATAGGTACTGGTTTTTGTTTTATAATCTAAATTTTCTTCTTCTTAAATCTCTCTACGATTCTACCTATTATCAAACTCAATTCGAATATAAATAAAGCAGGAATTAGAATAATACCAAGACTAAATATATCAGGTGTCGGTGTTAGTATTGAAAGCACTATAGTCATACCAACATATATGTAACCTCGTTTTGAACCCAATAATCTTGCATTAAAAATTCCTATATAAATTCCAAAAATAATAAATAAAGGGATTTGAAATATAAGTGCAATTATAAGTATTTGTGTGATAAAGAAACCAAGATAACTTTGTGCTGTAATAGAACTTTCTATTCCTGGGATGGTGATTGATGATAAAAATTTCAATATAAGCGGCACTATTATAAAGTATGCATAACTAAGAGATGCTAAGACCAATAGCGTGGATGATAAATATATAATATGTATTAGATAACTAATCTTGTCTGTTATAACAGGTCGTATATATGAAAATACAGACCAAACTATAACGGGTAATGATATTAAAATTCCGACAACCAAATCAATTTTTAAAATAAAAAATAAAGGGTCAAGAGGTGATAAAAATACAAGTTTTTGTCCACTAATTGGTTTTAAAATAAAATTAATAATCTGTTCATGAAAGAAATGGGCAATAGCTGAACCAACTATAACAGCTAATAAACTCAGAATCACTCTCGTTCTAAGTTCTATGATATGATCCAACACACTTAAATCATTATTTTGATTTTTTTGCAGGTTCATCAGTCTTTTCTTTTGAGTCTATCTCTGTACTAAAGCCCTTCTTAAGTTCTTTAAAAGATGTCCCTATACTTCTGGCAAGTTCAGGGAGCTTATCTTTTCCAAAGAAGACAAGAAAAACTACTAATATTAAGATTATTTCAGGTACTCCTAGTCCAAATAATTCCATAGATTTGATTTAAATAGTTAATTGTTAATGATTTAATCATATCAATATATTTTCGGTAAATCAATGATTAAATTTATGCATTTTATGTTATATATAAGTACATGGAGACGTGTCAGAGTGGTCGAATGTGCCTCTTTGCTAAAGAGGTGAACCTTTAAAAGGGTTCCGAGGGTTCGAATCCCTCCGTCTCCGCCAAGTCGAGCATGCTCGAGAGGGGTTATGAATTAAAGGTTTAGAAACATTGTTATGTTTTAGAATCCCTGCTAAGAATATGGCCTATAAGGTGTTCAATCAAAGATTATGCAAATTTTGTGTTTTTAGATATAATCTAAAGAATGGAAAGATACAATATACCAAAAGCAAATTCTTTAGATTCTATGGAGGGAGTATTTGTCGAAAAAAAAGAAAATACAGAAGATTTAAAGGAACAGGCTTATAAAAAAGGATATGCTGATGCGGAAAATTCTATGCGACATGATTACAGTAAAGATTTAAATTCCATGGATATACTAATGGATAGATTTGAGAGATATATAACAGAAGAGTCAGAAAAAATAGGGGATTCTATTGATAACTTAATGAGATTATCTGATCAAATCACCGATAAAAATTTAAAAAATAGGATTGAATTAGTAATAGATAATTTAAGTAAAGTTAAGAAAGGATATGGAGCTCCTGCATTAAATTTGCAGGCGTTATCGCGCTATAACGTAATGCGTTGGAAATTAGATAACACAGGATCTCTTTATGAAGAGCCCGCTTTTGTTGCGGAAAAATTACGTTCCGGTACAAAGTCTGATTTGATTAGATCAATAAATTTATTGGTTTGGCAACGGAGTTCTAAATTTTTAGACGATTCTTCTTTAGAAAATTATGCAGATATTGGTGGTGGAGATATTAATATATTTCAATATGAGGCAGCATATAAATCAGATGAAATTGTAGCAAAGATTAGAGCAATTTTTAAGCATATATTTACAGAGCTTGAGCTTAAAAAACCAATAGAATCAGAATTCTTTCCGAGACCTCTTTTAAAATGTTTTTATCCAGACAATGATGATACATATCGTATTGTGACATCAGCTGAAGAACAGGTTATTTGGCCAGTTAAAAACGGAGAAATAATACAGCCTGATACTTATGGTTTTTTTCCGTGTTTTATAGAGATACTTAGAACAGCATACAGATGCGCTTACTTAAGGACTTTAGAAAAAACCTTGAATTTCAGTGATAAAAATAATCTACCTGATAAATCTGTGCTACAGGAATTTATAGAGATTAGACCAGCTTTTAATTTCAGAGAAGATCAGCCCGATAGTCTTCAGGGCTATGAAATGGAGGTGGTCTTTGCGGCACCTTTTTTGAATGAAGATGGTAAAGATACTCGAAAAATCGGAGATACTGTTGAACATCCTATATTTAATGAATTGTTAGAATCAAAATCAAAAATATCAAAAGCCGTATCTCGTTGGCAGATTAAATCGCCAAAAATAAAAACAATAACAGAGGGTAATGTTTTTGTAAGTATTAGTATTGTTTATTCCTAGATTTTTGTAAGATTAATCTTTTGAATAATCCAATAATCTTTTTGCTGCTTTATATGCAATTAGTGCATCATTTATAAAACCTTTCTTTATATAATCGTCCCCAAGTTTGATTAGTTGTTCCTTGTCTCCATTTTTTTCAAAGGTTTCCACCACATCAGTAGACGCACCTTCTGTTTCAAGAGTACTGTCTTTAACGTGTTTTAATATAAGGTTTATTTTTTTGTCTGTATCTGTTTCATTAATAATTTCTTGTGTGTCCATTTCAGATAATATTAATGGATTTTGTTCTTGTTCAGGTTGTCTTTCCATGATTATATATTATACCATGATTTTTGTGTTGACAAGTGTCAATAACTGCTAATTTTAATGATTCTATTTTCCAGTCTGATTTCACTATTTAAATTTGATAATACCTCTCTTTTCTCTAAAATTGATCCATCCTTCAAAATAAATTTAACATAATTCCTAATATCAACACCTTTTATTTCTATATCTGTATCTTTACCTAACAATGATTTGTTAAACTTTTTTACTCTCATAATTTCATCTTTAATCTTGTCCTTAATCTTAATTTCATTTATATCTATTACATCAACTAAATTCTCAAATTGTTTTATCAAATCAGTTTCGTTTATATACTCATTCTTGCATTCCTTATCTTTTGATTTAGCGCATTTATAATACACATGTCTGTTAACTTCACCATTCTTCAATTTCTTAAACTTCTCATCTGCACTTATAGATGATCCACAAAGTCCGCATGTTATTAATTTGGTAAAAGCGAACTCTTTACCCTCGACTCGTAGATTATTACTTTTCAATTGTTGTCCAACCAAATCAAATAACTCTTTAGTTATCAAAGGTTCATGTTTTCCTTTATACCAGTTACCACTATTTTTAGGATACTCAAAAGATCCATAATAAAATGGGTTGTATAATATACGAAACAAATTACCTAAACTTAAATGTTTCTTTCCATAAGGTGTTCTAAAATTTAAATCAAACTTGAGCCAGTTGTATACCTTCTTGCCACTCCATTTCTCATATGCTACTTTCTCAAACATCTTCTTGATCACGGGTCCTTTTTCTGGATCTATATAGGTCTCACACTTTCTATCACTTCTTTTTTCTTTCAAATATCCAGTTGGTGCAGGTCCTGGCCATAAACCCATCTCGACTCTAGTCCTAAGTCCTCGTTTTACGTTTATACTTTTATTATCATTTTCTAGTTTTGCTTGAGAACATAGAATCATTAAAAGAAATTTTTCATTGGGCGAATTTTTAAATGTTTGTCCATATGTTCGTATCTCAACCAACTTATTTTGGTCCATTAAATCCACAAGGGAACCGAGGTCACCTGCGTTTCTTGATAATCTATCAGGTGCCCAAGTGAGTATGCCATTAAATCTATCTAGTGCGATATCTGATAATATTTCCTTGAACACGGGTCTTTGCCCCGAATCTTTTGCTGAATGTGATTCTCGACGTATATCAATTATTTCCATGTTTTCTTTTTCTGCTATTTCCAACATTTCTTTTATTTGTGAATCGATTGAAAGGATTTGCCTTTCTTCTGCTTCGGTAGATTTACGTGCATAAAGTACATATTTAACAGTAGTTTTTGGAGCTTCTGTTTTAACACCAAAATGGTTAATCATTTTTACTTCCTTGTATTGATTGTGTCGCAAATGGTTTTGGTGCATAGCTATGCAAAATAAGGGAAGTGTTGCCTAGTATTGACAAAATATTCAGGTATGATATAATATATAGGTGAACCTTAACAACAAAGTTCAAAGTCGCTATAGCTAAAAGCTACCCAATTATGGGTATTTCCTAGCTATGGCGACATCAAAGGATTAGCTGTATAGCACACAAACAAACTATATCACTAAGGAAAAAACGTACTATGAGTGCGAACACCGCAGAACAAAAAGAACTGGATCAACAAACGGCGAAATTCATCGCCACATTAGCCTGCAATCTCCCAGCCCTCACCGGCGAAGAAATGCAAGGTTGGATCAGCAGCCCGAAGAAACTGAAGAAATTCCTCGCTGGCCTTAAGCCTCAGGTTGAAGTTTCAGAGTCTGAAAAAGTCGTCAATCTCGACATTTGGAAGACGATTAAACTCGGCACTGAGCTCAAGACCGTCGATGACTTCCGTCGCCAGATTGGCAACTATGGTCGTCGAATTGGTGACTGGGCTAATGACATCCTCGGCAAACCTGCTTTCACTATCAGTGACGAAGAATTCGAAGTCGATCTCGTGATCAAGTCTGTTGCTGAACTCGGATTTCCGAACGGGGCGACTCGCGCGCAAATCTATGACAGAGCAATCTCGCTTGGTCTCGAACTCTGCCCTGCAGAAGTCGGACCACAACTTCGCCTGCAATATCTAGATCAGCCGAAAGACGAATGGCTTCGCATTGCCATGGAACCTATTGCCGACTCTGTTGGTGATCTCTATGTGTTCAACGTGGGGCACGCTGGCGATGATCGTTGGCTCAATGTCCACAGCGGTCACCCTGACCGTCACTGGAGTGCTGATAATCGGTGGGTCTTCGTTCAGCCTCGCAAGTAGATCTTAGAACTTGTTTCTCTGATCTTACTTTGAACCTTTGGACTTTGTCCTTCAACTCCGCCATTGTCGCAAGACGATGTGCGGAGTTTTTTCATATAAAAATTTATGTTACATTAATATCGGTAGTAGGTGAATACGCGGACGGTCACGGCTTTCCGCTACAGAATCCAGTATCCATAAGTTGAGAACATTCACGACTAAGGTTTTGGGTGGAGGACTTATGCAGAAACTTCAAAAAAAAGAAGATACTTGGTGTATTGTCTTAGGTGATTATATATCACGAATAATATTCAACACTCGGATTAATAAAATTCTCTGGGTGTGGTGGCTTTGATGAAACAATACACAACAGTCCGACTCTGATGGTGATCTCAATGTGTTCAACGTTGAACACGATGACGATGATCGTTGGCTCAATGTCAACAACGGTCACCCTGACAATCACTGGAATGCTGATAATCGATGGGTCTTCGTTCAGCCTCGCAACTCTCTTTATTTCTCTCCCAAGACTTTGGGGGAGTTTTGTTTTGTTATTTGTCCACTCCATCCACCAAGCATCTTTCCGATTTCTTCTATCTTTAAAGATACTGCTATATATTTTCTATTATCTAAAGATTTTGACTCCCATAACACCATTAATAATACTTTTATGGTATCAATTTTCCTGATAGCAATACGAACCCATGTCAGCTTCTCGTCCTTTTGCAAAAAACTTGCAACTGAAACAGATTCAATCACTTCGACAAACAAACTATCTATTCGACCACCGAGAGAATGTCTGTGTGACTTTGGTAAATTTTGATAATAGCCAAACCACAAAATATACGTTGTTTTCACCTTCTCGAGTAGTGGCAAAAGTCGTGGGGGGGTAGACTTAAATGAATGGCTGCTTGTATTCATACGTACCAAGATATCATATCTCATGAAAATCTGCTCGAGGCATGGAAGGAATTTATAAAGGGCAAGAAAAACAAAAAAGATGTCGAGCTGTTTCAGAGGTATCTCATGCGAAATTTGATAGACCTTCATGAGGATTTGAATAATAAAAAATACAGACACTCGATGTATGAAGCATTTAATATAGCGGATCCAAAGCCGAGGGATATTCACAAGGCCAGCGTGCGAGACAGGCTTTTGCATCATGCGATCTACAGAAAACTGTATTCATATTTCGATACAAAATTTATTCATGATTCATACTCTTGTCGGTTGAATAAGGGGACACATAGGGCATTAAAGCAATTTAAAAACTATACGAATAAGGTAAGTCGAAATCATACAAAAACAGTTTGGATATTAAAATGTGATGTTAGAAAATTTTTTGCAAGTATTGATCAGGAGATATTGTTCTCAATATTACAAAAGCACATACAAGATATTGATATTCTAAACTTGCTGAAAACAATAATACAAAGCTTTCAAAGTACTACAGAAGGAAAGGG
>CAZSTO010000014.1:0-14589 GCA_964610005.1 uncultured Candidatus Saccharibacteria bacterium
TGTCCTCTTCCAAGTGAATACGAGTTATACCTACAGCAACTTCTTTACCTTCTTTGTCTTTTACTTTTAATTTTCCTTTTTGTACTAATGGATATGCATATTGTGAAATCTGATAACCTTTGGGAATATCAGGATAAAAATAATTTTTTCTATCCCATTCTGTAAAATCAACAATCTCAGCATCTAAAGCAAGACCAACTTTTAAAACATTCTGTATAGCTTGTTTGTTTAATGTTGGTAGAGTTCCAGGATGGGCCATACATATCGGACATATATGTATATTTGGATTTCTCTCCAATGGATTATTTAAACAAGAACAAAACATCTTAGTTTTTGTCTTTAATTCGGCATGTATTTCAAGACCTATAACTGGCACATATTCATTATTCATATCACTTATTTTTAGCATATTTTTATGAAATTAGAAAATAAAAAACGCCTGAGGACCCGAAGGTCCATGCAGGGTTGAGAATGGTGATTTACGACGGGCTGCCGCTGACCCATCGATGCATCCATGAAAAGAATTGCCGTATAGGATTAACAGGTTGTGGTTGATGCCGATGATTTTCTTCTGAAAGATCAAAAACTTCGATTAGTCCAGAGCGCCTACTGTATTTCAAGAATCCGATTTTAGGTTCGTCGTGATCATTGACGAGCTCAAAAGCAAATTCTCTTTCATGTTTCAAACAAATCACATAAATCTTAACAGGTTCCCTGTTCCCTCTTGTCATATGAAAATCCCTACCGAAAACAATACAATCCTGATCATTTGTCTTAAGATGGAGATCTCCATAGATAGCAAAAATAATCAGGTTTTTCCCTTTGTTTTTTTCATTGTCCTCCGGCCTATCTTTGACGAAGGCTTTAATGCTTTTTGAAAAATAAGCATCAGTGACTCTTGAAGAATCAGGATGATGAATCATTGTCCTGATATCAAAAACACGAGTACACTCTGGATGTGAGGTGGACGCTGGTAAAACCATGGTTTTACCTCTTGAATCAAAGCAACATCCGGAGATAGACAAATATCCATTTGAGGAGCAAACAACAGTGTGTAATTTCATGAAATGTGTTATAAGGTTCGTTTTATTCGATCACTTTGAATCGGTCATCATAAAATAACACAAAAAACCTTATTTATCAACTTATTCTGATCTTATTATCTTCACAAACCAATCTCTTAACTCTTTAGTTGCATCAAGATCATATATAGATATAACTTTTATATCATTTTCTGAGACTTTTAATTTCTTAATAATCTCTTCTTCTTTTTTCTTAGCATCTTCAACCCCAAAAATATCACTCTTAGTTAAGAGAATAACCTCTTTTTTATCACAAAGTTCAGGATCGAATTCTTTTAATTCATTTCTAATAGTTTTATAAACCTTTATCATCTCATCTACATCTTGTTCTAAAGAAACGCAATGAGCTAGCATCTTTGTTCTCTTTATATGTTTTAAAAATTTATGACCTAAACCCTTTCCTTCTGAAGCTCCTTCTATAAGACCCGGGATATCAGCCAAGATAATATCATACATGGCACCCAAGTTTGGCTCCAATGTAGTAAAAGAATAGTTTCCAACTTTTACATCAGCTTTTGTTAAAGCATTTAAAAGAGATGATTTACCCGCGTTTGGTAAGCCAATAAGACCAATGTCTGCAATCATTCTAACTTCTATATGAAATACACCTTCTTCACCTGGTTTTCCTGGAGTCCATTCTTCTGGTTTTATATTTGTAGAAGCTTTAAAATGCTCATTACCATAACCACCTGAACCACCTTTCAATATTCTAAATGTTTGACCTACCTCACTTAATTCAACTTGTGGATTTACTATAGTTTCAGAATCATGAATATTTATATCCTCTATTCTGGTTATAACAGTACCTACAGGTAAATCTATATATAAATCTTCACCTGATTTACCTTGGCAACTATTGCCTGATCCAAATTCCCCATCTTTGGCCACAAATTCATGAGTGTTCGCATACTTTCTAAGATAAAAAGTATCTTCGACTGCCCTTATATAAACGTCGCCACCATGGCCACCATCACCACCTGATGGACCACCAAATTCTTTGGCATATTCATGAAGCCAACGAACAACACCATTGCCACCATCACCTGCTTTTATATGTATTTTCATTTCATCGATAAATGTCATAAATAGAGTGTAGCATATAAAATACAGAAAATCTTTATCTTTTCTTTATAAAATCTGTATAAAAATTCGATATAAAATTGATTAAATTTTTTACCATGTTAATATATTAATCATTAATAATAATTTAAAAAATAAATGAGAGTACTTTTAATAGAAGATGATATAGATTTATCAAAAGCCTTGGTTGAAACATTAGCAGAACATAACATCATAGCTGATACATGTTTAGATGGAGAATCAGGGTCATATGTATCAAGAACTAATGATTATGATCTAATCATAATGGACAATATATTACCCAAAAAACTTGGCATAAATATATGTAGAGAATTAAGAAGTATGGGCAAGAAAACACCTATATTATTTTTAACAGTTCAAGATGATGTAAAAAGTAAAACAAGTTTCTTAGATGCAGGTGCCGATGATTGTATCACAAAACCTTTCTCTACAAATGAACTTATAGCCAGAATCAAGGCAGTGACAAGAAGAACTTATGATATAAAACAAGATGTTATAACTCTCGATGATGTAACCATAGACAGAGACAATTACTTAGTATTTAAAAAAGGTAAACCTGTATATTTTACTAGAAAAGAATTCATGATTTTAGAACAAATAGTTGAAAAACCAGGTAAAGTGATAACAAAAACAGAAATTATGGAACATGTTTGGAAAAAAGATTTTAATCCATTTTCCAATACTATAGAAACCCATATAAGAAATATTAGAAAGAAAATAAATACCAAAAATATAAATAAAATAGAAACAGTATTTGGTAGAGGTTATAGATTGAGAAGAAACATCGGATATTAATCCGATGTTTTTAATTCCACTTCTTAGCAATCAAACCCTTGTAGGCTGCTTGTGTCTCAGCCTCTTGCTTTGACTTACCTTCACCTGTAGCTATGTGAACATCTCCTAAAAATACACCGACAGTGAAAACTTTATTGTGGTCTGGACCGGTCTCTTTAATAAGATCATATCTTGGGGTAAATCCCATATGCTCTTGTGACATCTCCTGAAACAAACTCTTTGAATCAATAAATTTTTTATTTTCTATAACTTCATCTATTAATACATGAACATTTTTATCTATAAACTCGCTAGCAACATCATATCCTCTATCAAGATATATAGCCCCTATTAAGGCCTCTATAACATTAGCCAATATATATTGTCTTGCCCTACCCTCATCTTTAGCTTCACCTTTTGAAAGAAGCAAGAATTCATTTAAACCTAAAGTTTCTGCAACTTTTGATAAAGTTACAGCATTAACCAAAGCAGAACGAAGTGATGTCATCTCGCCTTCTGGTTTTTTAGGAAATTTTTTAAATAGAAAATCTGTAACCACTAACTCTAAAACAGCATCGCCTAAAAATTCTAATCTCTCATTGTGCTCTAAACCTGAATTTCTATTTTCATTCAAGAAAGATCTGTGAGTGAAAGCCTTTATTAAGAGATTAATATCGTTAAACTCTATATTTAATTTCTGACTAAGTTTATTAAATTTTTTTATATCTATTGTCATATATCTATATATATTATTTCATATCCTTCAAAACGTCGAAAGCTTCTTTGAATATAGGTATCATGTCTTCATAAAGCTTTAAATCTAAAATATTATCCATATCAAACCAGGCAACATCCCTAATACCACCATCCTTTTTATTTATAAGTGGACCAAAAGCTGTTTTAGCAACACAATATGTTACCCTTTTCTTAACCACCTTAAGCTCTGGATGAGATGCGACATATTCATTACTTGAAAATATTTTTATAAACTCTGAATCTATACCCAATTCTTCCTTAACTTTTCTATGAGAACAAGCTTGTACATCTTCACCTTCTTCTATTTTACCTTTAGCCAAAGTCCAAAAACCAAATACGTCATTTACTAAAGCCAGATATTTTTTATTTTCTTTATCAACACCGTATACAAATGTACCAACAACATCTATCACAGGAAGTTTAGATTTTTCCTCATCAGACATATCTGCGTATTTTGATTTATTTTTATTTTGATCTTTTTTCGGTATATGTTTTTCTATATCTTTCTCAGAATCACCGTATACCTCTTTGTATACCGAACCTAATACACCATTTATAAATTTACCAGATGTCTCACTAGAGAAAAATTTAGCAACTTCTATCGCCTCATTTATAGCGACTTTGGAAGGAACTTCTTTTTTGTCAGCAAATATAAGTTCATATAGACCTAGTCTCAAAACATTTCTATCTACTATACCTATTTTTTCTAATGGCCATTCAGGCGCAGCTTTGACTATGATTTCATCTATATCTTTTTGTTTCTTTAAAACCCCATCCAAAAGACTTTTGGCATATTCTGTATCTACATCATCTTTATAAAATTCAGAAATATTATGATTTAAGATTTCTTGAAAATCATTCTGATCATAATTTCTAAAATCCATCTCAAATAATGATTGAAGTACTACCACTCTTGATTGATGTCTACTAGCCATATTGTTTTAGTTTTATTTGGATTTAAAGTTCTTTGATAAATTGAAAATTACTAAACAAAATTATTTTGTTTTTGTAGCTTGTGCTTTAGCAGCTTTTTTGTCTACTTTAGCTACCATGTCTACAATCATTTTACCTTTAAAATGTCCACAGTTTTTACACATAGTGTGTGTAGGTACTGGTTGACCGCAGTTTGAACAAAGACTCAAACTTGAAGCTTTTAGAGCATGATGACTTCTACGATTGCGGGTATGCCCTCTTGTATGACGCATGTGATTTACCATAATGCTCTAAAGTATACCTATTTTCTGGTAAAAAGCAAGATGATAGCCTGTAATGGATGTTATAATATAAGGTTATGGATTTCATACATCTACACACTCACAGTAACTATAGTTTATTGCAGGCAGTGCCAAAGATCCCTGATCTGGTCAAAAAAGCTAAACAATATGGCATGAATGCAGTAGCCTTAACAGATAATGGTAATCTATACGCAGCTATAGAGTTCTATAAAGAATGCGAAGCTAAAGAAATAAAACCTATTATAGGGGTTGATTTTTATGTAGCTGCACGTACACGTCACGATCGTGAAGGACGCCTAGATGCTAAAACAACAAGACTTTTACTTTTAGCAAAAAATTATGATGGTTATCATAATTTAGTAAAACTTGTTACGGATTCTAACCTTGAGGGTTTTTATTATCGCCCACGTATTGATGATGAATTAATGGAAAAATACAATAATGACCTTTTTTGTATCATTCCCTTTTCAAACAGTGACATATCAAATAATTTAAAAATCGGAGATATAGATGTAGCTCAAAAATATTTTGATAAATTAGTAAAATATTATGGTCAAGAAAATATTTATTATGAATTAATAAAACAAGAAGGCTTGGATAGTTTTAACGATCTTGAAGATAAAATATTAGATTTTTGTAAAAAAAATAATATACAACTAGTTGCAACAAACAATGTTCTATACATGGAGCCTGAAGATAAAAAAGCTCGTATCACCATGCTCTCTATACAAAATAATAATCCCGACAGAAACATAAGTGACGATGGAGATTTTTCTTTTATTTCCCAAGAAAGAGCAAAAGAATTATTTACAAGTGAGAATAAGGAAGTAGATGCATTATATAAACAAGCTCTAGAAAATACTGTAAAAATCGCAGAACAAATAGACATAAAAATAGAACTTGGTAAATGGGTCTTTCCTAAAATAGAAATACCGGACGGAAAAACTGCCGATGAAGCACTTCGTGATGTTGTTTATGCAGGTTTCGAAAAACGTAATGTAGAAAAAACTGAAGAAACATTAAAAAGAGTTGATTATGAATTGGATGTTATAAAATTTAAAGGATACTCTCCTTATTTTTTAATCGTGGCCGATCTACTAAGACATGCAAAAGAAAATGGAATATTAGCCAATATTCGTGGATCTGTTTGTGGATCCATGGTGACTTATCTTTCTGGTATTACACATATTAACCCAATAGAGTATCAGATTCCTTTTGAAAGATTCTTAAACCCGGAACGTCCTTCTGCACCTGATATCGATATGGACTATGCTGATGATAGACGTGGTGAAATGGTGGATTATGCCCGCTTCAAATACGGTAGAGACAAAGTAGCGCAAATAGGAACTTTCGGTACTATGGCAGCTCGTGGATCCGTCAAAGATGTGGCACGTGCACTCGGTTTTCCTTATACACTTGGAGATCGTATATCTAAACTTATCCCCATGGGATCACAAGGTCACGCTATGACAATAGATCATGCCCTTGAGATAACTCCAGAACTTCGTGAAATGTATGAAAAAGAGGCTGATGTGAAAACAGTTGTTGATATGGCCAGAAAAGTTGAGGGTTGTGCCAGACATATTTCTATACATGCAGCTGGTGTAGTTATAGCCCCAACAGAATTAACCGACTTTACCCCACTTCAATACGATCCTAAAGGTGAAATGAAAATTATCAGTCAATATGATATGTATTCTGTTGAAGATGCAGGCTTATTGAAATTCGACTTCTTGGGATTGAAAAACTTAAAAATCATAGCTGAATGTAAAAAACTTATCAAACATATTTATAATGTTGACATCGATATTGACAACCTAAGAGTTGATGATGAAAAAACTTTCCAAATGCTTGCTCGTGGTGAGACAGTTGATCTATTTCAACTTAACGGTGAAGGCATGACAAAGTATCTTGTTGATCTTAAACCGACTACTATTCACGATATAAATGCTATGGTGGCTTTGTATCGTCCTGGACCTATACAATTTATCCCTCTATACATAGAACGTAAACATGATCCTTCAAAAATAACTTATCTTGATCCAATGCTTGAAGATATATTGGAGAAAACTTACGGTGTTTTAGTTTATCAGGACGACCTTTTGATGATGGCCCATAAAATCGCTGGATACTCTTGGGGTGAAGTTGATAAATTCCGTAAAGCTGTTGGTAAAAAAATTCCAGAAGAAATGGAAAAGCAAAAAGAAAAATTTATCAATGGTTGTGTGGAACATAGTGGTTGGGGTTTGGAAAAAGCTAAAGATGTATGGAAATGGATAGAGCCTTTCGCATCTTATGGTTTCAACAAATCTCACTCTGTATCTTATGGTCGTGTAGCTTATATAACCGCTTATCTTAAAGCGAATTACCCTACCGAATATATGGCCTCTGTTTTAACATCAGAGTCAGGTGATACAGAATCTGTTTCTGTATCTGTTCGTGAATGTCAAAGACTTGGTATAGAAGTTTTAGCACCGAATGTTAATACATCTTTTGGAAACTTTACTGTTCTTAAAGAATACAATGATGGAAAAGATGCTATTGGTTTCGGATTGTATAGTATAAAAAACTTTGGTGAAGGTATTGCCAATAGTATTATAGAAGAAAGAAAAGCTAATGGTGTTTATACAAGTATAGAAAACTTACTTGAACGTATAACTGATAAAAATCTGAATAAAAAATCTCTTGAAGCTTTGATAAAATCAGGAGCTCTTGATGATTTTGGTGATCGTATAGAGCTTTTGGAAAATGTAGATAAATATTTAGACCATAATAGAACTCACACTAAACAAGATAAATCTCAAGGTAATATGTTTGATATGTTGTTTGGTTCTGCAACAACTGAGGAAGTTATAGAGAAGAAAAAAGTTGTACAAAATCCAGATTATAAAAATCAGAGATTGGCTTGGGAAAAAGAACTATTAGGTATATATATCTCTGGTCATCCACTTGATAAATATCAAAAAACTTTAGGTGAAGCTAAGATCAATATAGCTAAAATAAATACAGAAGGTGTTCAAGATCAAGTTTATGATAAAGTTTTAGGTATCATAGAAAATAAAAAAGAGATAGCAACAAAGAAAGATGCAAATAAAAAAATGATATTTTTCAAGTTAAAAGATTTAACTGGCGAGATTGAGTGTATAGTATTTCCAAAGCAATTTGATGAATTGAAAGATAAAGTGAATGATGAATCAGTGGTGTTGATTAAAGGAAAAATCTCAATACGTGAGGGTGAAGAAAAAAAGAGTTTGGTGGTAGATAGTATTAAGGTTAGTGGACGGTAGAGTTTAACTAAACCCTAAGACCAAATATAGCTATACCTATTGCCATAATAATTAGACCAATTAATCCTAAAATCAACTCTAAAGTAAATATCAATAGGAGATTAAGTATTATATTCCATTTTAATGTCTCAAAAGATTTACTAATTAAAACAAGATCATTTGTATTTTCATTTCTTATATATGTAAATATAAATTTTACAGATATCATTATTCCGACAATAGATATAATAGATGATATAAATAATATAATATATAAAAACCCACTATTATACATATCCAGTTTTAAAATAAAAGGTTTTAAAACCAAAATAAAACATAGTGCTATATTGACAACTGCAGACAAAATATATTTCATATATTTATGATATAACTAAATCTCCCCATTATCAATCTTTCCTCGGAGTTCCTCCATAAACTTAGTCATAAACCTTAGATTATGTATGGTCGCCAAAGTCCCAGCCAACATCTCCCCTGATTTATACAGATGATTTAAATAACTTCTTGTATAATTCTGACATGTATAACAATCACATTTACTATCTATTGGGTTCATATCAGTTTTATATTTTGCATTTTTAAGATTTAGATTTTCATATTCAAGATCACCTTTATCAAAAAACACTGTTCCTGTTCTGGCATTACGTGTAGGCATAACACAATCAAAAGTATCACAACCTTCTTTTACACCTTTTATGACATCGGCCGGTTCTCCTATACCAAGAAGATGTCTTGGTTTATTTTCAGGCAATATACTGTTTACCCAAGCTACAGCTGTCATCATATCTTCTTTTTCAAATGAACCTCCTATGCCAAATCCATCAAACTCCACACCTTCATGAGAAAGTTCTGAGATAAACTTAGCTGATTCTTTACGAAGATCTTCATGACGTCCACCTTGTACTATTCCAAACAAAGCTTGTTTTGAAAATGCCTCTGTATTATCAATATGAGTTTTCAGTGATTCAAGTGCCAACGATGTGTCCTATCTAATGAACGTTTCTGATATTCTATTGGTTCATGAGGTGAAGTACATTCATCAAAAGCAAAGATGATATCCGCGCCTATCGCTTGTTGAATTTCTATTGATTTTTTAGGAGTAAAATAATGTGCCGATCCATCTATAATAGATCTAAACATCACACCTGATTCATCTATCTTTGCAGGTATCATTGCATTTTCCATATCAGCTCTATGACCAGATGATTTTAAAGCTATCTCATCAAAGTCAGGTCGTGATGCGGCTGTAAATTTTGTAATATTTTTTCCAAGAGCAACACCTAAAGAAAAAGCTTGGAAACCACCTGAATCAGTAAAGGTAGGACCAGACCAATTCATAAACTTATGTAAACCTCCATGAGATTTTATAATCTCTTCACCTGGCTGTAGATATAGATGATAAGTATTTGCTAATACAGCTTCTGCTTTTAAGTCTTTTAACATTTCTGGAGTAATACCCTTAACAGTTGCTTTTGTACCCACAGGAATAAAAGCCGGTGTCCGTATTTCTCCATGGAGAGTTTTTATAACACCAGTTCTAGCTCGACTCTTTTCAGATCGAGTTTTTATAGAAAATTCTAACGGTCGCTTTTGCATTGATATATTTATACATTAATATCAGCTTACAGTAAACCCAATATCTCTTTAATCTCATCCACCCCAACATCAGCATAAACCTTATCATCTACCACAATAGTTGGTGCTTTTTGTTGACCTGATATTTCTATCAACTCCTGCATAAATTCAGGATTAACATTTACATCTTTTTCTTCAAAAGGAATATCATTTTTTATAAAAAATTCTTTAAGTTCTATACACCAAGTACAATATGTTTTTAGATAAGCGATTATTTTCATATATTTATTTTAACACAAAACAAAAACACCCCAACCTTTCGGGAGAGGTGTTTTTGTGTAAAAATGATTACTTAACCTCTAGGTTAAAATTAAAATACAAGAAATTATTGTCATTATTACCATTTCCTATATGTATCGGTAAATAACCTTTATATACACCTTTAGATAAAACACTATCAGCAAAATTAAGATTTAAGGTTGTGGTCGCAAATGCACCTCCACTTCCGCCACCTAATATACCGTATGTTGGTAGACCAACACCATATCCATATGTGTAATAAGAATATGTGCTGTTAGAAACACTTGGAACTATATAAACAGTAAAAGCTTTATCCCCGACACCATCAATCATAGATGTGTTTATACTACATGGTATTATTGTATAAGTTACATTATATAATGTTAATGATTGTGGACACTTTGTTATATCCACAGCTGGATCATTAAAATGATCATTCGCATAAGATCTTGTCATGGCACCAAAATAACCATTAGCTGGTGAAATATTAATAGATGTTTGAAATAATGCTAAAGCATCTCTCAAACCCTTATCAAACCACATAGATGGATCTTGATACATCATAGGAGGAAGAAAACCTTTATTAATCAAAAATCTTCTTAAATTTTTAACCTCAATATCATACATACCGTCAGAAAGATCTTTTGTGAAAGTCAAAACTTTTGGAGTAGGAATATCAATGGTTACAAAATTTGTATTAAACACCTCTAATCCTGTTGTAATGCTTTTATTAACATTATCATTCATAGTTGTATAACTCACACTTTGTAATACAGCTTGAACATTTGTAACACCAACAGGAAGTGATGAAGATGCAAATATAGCTGTAAAATCTAACATTTTAGTTGACCCGTCGGTAAAATAATTTAGGCCCGATTCAGTAATACCATTAACTGTGGTTGTTGTTATCACATCACCAGTCGCAACGTTTTTTAAAACTATAGTAGCCTTAACTGAATTAACAGGTATATCTGTGCCTTGAGATTGTATATTTAATCTAAAACTAGCATTTACACCGACATCAATATTATTATTTTTTATAGCAGTTACTGTTGTAGACACCTTTGTCAAAATTGGTGTATTATTAGCCTCTTTTACACTAAACAACTCTGTTTTTTTATCTGATACACCAGGAGCACTGAATAGCAATTGATATTTCTCTAATGGAGATAATAATGTTAAGACTTTAAAAGTATAATAACCTTGACTTGCTATAGCCTTAGGAATTAGACCAATTCCACTATTTTTATCAGTACCAAATGAACCACCAATCACATACACAGAATAACTATCAACACCATCATCTTTACCAGTCCAAGTGATATCATAGTTTCTACCCAATGAAAAAACCTGATTGGCTGTAGGGTAAGTGAATTTGAAGGTAGATGCAGGTCTAGATAATATATTAAACTTAGGACTCAAACCACCTGTAGCACCTTTACCGCTAAAAGATATCTGATAATCTAATCCAGGCTTCACTGTATCAGGAAATGTGAAGGCAAAACTCTTTTGATTAGAGATAGTAGTTCCTAATAATATTGACCCACTACTTCCTAGAGATCCACCAACTAAGTAAACAGAATAAACATTTGGATCCGATACATTGGTTGTCCATGTTATTTCATTGGTCTTACCTAGGTACATATTTGATCCAGCTGTTGGATATGTGAAATTGATAATCGGAGACACAACCACCTCCTTTGTAGGCTCAATCATATTTATACCCTTTCCATATGATTTACCATTAGCAAATAATTCAGCAGTAACTAGTTGTGCAGTCTTGTTTTTATTAGTAAATGATAAAGTTGCAATATATTCACTAGGTTTTAAAGTTGGCTGTACAAATAAGCTTCTAGTAATAGTCTTATTACATTTATCATCACGATCTTGACCCAATACCGCAGACACACCAGCAGGACAATTTACCCTTAGATTAAATTCGCCCACAGGATTTACTGAACTTGTAACTTTATAATCAATATTGAAATAACTTTTATCTGTAACCGGTGTACCAACTGATGACTCTATTTTATAAGATTGAATCTCAATCGCGGTTTTAATCTTAAATTCATCACTCTTATATTTGTTTCCAAATTTATCAGTGAATACTAATTTATAATTTCCTGGTTTTATATCTTTTGATATCATCCATGAAAATACTTTTCCTGCATTATAAGCTTTTCCCAAGTCATATTTTTGACCACCTTCTAATGTTAGATTATAAACCTCTGTCTTATCATTTGTCTTCCAAGTAATATTAGTAATATTTCCAGTCTCTAGAGTCACACCTTTTTTAGGTGATGTGACATCAAAATTAACCTTACTATCAACAACCGCACTTATTGGTGTAGCTGATTTAGCCTTATTAAATAATTTTCCAAAATGTAAATCCTTACCGAAAACAGAAATAGCATCTACATTAATAGCAGATACCATTACCGTGATTAATAATATTGATAATATGTGTTTCTTCATATATTTTATAATTTAGTTTGTAATGACTTAATTATATCACCACATAAAACAAAAAACACCCTAACCTTTCGGAGGGGTATTTTTATCTTTAGATATTATTCAGTGTCGGCAACCACATTTAGTTTAACTGTGAATACTTTATCTTGAACTTTTACTTCAACAGCATGTTCACCCACTTCTTTTATGTTTTTATCTAGATTAACAAAATGTGAATCTATACCTATAACCTCAGCAACTTGATCTTTATGCAAAGCAGCAAATAGATGACCTTGTTCATTTGCTTTAGCCTTTATCTCATAAGTTTTAGATATAATGTTCTCAATATTGTTAATAACCTCTTCTTCTTTAACTTTTCTTTGCTCACCTTCTGCTTCTTTTATCTTTGTATATTTCAACACAATAGCAGGTGTAGCAAACTCAGCTTGTTTCTTTGGTATGAGGTTATTTAAGGCAAAACCATCAGCCACTGTTACAGTGTCATACTTTTTACCTATCCCGTGTATATCTTTAAGTAAAACGATTTTCATAAGTGTATAGTATACACTATTTATTCAATATTTCAATAGCCTTAAGATATTGATTGTCTGTACGATTTCTAATGTCCTCAATCTTGGTCTTATCATCTTTCTTTATTTCTACATCAGGTTTTAGACCTGAAACAGATATAGAATTACCATTTGGCGTCAACCATCTAGCTATAGTTACCTTTAATCCAGAGTTTTTACCTATCTTTATATATTCTTGAACAGAGCCTTTACCAAAAGTCTGCTCACCTATAATAGTAGCCACCTTATGATCCTGTAGAGCACCTGCAACTATCTCTGAAGCTGAAGCAGAACCACCGTCAACCAAAACGGCAAGTTTGTATTTTTTATTAGCAAGCAAAGTATAACCTGAACTTCTTAAATATTCTATCTTTTGCTTATCACCATAATCCTGACTAACTACAACTTTTCCTGCTGGTATAAAATAACTGGATATATCAACAGCTGCCTCTAAATATCCACCTGGATTACCACGAAGATCTATAACCAATTTATTAGCATCACTTTTAGAGAATTCATACATAGCTTCTTTGAATAAAGATGTCACTTGTTCTGAGAATGTATAAATCTTGATTGTATAGACTTTAGTCTTAGGATCATAATTTTTGTCCAGAGTCGGTAACTGTATCTCATCTCTAACAATTTTAAAATCTATAGGTTTATCAACTCCTTCTCTGTAAACTTGTATGCTTACACTTGTACCCTTTTGTCCGCGTATAATTTTAACAGCTTGATCTACAGACATATCATTCGTCATCTGATCATTTATTTTTATAATAATATCACCAGATTTTACACCTGCTCTATCAGCAGGACTACCTGGTATAGGTGAGATAACTTTTATAACACCATCTTTCTTACCAACCTCCATACCAACACCTTCAAAACTACCCTTTATCTCTGTTTCAAAACCCTTAGCTTCTTCTGGGGTAAAGAAAACTGTATAAGGGTCTTGTTCTGAGTCCACCATACCCTTTATGGCACCATAAACACGTCTCTCCTCTTTGGACATCTTGTCATATTCTGACACTGTGCCTGTAGCCATCTCCTGACCAGACTTATCCTTATGTTTAGTAGTAACAAATTGTTTATCCAATATATCCCAGACTTTCCAAAAGGTCTTCATATCGGCACCGTTTGAAATATCTGAATTTTTAGCAGATATGGACTGTATATCACCCAAAAAGAACCCGAGACTGAAGATTATTAGAACTATTAATATCTTAAACAACTTATTTTCTTTAATTTGCATAAAAATATTTTATCTTATATTACAAATATTATACATTGTTGCTTTTGTAAAATGTGTTATAATGTATATAAATAAAATAATTATAATAATACACAAACATAAAAACTTGGCACAGAACAACAGTAATAGAATTAACATTAATCATTATATCAAAGCTCCTGAACTCAGGATTATAGATGAGAACGGTCAAAATATAGGAATATTATCAAA
>CAZSTO010000015.1:0-14209 GCA_964610005.1 uncultured Candidatus Saccharibacteria bacterium
CTTGAAGGTATGACACTTCCTGGAAAACTTTCTGATTGTCAAAGTAGAAAAGCTGAAGAATCAGAACTGTTCATAGTGGAGGGAGACTCTGCGGGTGGTACAGCAGTTCAAGGAAGAGATAGAAAAACTCAAGCTGTGTTACCACTTAGAGGTAAGATTCTAAACATAGAGCGTGCCAGACTTGATAAGATATTAGCTTCAGAACAGGTGAGAAACCTGGTGATAGCTTTAGGTACAGCTATCGGTGATGTGTTTGATATTTCAAAACTACGTTATCATAAAGTTATTATCGCTACCGATGCCGATGTCGACGGTGCCCACATTAGAACTCTTATACTTACACTTTTATATAGATATTTTAGACCACTTATAGAAGGGGGGTATATATATGTAGCTCAACCACCACTGTATAAGATCAAGTACGGAAAAGAAGTTGGATATTTCTATTCAGATGAGGAGAAAAATACTTATTTGAAATCAATAGGCTTCAATCAAACCGAAGTTGAGGTAAAAGATGAAGCTGAAGGAGAAGAAGGGGAAAATGAAAACACAGAGGAAGTAGAGGAAGAGGTAGAGTCAAAAACAAAAACCAAAAAACCGTTTATACAAAGATATAAAGGTCTTGGTGAAATGAACGCAGAAGAGTTAGGTGAGACAACCATGGATCCTACAAAACGTGTTCTTAAACAAGTTCGTATAGAAGATGTTGTTGATACCGATAGAGTTATCGATGTGTTGATGGGTACTGATGTTCCATCAAGAAAGAGCTTTATACAAGCAAATGCTAAGACAGCGAGGTTGGATATATAGAAAATAAAATACTAATCAAAGTCAATTCTGAGATTAGTATTTTATTTTAGCTTACAACAAAACAGAAACAATCATCTTGGATAATCTGTATCTAAAGGGAAGTCTAAACTCCTTTTTTATTTGTGAGATTAATCTTTTGTGATATTTGTATTCTATACTCATGCATTAAGTATAGTGAACTAGAGTTCACCTGTCAAATATAGGGTATGTGGATAAGTTTATAAAACAAAAAACCTAGATTTCTCTAGGCTTCTTGTCGAAATAAATAATTTTATTAATAAGTATATATATTTACACTTGCATTATTATCTCCTTCATTTGTTTCGTATATTGTATTATTTGAATCTACACTTACGTTGAATAGTGTTGTACCTCTGTTTAAAGTGCTGTTTGTCTGTATTATAAGAACTCTTTCTTCGCCGTTATTCATACCTCTTTCATTATCTATTGTTACATATCTATTTGATCCTGTTGTATCAGAGTATGTTGCTCTTGTAGACCATGTTTGTGAAAAACTGCCACCTGTATTTCTTACTCTAACTTTTAATGCAACTCTGTCTCCATAAACAAAGTTTGTTTGAGAAGAGAATTCATTGTTAACCATTTTACCTGGTTCTACAGATATGATTTGTAGATTGGAATCATAATTATTATTGTAATTATTATTACATACAAGATATCCATTTGAATAATAACAGTTATTATTGTTGTTATAGTTTGAACCACAATTATAATAGTATCCGTTTGAATAATAACAGTTGTTATAGTTATTATTGATGTTATTTAATGTTACAGAAAGTATATTGTCTGATTCATTTGTTTCAGCTACCTGACTTCCGTAGTCGGCATATATTCTAACTGTAGGGTCTATGTTTCTATCTATGCCATCAAAACGTGCTTCAACTTGATAAGCTGTGTTTCCTGATATAGACATAGTTTGATATCTAACTTTATCATTATAATTTGCAGCAGGCATATCTACTTTTATAGAAAATATTCCTGTGTCAGTATCTTGATCATTTTCTATTTTAAATTTTATAGATACTACATCATTTGTATTAAATGAATTTGTAGATACAAATTGACCACTATATCTATCTATTATTCCAGTTGATATTAAAGTAACTTTTATGTTTTTTAAACCAGATCTTGTGTATACAGGGTAGTATACAGTTTTCGGTGCTGTATTTGTGTATACTTTTTTAACATTTGTTGGTTTTGAATCTAGTATTGTTATACCTCCAGATTGAGTGTTTGGATTTTGTATAACTCCATTTAGACCGCCAGTTGTTGTGGCTACAGGTTGAGGTATTCTGTCTTCGATCGAAGGCGTAGTAGTAGCTTCTTTTTCAAGCCCTGTTATAGATAAACTGGCTGTGGCTAATTGATTAATACCTTTAGGTATAAGTTTAAATAAAAATACACTTAAAAATACTAAAAGTATTAAAAATACTAATATTAGACCAAAACGCACTATTGTTTTTATTGTATTCATAGTGTAATGATTATATGGTATTAGTTTGTATTTGTCAAGGGGTATTTAAGGTATATTTGATGGTCATAAGACTGTAATATCTTTTGTCTATAAAACGTATATAATTAAATAGTGCACGAGATAAAAGATAAAACCGATAATGAATTGGTTATATTGACCCGTCAAAACCCGGAGTATCTTTCTTATATTATAGATAGATATAAAGGTAAGCTAGCCAGATATATAAAACGTCGCACTAATATACACAATCATGATATAGATGATATTCTTCAGGATATATTTATCAAAATATACATTAACATCAACGATTTTGATGAAGCTTTGATATTTTCCTCATGGATATATCGTATAGCACATAATTATATGATAGATTGGCTTAGGAAAAATAAGAAGCATAATAATCTATCTCTAGATGATGAAGATTTTAAATTGATTCATGTATTAGAAGATGAATCTCAAAATATCGAAAAACTTCATGATTCATCAGATAAAGAGAATCTTGATATATTGAAGCGGGAATTAGATAAAATGTCTGATGATTATAAAGAGATAATAGTCTTGAAATTTTTTGAAGATAAAAGCTATGAGGAAATATCTGATATATTGAAAATATCGATAAGTAGTGTCGGTGTAAAAATAAATCGTGCCAAGAAAATATTAAAACAAAAAATATATGGATAATAATCAAATTATACAAAAAATAAAACAAGAAAATCTGAAACCTATTTCAAAGAATATTTTCTTATTAAAGAGGATTATCGTTTGGTTCTTGTTGTTTATATCTACAGTTTTTGGTGCCTATTCTTTCGCATTCTTTTTCTTGAAGACATTATTTATAGATTTCGATCATTGGTATTTCTTGTCAGATTCATATGATAAATTCTTGATGGAAAATATACCTATATTTTGGGTTATATTATTTACATTTAGTATATTGTCTATATATTTTCTTTTTAAAAACACAAATAAAGGTTATAAGTATTCTATACTACTTATAGCATCATTAAGTCTAACAGTTAGTTTTATTTTAGGTATTGCTTTATCAAAAGTATTGGCCCAAAAGGGTATATTAACAGAGCGGTTTGAACAAGAGATGGTTATGCAATGGACAAATCCAAATGCTGGACGTATATCAGGAGAGGTGCTGTTTGTTGATAATGATTATATATTAGTTAGAGATATAAATGATGATTTATGGAATATTAATATACAATATGTACTAGATGAATCTAGAGATGTTTTGAGAAATGATCAACTGGTGTCTATTGTCGGTAGACTTGATTATGATAACAACTTTACAGCATGTCAGATTATGCCATTTGATATGGATAAACGTAAATTTAGACCAAATCCAGGTCCTAAAACTTATAATGAAATGCGAGAAAATCAGATAACCAAAGATATATGTAACTTTGTAATAAATCAGCGATAATAAACGTATATATAGTCATGAGAAAAGTAAATAAACAAATAATAATATTAAGTCTTATTTTAGCAACGGTATTTCTAAATGGTACAAATGTATCTGCAAATACCGCTGTAAAAAGAGGCTATGTTAATAAGAATCAAGAGTTAGTTCAAAGTAAGAATGATATAGAGACCGCTTTGAAGAATAATGATTATAATCTTTTTACCCAAACTCTTAAAAAATTAAATATTAATGATAGTATAACTAATGAACAATTTACTGTGTTAGTTAATGCTTACAAATTATTTAAAGAAAATAAACAAGCAGAGGCGGTAAAGTTATTGAAAGATAACAACGTTAATCCCATATTGATAAAATTTATTAATAATAGACCAGATTTAACAGACGCTCAAAAAGAAGCGCTAAAAAAAGCTTCAGATCTAACCAAACAAGGTAAGACAGAAGAAGCTAAAGCTATTATATCTGCAGCAGGTCTGCCAACAGTTCCTAAGAATATAGATCATAAGATAAATAAAATAGAGAATAAGGCAAATAAAGAGGATATAAAAAAAGCTCTTGATAAGGCAAGGGAATTAAGAAAAGAGGGTAAGTTGGATGAAGCCAAGAAGGTTTTGAAGGATGCTGGTGTTCCTGATCAAATACAGGATAAAATACATTTCGCATCTACAACAGTAAAAGATAAAAAGACTGGTATACTACAAACTATAAAAAATCTTTTTGTAAGATAGTATCAGACAAAAAACACTTTATATAAAGTGTTTTTTGTTTATATGTGTATTATAATTATTTTATGGTATTCACCGATATAGAAAAAGATGTTGCTAAACAAATTTTAAAAACAGGTGTTATTATTTTAATAACTGTCACAATAATAAGTATATTATTTAATCTAGGTGATTTTATAAAGATTAATACAAATATAGCTTCTAATTTCGTTGAGGATCAGTCAACTCAAAATAATATAAATATAGAAAAGACTGTTATCCAAGAAAACCCAATAAGTATAGATATACCTGAGTATAATATACATTCATCTATAGAATCACCTGTAAGTAATGATGTGCAAACTTTAGATACCGCACTTTTGAGGGCTGCTGTATATTATCCTGGATCTGGTTTTCCGGGATCAAATAATATGCTTATATTTGGTCATAGTACAAGTTTTAAGGTTGTTAGAAATAAAGCGTATCAAGTATTTAATAATATAAAATCAGTTAAACCTGGTACAACAATATATATAAGGACCCAAACTCAAACTCATATTTATAAAACTAGAGATGTTAGAAAGGTTAGTAAGTATACAGCTTGGATACAATTTAAAAGTGATAAACCTATGTTAACTTTGTCTACTTGTGACAGTTTTGGTAAGAGATCAGACAGATGGGTTTTGGAAGCTGATTATGTTGGTGTACAATAATCTTATATGCAACATCCAAGTAAAGAGAAAACTTTAGTAATAATAAAACCAGATGGTATTCAAAGAAATTTGATAGGAGAAATAATATCTCGTTATGAACGTATAGGATTGAAATTAATCGCTGTGAAAATGATGTATGCGACGGATGATCTTATAAAAAATCATTATACTTTGGATCCTGGATGGTTTAGATCTGTGGGCGAGAAAGGTATAAAAGGATTGTTGGATAAAGGTATACAACCAGAAAGTTTGGATCCTGATGTTATGGCACATGCTGTGTTGAATAGGCTTGTAAAATATATGACGTCTGGACCTATTGTTGCTATGGTTTGGCAAGGTGCGCATGCTGTAAAAATAGTTAGAAAAATTACTGGCGGAACAGAGCCATTAACTTCTGATGTTGGAACCATAAGAGGTGATTATGTTCTTGATTCTTATCAAATATCAAATGATGATGATAGGGCTGTTAGAAATTTGGTTCATGCTTCTGGATCAGTGAAAGAAGCAGAAGATGAGATTAGACATTGGTTTAGAGATTATGAACTCATGGATTATGTTTTGGTGAATGATGATGTGTTGTATGGAAAATAAAAAAATGACCCCAGGGCTCGGTTGAGCCCCAGGGTTGGGTTTTGTGCCGGGTGAGCGGCGGTCTTCAGCCTCCAGACGCTTAGGGGGGAAAGGGGCGTCTGGTATACTGTTGCGGACTGGGTGGTCCGCGGGGTTCGGGGGGGGGGTGGAGGATTAGCGGGGGCTATTCCTCCGTCTTGTCTTTGGGGGAAGGGGTTCGAGGGCAAGTAGCGATATTACCAGTCCGATCATTGAGATGATCAACACTGCGGAAAGTGTCTCACTCATGGCCGGAGTAGATGCATTTTTCTTGCTCATGTCGATGAGGCAATAGAGTGACCCAACGATGAACAGTAGAGATACTGTTCCCAACAGGATTCGGTTTCTAAGTTGCATTACTCTTATATACTAGCACACTACCAACCAAAAGTCAAGCATAACCACCCTAAAACACCCCTAAACCCTAAAAAACCCTTATTTCTGGCAATCTGGACAATAATGACTGGACCTGCCATTTAATACCTTTCTTTGTATTGTACCTTTACAATCTTTACCAAAACAATTCATTCCTTTTCTTCTATATACTTTATGTTTACCTTGAAAATTACCTTTCTCGCCATATATGTTTCTATAATCACTCATAGAGTCACCACCAAAATTTATTCCATCTAAGAGTAGTGGTTTTATATTTTTGTAAATATTTTTTAATTCAATATTATTTAAAGAGGAAACTGGTCTATACGGTAAAACTTTGGCCTTATGTAATATTTCATCTGAATATATATTTCCAATACCTGCAACAAGTCTTGTATCCATCAAAGATGTTTTTATAAATTTATTTGGATATCTATTTATGTTTTTATGAAATACATTATATGTAAAATTATCATCTAATGGTTCTGGTCCTATTTGTTTTAATTCTTTATGTAAATCTTCGTCCACTAAAGTCACTTTGGCGAATTTTCTGGTATCAGACATTACTAGATGCATGCCATTATTCAATATGAAAACTAAATGAATAAATCTATTGTATGGATCTTCTAAAGCCTTTTGACCTTTTTCTGGCATCCATTTATTTTCTTTTTTATTATAAATATACTTTCCATACATAATATGACCAGTCATTTTCATATGTATGAGTATAGTTTCTTTATTATCTAGGTGTATTAAAATGTTTTTACCTTTTCTCTCTGCTTTTATAATTTTTCCATTTATTATTTTTTTCTTAAAATTAGAAAAGAATTTAGGGTTTTTAATTGTAGATGAAAACATCTTAGCCTCACTTTTTAGATCAGTCCAAACATCTACTATAATTTTGTTTTTGGCAACAGTGTTTATTCCATTAACTGTTGTTTGTACCTCAGGTAATTCTGTCATGAGGCTATTGTAATATATTTATAAAATAAAAACACCCTCATTGGGTGTGTTTTATTTTGATTGAGATAGACTAATTAGTCTTCATCATCTGCAACATCGTTTATATATCCGCAAACTTTCATTTCTGATCTATATACTGATTTTGCAACATTTTTTGCATCAGTTAATGCCCTTGTTATTTGTCTTTGAGCTGCTGTAGATGATGCTGTAGCTGCTTTCATGGCTGTTACTCTTTCTGTTCCTGTTTTAGCAAGTGCTAATTTCTGAGCTGTATTTCTTGCATTGATTGTAGCTACCCAGTCAGTTGCATATTTCTGTACTGCTGTTATAGCTGCTGTATCTTTTTTTGTTAAAGCTGCTATAGCACATGATGAACTTGCGTTTATCATACCTTCTTGTCCAATAGCTTTTTCCTTTAGATTGAATGCTGCAAATACTGTCTTTGGTCCATCAACAGTTATAGTACAAACTGTACCAGTTGCATTATTACAATCACCACCCCAGTTAGTTACTTGAGCAAGATTTGATGGTGTTGCAGTTATTTTTAATACAGTACCTTTTTCTACCTTTACTGTTTTACCCGCACCTAGACCTACAAAAGGATTTGTTGTGAAGTATCCTTTCGCATTGCCTTTTGCTGTTAAAGTTACATTATATTTTGCTGTATTTTTTGTTGTACCTCCAGTTGTTCCACCTGTTGGTGGTGTTGTTATCATAGCTGAAGATGACACTGAAAATAATAATGCTAATGTTAATATTGAAATTTTTTTCATTTTATTTTTAATTTTTTATTGATAATTTTCTTATACATATAATTATAGTCTATTATGATTTGTGATGCAATTAATGCATGCATAAACAAAATATATATTTTATAGTATTGGTGTCTTTATTTGCTGTATTGTCTGTATTTATACTATATAATTTCATCATAGTATTGGTCTTAGCGTATTTATTTGCTGTGCTGATAAGGCCTATATATAAAAAGCTAAATAGATTTTATGATAAGATTCCACTTATTAGAAAGGTTTCAAATCCTTTAGCCTCATTTACTACAATATTGTTATTTTTGATAATAATCATAGTTCCTGTATCCTTATTGCTTAGTAAGGTGGTTATGGATACTCAGTCTGTATATAATAGTGTTATAAATCAAGGTATGAATATGGATTTTGTTAGTGATAGGGTAAAAAATACTTTTTCAGGTATATCTCCAAGTGTGAAAATAGATTTTAATAAGATTGCTGAGTCCGTATCTTCATTCTTTGTAAATAACGTTGGTCATCTATTCTCGGGTACAGTCGATATAGTATTAAAATTATTCCTATTCTTATTTGCTATGTTTTATTTCTTAAAAGATGGAAAGCAATTTAGAGAATTATATTCTGTTGTCAGTCCTTTGAAGAGGGAAAGTGACGATAAGATTTTTCTGTCTATTAAACAATCTGTTAGGTCTATCATGATTGGTTCTATGACTGTGTCCATAGCTCAAGGTATATTCACAGGTTTTGGTTTTTGGCTGTTTGGAGTCCCTAATCCATTTTTCTTTGGTACCTTAGCTGGTTTTATGGCATTTATACCAGGTGTGGGTCCTTCTATTGTTTGGATACCAGCTGCTATATATCTATATTTTACTAGAGACGGAAGTTTTGTCTGGTTATATCAGGTTATATGGGGAGTGTTTGCGGTAGGTTTGATAGATAATTTCTTAGGACCCCAAGTTATAAATAAAGGTATAAAACTTCATCCCTTGTTTATACTTCTATCTATAATCGGTGGTATATCGGTTTTTGGACCAGAAGGGTTTATATTTGGACCACTTATACTTAGTGTTTTCGTTGCTATCATAAAAGTTTGGAATGAAGACAAGGATACAAGTGTTGTTGTATAATATTTAAACATATGAAAACTTTAACACTGTTAACGCATTCTGGTATATTTCATGCTGATGATATATTTGCAACAGCGACTTTAAATCTTTATTTTAAAAATAAAGACAAGAAAATAAAATTAATACATAAGAGAAGTTTTGATTCTAAAGATATAGCCAAGGCTGATATAGTTTACGACATTGGTATGAATTATAATCCGAAGAAATTAAGATTTGATCATCATCAAAATGATTCTAAGTTAATACGCTCAAACGGTATACCTTATGCAGCTTTCGGTCTTGTTTTCAAACACTTTGGACCAGAACTTATATCTATATTGTCAGGTAATAAAAACAAGAATTTCATAAAGGATTGTTATGATGTTATGGAAAAGAGATTAATACAACATGTTGATGGTATGGATAATGGTACTTTAACATATAAACAAAACTATGAAGGGGTTGATATAGCAACTATAGATAATTATTTTCAGATGTGTAAGGTTAATATTAAATCAGAGAATCCTAAAGATATAGATAAAAAGTTCTTTGAATTAGTAAAATTTGCAGAGGCTTTTCTAGAAAATGTCATAATGTATTCAATAAATGCCGGACATGAAAAGGCTTTAGCTATAAAGGCTTATAAAAAAGCCAAAGATAAAAGATTCATTATTTGCGAAAAGTTTTATAATTATAATTTTAATAATTTTCCAGAACCACTATTAGTTGTATATCCAGATCTTCGTGGTAATTGGTCGGCAAAGGTAGTAGAAAAAGGTGATGAATTATATAATGCTAGATTTTATTTTCCTGAGAAATGGCGTGGTTTGGTTGATGAAGATTTAGATAATGTTACAGGTATAAAAGGTGGAAAGTTTTGTCATAAGACAGGTTTTCTTGCTGTACATAAAACTAAAGAGGGTATATTAGATATGATAAATAAATCATTTAAAATATTAAATATAAAATAAAAAACTATGAAGAAATTTTTAATAATAACAGCTCATCCATCAACTAAAGGATTTACACATAGAATAGCAGATTCTTTTAAGACAGGTGCTATTTCTAAAGGACATGAGGTGGAGGTATTAGATTTATATAAGACAGATTTACAAATATCTTTTTTAAAATTCGAAGACAAAGAAGATTTAAGAAATTTAAATGATAATGTTAAGGCTTTGCAGGAGAAAATAAAAAACAGTACAGATTTGGTTTTTGTTCATCCTTTATGGTGGATGGGTACACCAGCCATAATGAAAAATTTCTTTGATAATGTATTTACTTCTCATTTTGCTTTTCAATATATAGATGGAAAGCCGGTGGGATTGCTTAAAGATAAAAATGCTCATGTATTTTTTACATGTGATGGAAATATGTGGTGGTTTAAAATAGGTATATTTCTATTGAAACCAATAAAATTATTTTGGAGTCTCGGATTATTACATTTTTGTGGTATAAGACATCAAACATTGATGGTTTTTGACACCATGTTTAAAAGGACAGAAGGGGAACGGTTAGCATCTTTGGACAAGGTTAGGAAGATTGCGAATTCTCTATAAATATGTTAATATTTGCTCTAGCGTAAAACTGATTGAGTAATGATAGACTTTTTCGCATTATTATCATTTTTAAATTCCTAATATTTTTTAATACATACATATGAAGAGAAAACATTTTTCACGTTTTCGTGAATCATTAGCACCATTACCAAATCTAGTTGAGGGTCAAATCCAATCATATAAATGGTTTTTGGAAAAAGGTCTAAATGAGGTTTTCAGTGAATTTTCTGTGACTAAAGATTACACAGATAAAAAATTCGAGTTTCGTTTTGAGGGTATAAGACTTGATCGTCCAAAATACGATGAGTTTTATGCAAAAGATAATAAAGTTAATTATGAGGCTACTATCAAAGCTACAATAAAACTTATAAATCACATTACTGGTACAGAAAAAGAACAAGAGATATTTATGTCAGATCTTCCCATGATGACTGAGCACGGTACTTTTGTTATTAACGGTATAGAAAGATGTATAATGCCACAGCTTGCTAGAAGTTTTGGTGCATTTTTTACATCTAATGAACATAAAGGAAAAAACTATATAGGAGCTAAAATCATACCAGCTCGTGGTTCATGGATAGAATTAGATACAGATCCAGATGGTTGTATATATGTAAAGATAGATAAAAAAAGAAAATTCCCAGTTACAACTTTGTTACGTGCTATTGGAGCCGAGACAGATACTGATATCAAAAAATTATTTGGCGATGATGCCCATGTTAAGTCATATATAGAACATACATTAGCTAAAGATCATACAAAAACAGCAGATGAGGCCTATATAGAAATATATAAAAAAATGCGTGACGGTGAACTTGCTACTGCTAAAAATGCACAAGAGTTCGTAGAAAATATGTTTAAATCAGAGAGATATGATTTCTCTAGAGTTGGACGTTTTAGATTTAATAGTCGTTTCAATAAAGATATGAGTGAGAAGGCTTTATCTAGAACTACTTTAAATCTAGATGATTTTGTGACTTTGATTACTCATATATCTACAATGACAAACATACCTGATTCAGAAGCTGATGATGTTGATCATTTAGGTTCAAGACGTGTTCGTTTTGTGGGTGAACAATTACAAGCTAAGGTAAGATTGGGTCTTCTACAAATAAAAAAGAATATTCAAAATAGAATGTCTACTATAGAGTCAGATGTTAGTCAGCCTATGCAACTTATCTCACCTCGTCCGCTACAAGCTAGATTGAAAGAATATTTCTCAACAAACCCATTATCACAATTCATGAATCAAGAAAATGTTCTATCAGAGCTTGAACACTTGAGAACTTTGACTGCACTTGGACAAGGTGGTTTGTCATCAGACAGAGCTGGTGTGGAAGTTCGTGATGTGCATCCATCTCATTATGGTCGTGTTTGTCCTATACATACTCCAGAAGGTGCCAACATCGGTCTTGTTCTTCACTTAGCTGCTTATGCTAGAGTTAATAGTTTTGGAATGATCGAAACACCTTATGCAAAAGTTAAAAAAGGTAAAATAACAAATGAAATAGTCTATCTAGATGCTTTACAAGAAGAGGGTTATAAAATAGCTCACTTTGCAGTCGATATAGATAAAGATGGTCATATAACAGAAGATATGTTAGAGGTTCGTTTAAATGGTGATCCTATTATAGTAACAAAAGATGAAGTTGATTTTATAGATATAGCAGGAGATCAACCTTTCTCTATTGCCACATCTATGATTCCTTTTGTTAACCATGATGATGCCAACCGTGCACTTATGGGTTCTGGTATGCAGAAACAAGCAACTCCTTGTATAGTGCCTGAAGCACCACTTGTTGCTACTGGTGTTGAAGAGGTAGCTGCAAGAGATACTGGTCGTATGATTATAGCTCCAGAAGATGGGGAGATCACACAAGTTGATGCGTCTTCTATTACACTTAAAGGTAAAAGAGAAACAACATTTAGACTTGCTGTATTTAATAAAACAAATCAATTCACAGTATTTCATCAAAGACCTATAGTTTCTTTGGGACAAAAAGTTAAAAGAGGTGATGTATTAGCCGATACTTCAACAACAGTTGATGGACAAATTTCAATTGGACAAAATGTATTAATAGCATTCTTAACATGGAGTGGTTCAAACTATGAAGATGCTATTATAATTTCAGAAAACCTTGTAAAAGATTCAAAATTCACATCTATACATATAGAAGAATTTGTAATCAATGTTCGTGATACAAAGATTGGTCCTGAAGTTACAACTCATGATATTCCAAATGTATCAGAAGCTAAACTTAAAGATCTTGATGCTGAAGGTATTATACGTATAGGTGCTGAAGTTAGACCTGGAGACATATTGGTTGGTAAAATCACACCAAAGACAGAAACTCAACTTACTCCAGAAGAGAGATTGTTAAGATCAATCTTCGGTGATAGAGCTAGAGATGTGAAAGATACATCAAAGAGACTTGAAAACGGTAAAAGAGGTCGTGTTATCGGTGTAAAAATCTTCTCAAGAGAAAGAGGTGATAATCTAGAATCAGGTATTCTAAAAAGAATATATGTCGAAGTTGCGCTTCTAAGAAATATTTCAGTAGGTGATAAACTTGCTGGACGTCACGGTAACAAAGGTGTTATTTCAAAAGTGTTACCAGTTGAAGATATGCCATACACAGCAGATGGTAGACCTGTTGATATGATACTTACACCACTTGGTGTTCCATCACGTATGAACTTGGGTCAGATATTAGAATTACACTTAGGTTTGGCCGCTTCAAAACTTGGTTATCAAGCCATAGTTCCAGCTTTCATGGGTCCTACAGCAGAAGAGGTTCAAGATGAATTAGAAAAAGCAGGCTTCGATAGATCAGGTAAAATGCCATTATTTGATGGTAGAACTGGAGAAAAATTTGAACAAGATGTTTCAGTTGGTTATATGTATATGCTTAAACTTCACCACATGGTTGAAGATAAAGTTCATGCTCGTGCCACAGGTCCATACTCACTTATTACTCAACAACCGCTTGGAGGTAAGGCACAAGGTGGTGGTCAAAGATTCGGAGAAATGGAGGTTTGGGCTCTTGCGGGTTATGGTGCATCTTACACACTTCGTGAGATGTTAACTATAAAATCAGATGATATACAAGGTAGATCAGCAACTTATGATGCTATTGTTAAAGGTGAAAGAATAACAGATCCAAACACTCCTGCATCATTTAATGTGCTTCTATCAAATCTTAGAGGTCTATGTATAGATGTTGGTTTTGAAAATGATGAAGGTAAGCATCTAGATATAGGATTAGATGTTGGACATATTGGTCAACACACAGAGCAAATAAGTAGAGAAGATGAAGAATATGGATTGGATATAGAAGACGAAGATCATATTACAGAATTAGACAGTGTTACAACTGAAGAATAAAAATTATTAATCATTATTTAATACTTAAAAAAATAAAATAAATTATGGCAAATACAAGAAAAATTAGAACAAAATCTTCAGTTGATGATATCGATTCAATATCAATCAAATTAGCTTCACCAGAAAAGATTAGACAATGGTCTAGAGGTGAGGTTAAAAAACCAGAAACATTAAACTATAGAACAGGTCGTAGTGAGCGTGATGGTTTATTCTGTGAAAAGATTTTCGGTCCTGAAAAAGATTATGAATGTTATTGTGGAAAATATAAAGGTGTTAGATATAAAGGAATTGTTTGTG
>CAZSTO010000016.1:0-14048 GCA_964610005.1 uncultured Candidatus Saccharibacteria bacterium
ATGTGTGGGACTACGGTAAGCTTGGTGACAGGGAGTAAGTCGTAACAAGGCACGGGTAGCGGAAGCTGTTCGTGGATTTATTCAAGTGAAAATCGTTTTTAGCTCCTTCGGGGTCTAAAAATTCATAACGGTCGTTACTGAATGTAAGCAATTACTATTCAACAGTACTTATATGCTGTCGTTCATATAAGCGAAGAAGTTCGTAAAACTTTGACACCCTGGAAAGACAAGGACTCAACCAGAACAAAAGAATTGGTTTGATTAATAACTTTAGTTACGTACAGGTGATGTATGTTTTTTGTTTTATATAGATTGAGATTTGTATTTTTTTGTGATAAAGTAACTCATAAGTTTTACTCTGTTCGATCAGAAGTCCTCGGAATCAAAGCTTCCTGCGGATGATCTCGCGCATAAAACTTATGAAGTAAATTTACAAATTAATTTGCGCTTGTAGCTCAGTTGGCTAGATCATTCGACTGATACTCGAAAGGTCCTTGGTTCGATTCTAAGCAGGCGCACAGAGTAAAAAATTCTTGATGTAAAAGTCAGGAATTTTTTATTTTATGATATAATTTTTGTATGTTATTGAATCATGTGAATGAAAATATTTTTCAAGATAAAAATTCTTTAGAACAAATTCCTATAAGAAAAGGTTTTGGAGAAGGTTTAGTTATTGCCGGAGAAAATAATAAAAATATTTTTGGTTTATCTGCTGATCTGACAGAGTCTACTTATATGTATTTGTTTCGTGATAAATTTCCAGAGAGGTTTATAGAGATAGGTGTGTCAGAGCAAAATTTGGCCTCTGTGGCATCAGGTATGGCCGCACAGGGTAAATTACCTGTGATCACTTCATATGCCATGTTTTCACCTGGTAGAAACTGGGAGCAGATTAGAACCACTATTTGTTACAACGATAGAAAAGTGGTTATAGCCGGATCTCATGCAGGTGTATCTGTCGGTCCAGATGGAGGAACTCATCAGGCAATAGAAGATATAGCTCTTATGCGTGTTATACCAAATATGACTGTTATTTCTCCATGTGATTCTATAGAGGCTAGAAAAGCCACAATTGCCGCTCTTGATTCTTCTGTAAAGACTCCTGCATACATACGTCTAGCTCGTGAAAAAACTCCTGTTATAACTACAGAAGATACGCCTTTTGTTATAGGTAAAGCAAATGTTTTATATCAAACAGATAATACAGAAAAATTTGATTTATTGATATGTGCCACAGGGGCTTTGAATTACAATGCATTGATAGCCGCTAAAGAATTGGAGAGTAAAAATAATAAAAAAGTTGTGGTGATTAATTTTCATACAATCAAACCGTTGGATACAGAAACTCTTTATAAATATGTTGAAGTTTCAGATAAAGTTATTACAGTAGAAGAGCATCAAATTGCAGGCGGTTTCGGTTCAGCTATTTGTGAAGCAGTATCTGAAAAATATGCAAAAGTCATACATCGCATAGGTGTTAAAGATAAATTTGGTCAATCAGGTAAACCAGAAGAATTGATAAAGTTTTACAAGATGGATGTTTTGGATATAGTAAATGCTGGGTTATAATAAATATATGTCAGACATAAGTTTTGAAGATAACAGTTTCAAGTTCAAATCAAGAACTATATTAAGTGAATCAACTGTACCGGGATTGACCAGATTTCTATTAAAAAAGGGTATAGTGAAAAATGAGAAACAGGCTAATATTTTTATGATATGTATGTCTATTATATTCTTCTGTTTAGCTGTGTATGTATTTGCGTCTTATGTGTTTGGTTATAGATTTTATATTAAAAAAGATGTTCAAATCAATTATGAACATTTAGAGATGACGAAAGATTATATACAGCAAATTAAAAAAAATTCTCAAAACACACAAAATGCTCAATAGAATATATAATAATAAATCAAAAGGTTTTACATTGATAGAATTGATGGTTGTTATAGCCATAACATCTTTGTTGTCAGCTGTTGTTTTGGCTTCTGTGAAGTCGGCTAGGGAGAAAGCTCAAATAACTAAAACCGTCGCTGAAATGAAGTCTCTACAAAATGCTGTTGAAATGTACAAAAATCAGTTCGGATCATATCCTGGTAATGAGGGGTTTACTGGTTGGAGTGATGATGATAATGGCACACAGCAATATGTGGATCCTGAGACCGGTGATGTGTATTCTGATCCATGGTTTTTGTGGAGTTGGAAATATTCTGGTTCTTTAAATAATTTTATGGATAACTATATTGTTAACAATAAACTTATGCCATCTAGAATAAATTCACCTAATTATCCAAATAACTGTATAGATGAAACACAATGTGTCAGTGGGGGTTATGTTTTAGGTTATAGTAGATTAACGTATAATTTTATGACACCTACGACTTTCGGGGGTTGGTATTTCGCGTGCGGTGATCAGAAGATAAATAACTATTTTATATTTTTCTTGGCTAATAATAAGAAAATAAATTTACCTATCTTAAAATATCGAAATATAAACTTTCCTAGTTATAATTATGATCCGATAAGTGGTGTAAACACATATTGCCTCTCTATGTAAAATTGTAATATAATATAGACTATGGATAATTTAAATTTTAGTACAAATAATTATAATTCTACACCTTCATATTCAAATTCAGGAGAACAAAAATCATTCATGGTTGAATTCTTGATAAAAAAGGGGATAGTAAAAGATTACAAAACAGGTAACAATGTACTACTAGTATTCGCTTTAATCTTGATCGGGTTAAGTGGCTACATGATGTATAACACTTTATCTGCTGGAAATACTACAGTAACAACTCCTGTGGAAAATACTACACAGACAGTTGAGCAAACTCCAACATCAGATAATATGTCTGATTTCTAATTTATTATTTTGATATCCCAACCCTCAGGTTTGTTTTTTAGATATTCTTCTATTTTATCTTTTTTCAATAATCCATCTCTGGCTCCTATATACTGACAAACTGACATAGAGTTTATAGATGCCCACATTAGGGCATTTTTGTTGTCACAACCTAAAGCCTTAGCCCCTGCAAATGTTGATGCAAAAGCATCTCCTGCACCAGTTCTTTCAAGTGGCGCCGCTATGTCTGGGTATATTGGCATATATATAATTTGACCGTTTTCATCAAAGGTATAAGCACCTTGTGGACCATCTGTTATTATTGGCAATTTAACCCCTAGATTTTTTATACCATTCAATAATGATTTTATATCCTTATCATTTGCATCTGCATTTAATATAGTTATAGCTTCCTCTACATTACAGAAGAACATGTCAGATCTTTGATATATTTCTTTTAAATTCATAATACCGAATTTTATTTGAAATGTTCCTGGTTGAAATATCAATTTTATATCCGGATTTTGAATTAAGTATTTGGCTAATTCTTTATGAAATTCTAATGTATTTTCACCTAAAGAACTTAGATAAATATATTTTGGTTTTATTTTACCTTTAGATAATTTGTCGGGAAGTGTGTAATTGTATTTTTCGTGATTTATTAATATTGTCCTTTCATGATCATACCATAGCACATAGTGATAATTAGATTTTTTGTTTTCTTCCATTGTGAATAGATCAGTATTTATATTATCTGATTCTATAACTTTTTTATTTTTATGACCGTAAAAGTCATTGCCTGTGTGTGTTAATAAAGCTGATTTTAAACCCAATCTAGCTATCGATATAGAGGCATTGGCACTGTTACCAACACCGCATATTTCGGTTACTGATTCAAAAGGGATTTTTTCCCCAAAAGGTATACATATATTTTTATGTGTATGGGCAGAATCTTCTTCTATTTCTGCGTTTTTTAATTTTATAAAAGCATCAGTAACTATATCACCGATACATAGAAAATCTGGTCTTTTTGTAAATATATTCATAACCTATATTTTATCATAAAAACTTGTATTTATTTGCAATAAAATGTCATAATATACATATGTCAACAGAAAATAATGTAACTTTTGATGATTCAAAATTCAAGATAAAATCAAGAGCTATATTTGGTAGACCGGAAGTGCCAAATATAATAAAATTTTTAGTTAATAAAAAAATTGTTAAAAATGAAAAACAAGCAGTGATCTTAGTGTTTATATTATTTATAATTTTTATAGCATTAACTGTGTACTTGTTTAGAACCTCTATTATATCGGAGCCTGCACAAATAGATCCTCAATTTATAACTAATAGTAAATAAAAAATATATGAAAATAAAAAATCAAAAAGGTTTTACCTTAATAGAATTAATGGTTGTAATAGCTATCATAGGTCTATTAAGTTCTATAGTGTTAGCTTCTTTATCAGAAGCCAGATCAAGAGCTAGAGACTCAAAAAGAGTTAGTGAGATTAGGAGTGTAGAGAAGGCTCTTCAGTTGTATGCTTTAAGTAATAATGGAGCAGTACCGTTATCGGCTTTCACTGATATATCCCAAGTGCCAACAGTTGGTGGTGTTATAGATTGTTCAAACTCTGCCATAACAACAAACAATAACAATTTATACGACACATTGATAAGTGCTAAAGCTTTATCTAGTAAACCATCAAATGATGCTCTAAGTTCAAAAGGTTATTGCTATGTTTATATAACTGACGGTACATTGGTAAGTGTATTGGGTGCTACTTATGATCAAGACGGTACTCTGTTGTCTGGTAAGCCTATAGCAGCCGTCATAACAAATAAGGTTAAAAATGCTGTGTTCTTCTCAGCATTAGAAAATACTAAGACTGTAGGTGGTTATAAAGCTCTTGTTGGTATAAGTGTTGGTTCTTCTGTACCTTTACAGCTCAATGTAGATTTGACCACAGGTATAACAAATAATACTGTTTATAGTTATTAATAATGATTGATATATTGAAGAGGAATACATTAATAAAATATTCTACAGTTGGCATCTCTGGTACCGCTGTAGATATTTTAGTATTATATTTTTTAGTAGATATTTTAGGTTTAGGGGTCATATTAGCTGCGTCTATATCATTTATTCTTGCCGCTACTAATAATTTTCTATGGAATAATATATGGACTTTCAGAGAAGATGTTCATAAAAGATTTATTAGTCTCAGATATATTAGGTTTATGATAGTTTCTGTCATAGGGCTTATTCTTACAATATTCCTTATGTATATATTTAATAGTATATTATTCATATGGTATATATTGGCTAAAATTATGACATCTATTGTGGTATTATTATGGAATTATTATGCAAACAAACACTGGACCTTCAATTAGTTTATCGATTGTCATACCTATGTATAATGAGTCTTCTCGTATACAGAAAACAATCGAATCAGTATCAAGTTTTTTGAGTGAAAGCTATTTTATAGAGGATTATGAAATTTTACTTATAGATGATGGTTCATTTGATAATACATGTGAAGTGGTTAACAGTTTTATTAAAGACAATAAAAATATAAGACTGATAAAACATCAATTCAACAAAGGAAAAGGCGAGGCAATAAAGACAGGTATATCAAAGAGTGTTATGAAATATGTTTTATATATGGATGCAGATTCATCGGTTAATATACATGAACTTGATTTATTTATTAATCATATCGATAAATATGATGTAATAATAGGTTCCAGAAAGAAAATAAAGAATATTGATAATAATATTTTGATTTTTCTAATTAGAAAATTTATTAGCAGCATAGGTCATTCTTTAAATAAATTATTACTTAAAGGCATATATGATAGTCAATGTCCATTTAAATTATTTAAAGGAGATATTATAAGAGATTTGATAAAAAAGACATATATAAGTCGATATGCTGTCGATTTAGAAATATTATTTTTGATTCAGAAATATGAATATTCAATATTAGAAGTGAATGTAAATAGTGAATTAATTTCAGATTCAAAGTTTAGATTATTCAGAGATACAATGAAGACTTTTATAGACTTTATATCTATTTTCTTGAATGATTACACCGGTAAATATAAATAAAATATAAAATTGATATTAATAATGTCGATAAGGTGATTATTTTTGAGACCACATATATATTCCATATAGAATGTTCCACGCTTATCTTTTTTGATTCAAGTGTATAAAATGGCGTAGCAATATATTGTTTATGTGTAGATTGTGGATTTGGGAAGTAGGTCTTTTTAATATATATAAAATCATTTGTTTTATTTTCTATTCTATTGTCTATGAAATTAAATATATATTTGTAGTATAGATGATATCTATCTGTATTGATTGTGTAATATTTATTATCTATAAAATAAATATTTTTGTTTTCGTTTCTTAATTTATATAGTTTATTGAATAAATTATTATCATAATCTTTTATTATAAATATCGGCCTATCTTTACTTATATCTATTATATTGTTATATGCTGTATCTATATTTGAATATTTAAATTTAGATATAAATATTGCTGATATATCTTCACTTCTATTCATTTTTGATAAGTCTTGCTCATCATCTAAATAAAATATCAAATCTAATTTATCACTCCATATTAATTCTTCAGAAAGACGCGTTAAATCAAACATGTCATCTGTATTTTTTTTCAAATTAAAATCTCCATAAGTTCTTATAGCTTTTAAGTCTTTATCTATAATCCTATTACTAGGATTTTTAACTTTAAAAATATACCAATCTTTAAATTTATGTTCTAAGTATACGTTTTTATTTTTAGATAATATTTTTTTAGAAAAATCACTTTTGACTAAGAAATCTGTAACCCCTAAATCTATAGCCTGATTTATAAAATAATTATGTTTAATATTTTGATTCATGACATTGGCTTTCACAGCTATGCTTTCTTGAGTCATTGAAATAGAGTTTCTTATCTGGGCAAATACAAAGCTAGTTGATGCAGACTCTCTTAATATTGAATATGTTGTGTTCACGTTATTCATTCCAAGTAATGCATGTATATACCAAAAATCAGCCACATTATTTAGATAAACACTTTCAACATTTATTAAGGTGTCTTGATTGTTTTTATTTACCTTTAGCCAATCGATTAATTCTTGAAAATTATCACTTTTATAACTTGTAAAATAACTATCTTGGTTTTGATTTTTTATGGAATTTATATATATAAATAATAATGAAAATACAAATACTGTAAATATGATTTTTATGTATTTATTTTTATTAGATTTTATACAATATATTAATAATACAGGTATTAACACTATTGGTGTTATAAGCCAGCGTTTTACATGTAATGGCAAAACTGTTATGTATTGAGTTATTGGAAATATATTAAATATTCCTAATGTCAGTGAGTATATAGATATTATTTTTATATATAAATCTTTATACTTATTTGATGAATATAGGCTAAATATTGATGTAATTATAATTATAAATAGAATGTATTTTGTAAAATATTCACCACCATAATCAGATGATTTGGCAGCAGAATATTGTATGTAAAATATCATTGGTAAATACCAGAATAGTGACAATGATCCAGATATAAAAGTGTCTATTATTCTTATCTTTAGTTCATTTAGTTTATTTTCTTTATATAAAATATATAAATATATGAATATGTAAATAATGGTAGTTATTAATACATGTATATTTGATAATGCGATAAATAGAAGTGATAATATATAGAAAATTCTATTTTTAATATTTGTATGACCAATAGATAATATTAGAAATATTAAAAAAAAGATAAATGCAAAACTTTGTGGTAGAAAACCATAATTGAAAACAGATTCAACACTGATTCCTAAATCGCCGATTTTTCTATATGTCGATAATATACATATTAAAATTATGGTTGATATAAATGCTAAATTTCTATTTTTAAATATCGTATTTGAAAATATATAATATAGTAATACAGTTAATATAAGTATAAGTATATTGAATAATTTAAAATTAAATAAAAAATCATTCTGATCACCTATAAATCTTAAAAAGGAGGTCGCGATATAGAATAATGGTGGATAAAAATTTGGGAACGGTACTCCGTTGAACCATACATCCAAATATCCAAAGAGTTTTGGAAAGATATTATTTCCATAAACATAAGCATAGGCTACATGACCTATGCCGTCCCAGCCTGGCACATATGCGGCTTGTAAATAATATATTATATTTACTATATTTAAGGTTATAAACAGAATTATGGCCAGCATCGGATATGATATCTTTGAATATTTTTGGAGTTTGTATAGTAAATTCATGGAACTCATTATACCATTGATAAATATGAAAAATAGTGTATACTACTGTCATCATGACACAAACACTAAATGTTCAAGAATTCAATAAAGGTATAGATATGACAGGGTCTATAAAGGCTGTTGTTTATGGTCCAAAATATCCTTCAACTTCTATAGTTATTAATCAAAAAGATTTTACAAAATTATACAAAGAAGCAGGTGAATCAACAATTGTGACTTTATCAGGTCTAAATGCTGATCAAGATGTTCTTATACATGACGTTCAAACAGATGTTAGAAATGGTGAAATAATACACGTTGATTTCTACGCTGTACAGAAAGGACAAAAACTTACAGTTAATGTACCACTTGTATTTGTTGGTGTATCAGAAGCTGTTAAGAATCACGGTGCTGATTTGATTAAAAATATCTTTGAAATAGAGATAGAGGCCGAAGCTAAAAATCTTCCACATGAAATAGAAGTTGACCTATCTTCTTTGAAAGAGATAGATGATCATATAAAAGTATCAGATCTAAAAATACCAGCAGGTGTTAAGGTATTAGATAACGGCGAAGATGTTGTTGTTACAGTATCAAAACATGAAGAAGAAAAAGAGGAGGCTCCAACAGATATAGATATGTCAGCTATAGAGGTTTCTGTAGAAAAAGGTAAGAAAGAGGAAGAGGCTGAATAGTTTTTGTTAAAACCAGAGAATAAAAAACTTACACTTTTTCGTGTAAGTTTTTTATTTTGAGGGTTTTTTTGTTATAATATACAAATATGAATTTCAGAATGAAAATATTGATAATAGCAGGTATTTTTTTGTTGGGTATTTTTACAGTACAAGTTAATGCAGAAATGGATTGTAATTTACCAGAAAATAGGACAGCTTGTCTACAAGAGTTAGAAAACACCGAAAATGAGATTAAAAATCTTAGTTCTCAATTAACCAAACTCAAAAATGAGGGTTCTTCTATAGAACGTGATAAAAAGATATTGGAAAATCAAGCTCAACAAGCAAAACTTAAAATAAAGCAACATGAATTATCTATTGCAACTTTGGGTAAAAACATCAAGACCAAGGAAAATGCCATAACCGGTTTACAGCAACGTATTACTAAAAATCAAATAGGCTTAAGAGAGGTTATAAGAAGTGCTTATGAAATAGATAATATTTCTCCGGTTGAAATATTTTTATCTAATCAAAATATATCTGACTTCGTACGTGATATAGATGCTTATGGTTTCATCAATACTAAAATACGCGAATCTATAGGTATTATTAGTAAAGATAAACAAGAAGAAGAAAAAGAGAAGAAAGATTTAGATGTTCAACGCTCTAAAGAATATGATTCAAAATATGAAGTTGAACTTCAAAAGAAAAAAATAGATGCCATAAATGCTGAGAAGGCTAGACTCTTGGCATTAAATAAAAAAGAACAATCAAATTATTCATCTGTTATCAGTGACAAACAAGCAAAAGCTAATAAGATTAGAAATGCCTTATTCGCCCTTCGTGATTCAGGATCAATCAAGTTCGAAGATGCAGTGAAATATGCTAAAGCCGCCAGTCAGCAGACAGGTGTCAGAGCTTCATTTATATTGGCCATATTGCAACAAGAGTCTAATCTAGGTACAAATGTCGGTTCATGTTATTTGAAAAATTCAGATGATGGATCAGGTGTGCGTATAAGCACCGGTGCTGCTATTAAAAATGTAATGAAACCGACTCGTGATGTTGAGCCGTTTTTGTCTATTACTAAGGCTTTGGGTAAAGACCCATTCAACACCAGAGTATCATGTCCTTTGGCTTCTGGAGGTTATGGTGGGGCTATGGGACCGGCACAATTTATAGCATCTACTTGGAAGTTATTTGAGGCACGTATATCTAAGGCTAGAGGGGGTGGAACACCAAATCCGTGGGCAGCGGCCGATGCATTTATGGCCTCATCCATGTATTTAGCGGATCTAGGGGCATCATCAGGGTCATATTCTGCAGAGAGAAATGCCGCTTGTCGTTATTATTCAGGTAGAGCTTGTGGGTCAAATGGTAATACTTTCTATGGGGATCAGGTTATGCAAAGAGCGGTTAAATTGCAGGCAGATATTGATTTAATCCAATAATAATGTATAATAGCCGTATTATGAAGAAAAATATACATCCAAACTATTTTCCTAATGCTACATTCACTTGTGCTTGTGGGGCTAAATACGTTATAGGTTCAACAAAAGAATCAAGTAATGTTGAAATGTGTTCAGCATGCCACCCATTTTATACAGGTAATGAAAAGATTGTTGACACAGCTGGTCGTGTTGAAAAATTCAAAGCTCGTCAAGCTGCTTCTACAAAAGCCAAGAAAACAAAATAACTTTTATAAAGAAGTCTGTTATACTATCGTATATAGGCTTTTTTATTTTATATAAAATATAAGAATAATATATGGAAGATTTAAATTTAGATGAATTAAAAAAAGATTTTAAAACTAGTTTTTTTGCTGGCGAGATTGAGAGATTACAAAAAGAAAAAGAGTCTCTAGTGGAAATGATGTCTGATCCGGATATGAAAGAGATGGCTGAAGAAGATATGAAAACTATAGATGCCCAGATAGAAGCTATGATTCAGAAGATAAATGATATCATAAAAGAAGATGAGATCGCTGATCAATTTCCAAATGAAATAGTATTAGAAATACGTGCCGGAGCCGGCGGAGATGAGGCAGCACTTTTTGCGGCTGATCTTGCAAATATGTATATAAATTTTGCGGTGAGTCGCGGTTTTAGAGTGGATACTGTGGATGTATCAGAAAATGGTATAGGTGGATACAAAGAGGCTGTTTATGAGATTAGAGGTTTTGAAGTATACAGATATTTTAAATATGAAATAGGTACACATCGTATACAGCGTATACCAGAAACAGAAAAATCAGGCCGTGTTCATACTTCAACTGCAACAGTTGCTGTTTTACCAATAAGAAAGAAAGTTAAGTTTCAAATAGATCCAGCCGATCTTGAAATGGAATTCTCACGTGCTGGTGGAAAAGGTGGTCAAAATGTTAACAAGGTTGAAACTGCAGTGAGACTTATACATAAACCAACAGGTTTAGATGTTCGTTGTACTTCAGAAAGAAGTCAATTAAAAAATAGAGAAAAAGCCCTAGCTATTTTACAGGCTAAGATTGCTGAATTGAAAGAAAGAGAAGAGGCTGCAAAATTTTCATCAGATAAAAAACAACAACTTGGTACAGGTGATAGATCTGAGAAAATAAGAACATATAATATTCTTCAAGATCGTATAACAGATCATAGGCTTAAAGAGTCATGGCATGGAATATCTTTGATGCTTCAAGGTCAAATAGATAAGATGATAAATAGAGTAGTAGAATATTTTGAAAATGGTGGCGAGGCGAGTGTTGATGAAGACTCAGATTAATGTTCTCATTATGGTTTTATTGACTAGATAGGGTAAAAATATCTTATTGATTTTTCTGTGGACTGATCAGGGTTTTTTGTGATAAGTTTTAAGGGTACGAAAATTTAACCACCATGAAACCAATCCCTGAAATCATCAGTCGCATTCGTGTTCTATTGTTAGAATTCAACCCCAACAATCCAGGAACTATCTTCAGTGTCTCGGCACGTCCGCCAATGTTGTCTGGTCCGTATCAAGATTTTCTCGGCAACATTACATTTTTTTTGAATACCGAAGTGGGTTTTGGCCTTGCCTATTTGCTGGGGTATTCTAGGATTCATCTCGACACGGACCCTGATTTGGAAGATGAACTCAGCATCTTCCGTCACACCCTGAATATCAATCAAATTGTCGGTAATTCAGGGGATCATCCCTGGCATATCAAGGTTGGTGTGGCCGCAGCCAGCACTGAACCTGAAGCCATGTCTATGGATGAGGTCTATAAGGCGATCATTGAAGCTGTCTCGGTAGCAGTCGACTATATCGCTGAGCACCTCGACCCGGAAACACCGCCTTGGGATAATTCAGAAGAAGGAGGTGGATTATGACATCACGGATTTGTCTTTCTTGCACAAGTCATCATCTCGGCTGCTGCCCAGTAGCCTGGTTTGATCCATCAGAAGACGGCTATTGTGAATTTCAGAAACCTTTAAGTCCTGACATTCAAGATGCTGTTTACGAGGCTGTTAGATGGGCACCAAAACCGCCGATCACGATCAAAACAAATCTGTCCATACTTTTTGGTCCCGACTTTGTCGGTTATGATCATTATCCTCCGACCGAAGAGGTGTTGGATGAGAATCATCTGATCACTCTTGGCGAGGATTGATTGATGGTTTTCGCTTAAAAATCCACCCGTCCGGACCCCTAGTGGGACCGGGCGGGATTTTTCTTTATTTCTATTGCCATTTTTCATAAAAAATGCTATACATATACTCTATATGACACAGCAAATAAATAATATACAAGAGATGTTTGAGGCAGGGGTTCATTATGGAACATTGCGTGCTTCTCGTAATCCTTCAGTAAAAAAATACATATATGGTACAAAGGCCAATGTGGATATTATCGACGTAACAAAAACAGCAGAACAGATAGATGCAGCAAAAGCTTTTATCGCTGATCTTAAGGCAAATAATAAAACTATACTTTTTGCTACAAGTAAAAGTGAGGTTGTTGACCTAGTAAAAAACGCTGCTGTAAGAACAAATAGTCCTTTCATAGCAGGTAGATGGGTTGGCGGACTATTCACAAACTTCGAGGTTATCAGAAAGAGAATCAATCGTATGATTGAACTTACAGACATGAAAGCTAAGGGTGAACTTAAAAAATATACAAAGAAAGAACAATCTTTGATGGATAAAGAGGTAGAAAGACTTGAAAAATTATTTATAGGTGTAAAAGATCTTGTGTCACTTCCTGCAGCATTGTTGGTAGTAGATCCTAAAAAAGAATTTATCGCAGTTGATGAGGCAAATAGAATGGGTATACCTGTTATAGCTATAGCAAATACAGATTGTAAAATATCAAACACACAATACCCGATAGTTGCTAATGATTCTTCCAGAACATCAGTAGACTATATATTGCATCAATTGCTTGGATAATCTCTAAAATAATATATAATTATATATTATTTATACACAATTAATTTTTTAAAATTTAAAATAAAACTATGGAAATCACATCAGAACAAATTAAGGCTCTTCGTGAAAAAACTGGTATATCAGTTATGCAATGTAAAAAGGCATTAGAAGAAGCTGGTGGTGATGCTGAAAAAGCTATCATCATATTAAAGAAAAAAGGTGCTGAACAAGCAGCTAAAAAAGCAGATCGTGAGTTAGGTGCCGGAGTTATAGAAGCATATATACACTCAAATGGTTTAGTTGGTTCTATAGTAGAACTTGCATCAGAAACAGATTTCGTTTCAAATAATGCAGAGTTCAAAACTTTAGCAAAAGATATAGCTATGCAAGTAACTGCAACAGCCCCAGAGTTCTTAAAACAATCAGATATAGATGAAGCTGCCTTGGCAAAAGCAAAAGAATTATTCATGAGTGAAGCCGCTGATAAACCAGCAGATCTACAAGAGAAGATAGTTCAAGGTAAAATAGATTCATACTTCAAAGATCAAGTTTTGTTAAATCAAGATTTTATCAAAAATCCAGAGATAACAATACAGGCTATGATAGATGGAGCAATACAAAAGTTCGGTGAAAAGATAGAAATGGTACGTTTTAAAAGATTTGAAATCGGTAAATAAAAATGATATGATAGTTGGGTGTGTAGGAGTTCCGTACTTGTTGTGACTGATTGGGACAACGACAGTAAGGGCGAGTATTGGTAGGGATTCCACACACACCCTTTTGCCACTTTAGCTCAGTTGGTAGAGCAACTGTTTTGTAAACAGTAGGTCCCC